>NZ_JAPEID010000003.1:0-271823 GCF_028823755.1 Vibrio sp. VP6
CAACTTTAGGAGGTTTGGTTTCTCGTCTGAATTACGCAACAAAGCCGGTATTTGTTATTCATATTTCTTTAAATTATCGATATTAGATAATCCATGATATTTTTATGGTAGTAATAAAGTTTCATAAACAACCCAATTAACGTGATTTCAGTTGCACAATACTCAATTTGTTTGTTCGACGTTTATAAATTGGGTTGGCGATTATTTATTAGTTTAATTTAGTTTGATGTGTTGCATTGGTTCTCATCATAAGTACAATGGCTGCTACCTGATGCAATATTGCAGACAATTTGTTGTTAATTTGTACAATTAACGGTTAATTGTTTGTTGTTGCCGTAGAGGCGCAGTCTCGAAGAGTAGCTATTATTGGGGTGATGCCAATGAATAATAGTGGAAGGCGAAGATTGCCGAAGTAAGTCGTATATCAAAACGCCTTGCTGGGGTTGTATCTGAAAGGAACAACACTGCCATAGTATATTTACATTAAACTATGGAGCGCTACTGTAGGGTTGGGTGGAGTGTTCGCTTCCCTGTCGCTAAGTTCAACATGAGCACGTTTCTTATAAAGAAGGCGTGACTTGTCTGCAGTAGATCTCTAGCCAAACTTTGGTTTTTGAAGATCATGAATTTAATAGATTTTTCTCATTCTCCTGTTTCATTATTGCCTCCTATTGTTGCTCTGACATTGGCGATTCTGACTCGACGTGTATTAGTTTCTCTTGGTGTAGGTATCGCGCTTGGTGCGGTTCTACTTAACAGCTGGTCAATTGGTGGTACTGCAAGCTATGTAGGTACTCAAGTGTCTTCTGTCTTCATTGAAGATGGTGGAATTAACACTTGGAACATGAGCATTGTTGGTTTCCTAATTCTATTAGGCATGACAACGGCTCTATTGACACTTTCTGGCGGTACTCGCGCATTCGCTGAATGGGCACAGTCTCGTGTGAAAAGTAAACGCGGCTCTAAACTTCTTGCAGCCTTTTTAGGCGTATTCATTTTTGTCGACGATTACTTTAACAGTCTTGCTGTAGGTGCGATTTCACGCCCAGTAACGGATCGCTTCTATGTATCTCGTGCGAAACTGGCTTACATCCTAGATTCAACCGCTGCACCTATGTGTGTCATCATGCCAGCTTCTAGTTGGGGTGCTTACATCATTACTATCATCGGCGGTATTTTAGTATCACACGGTATTACTGAGTATTCAGCGCTTGGGGCGTATGTGCGTCTTATCCCAATGAACTTCTACGCTGTATTTGCGCTGTTAATGGTGTTTGCAGTAGCGTGGTTTGGTCTGGATATCGGTAAGATGCGCGAGCATGAAATTGCAGCGTCTCAAGGTCGTGGTTTTGACAAAGACAAAGAGAACGACACTCAAGAAGCGCATGAGCTCAACGAAGAGTTGGACATTCGTGAGAGTGAAAAAGGTAAAGTCTCTGACTTAATCCTACCGATTGTTACGCTTATCGTCGCGACAATTGCTTCGATGATGTACACCGGTGGTCAAGCGTTGGCTGCTGACGGTAAAGAGTTTGCATTGTTAGGTGCATTCGAGAATACCGATGTGGGTACGTCTCTGATTTACGGTAGCTTACTTGGTTTGGCCGTTGCTCTGTTTACTGTTCTAAAACAAGGTCTACCACTGACTGAGATTACTCGCACACTGTGGATTGGTGCTAAATCGATGTTTGGTGCGATTCTTATCCTTGTGTTTGCGTGGACAATCGGTTCTGTTATCGGTGACATGAAGACGGGTTCGTACCTATCGACTATGGCTCAAGGTAACATTAATCCGCATTGGTTACCTGTAATCCTGTTCTTGTTGTCGGGTCTAATGGCGTTCTCAACCGGTACTTCATGGGGTACATTCGGTATCATGTTACCAATCGCTGGTGATATGGCGGGTGCAACTGACATCGCACTAATGCTTCCTATGCTAAGTGCAGTTTTGGCCGGTGCAGTATTCGGTGACCACTGTTCACCAATCTCGGACACGACTATTTTGTCTTCGACAGGCGCTCGTTGTAATCACATTGACCACGTATCAACTCAGTTACCTTATGCGCTGTCTGTTGCTTTGGTTTCATGTGTCGGCTTTATTGCACTTGGTATGACAACGTCAATCGCGTTCTCTTTCATTGCAGCGTCGATTACATTCGTTATCGTCTGTGCTGTTCTATCATGGTTGTCGAAATCGAAAATAGCATCATGTCAGAGCGCTTAATGGCAATATGATTTGTTGAAAAGAGGAAGCTCCGTTTTTTTTAACGCGATTTAGGTGAGGGGGGCAATCGCGTTTTTGGGGATAACCTTTAAGATTCTGGCTGTGTGAAGTCAGGTGTTGGACAGTCTTCATACGACGATGGCAGAATTGGAACATCATCGTTGTTATTCAAACCATCCAAAACCGTCTTGATCTGATCAATTTGATTGATGTCTGAACCTTCCCAAGCGCTGACCGCGTTACTAATGATATCTCCAATAGACATCCACTGATCGCCAAACCAAATAACGGTAGTTTGGGTTAAACCCTCAGAGGTTGGGCGATGTCGAGTGTTAAAGATAAATGCGAGTAGTTGCTGAGCTAGCTGCTCTTTATGCTCGTTAAGGTCCGCGTTGCCATTGCTATCGACCAAGAATTGTGACACTTCGGATTGCCAAGTCCCGGCCATCCAAATAGCAGAATCGCCGCTAAATGCTGCTTCAACTGGCTCTCCACCAGTAAATTTACCGTCAAATGGCTCGTCACCAGCTCCAAAGTAGTTACTTGGAGAGGCGTAAGGGGCTAAACCATTCACATATACTCTGTCGGCTTCAGTTAGTTCACTTAAGCCATTTTTGTTGTGCCAGTAACCTTTGGTGTCAAAGTCTGCGGTGATTTCACAAATGTTATTGAAGTGCACTTCATTACCATCAAGTGCGTCACTGCGGTTGTATACTTCACCGATAATGAGAGGGACGCCATTTTCCATTTTCATGACAGATTTTACGTCGAACGAAATGGTGTGATCACTGGTATTGTTCCATGCAGCAGAAAGGCTTTCGCTCACTTCATAAGGCGCGGGATCTTCACCGCGAACATTTGGAACGAGAACGAAGAATGTGGCACAGCCATCCTCTCCTGTCATCCGCTGTACGTAACCATTGGCATCAACTTCCGCTAAATTCTCGCCTTCTGGAAGAACACCGGCATCAAGAAGAAGTTGTTCTATCACTAAGAATTCACCATTTTCTGGATACTCAGAGTTGAATGGTTTAGGAACGGGTACACTGTCAGGTATGTAAAGGTTGACCGGCCAATTCGGAATCAAGCCTTCGCCTTCATCATGAATACCGTTACCGTTCATATCGAACGATTTACACACTTTAAGATTGGCAATACCGATAGAACCAAAACGGATGGTTAACACGGGATCATCACTAAAGGTTGGTTGAGCCCAAGCACTAGGCATGAAACCAACGTCATTCTCCTCATTGCCGCTGGCTTCATCTGTGTCCTCACCAGCAGAACGTTTGATGGTTTCGTCGAAGTTGGTTTGACATGCTAGAGCGTTTGCAAAGCCTATATGCAGATCGCCATCTTCGAACGTCGGTGCAAAGTCTCTTAAATCTGCGAAGGTTGTGAAGTGAGTGAATGGGGTGTTCATTGCGGTAAAGCCAACTTTTTTCGCCCACCACATGAATTGGTCTAAGCTCCATTGATGGTCTTCAACCCCAAAAACACTAAACGTAATTGGCTCGTCAGGAGAATCATTGGAAAGTTTAGTATTACGCATACCATCCATTTCCATCGCTAAGTCACGAATACCGAACTCCCAATTAGGAATAACTTCATCGATGATAGGATCATATTGGCAGTTCAGGTTTCTGTCGTGGAACGCACGAAAAGCAATATCAAAGTTTGGCGGTTCTGGCTCCGCAGTCTTCGCTTTGAAGTTATCTGTTTTCGAGAATCGAGGGATAAACCCAAAGAACCCTGCACAGTTTTCACCAGTTTCTTCGCCATACAGGTCAGTACCTTCACAAGCGGCTTCTACGCTCGCTGCTGTGGATACCCAAGCTTTGTAAACCCCACCGGAGTTAGGTGTGTTGGCAAATGGAAATAGCTGTATGGTTTCTCCATCAGGCAGAGAAGTAGGGTCGACATCTAAATACTCACTTCCCAATTGATGTCGACATTCTATGTCTATCGATTGGGTGACCATTTTGCCGCGAACTTTAACTTCTTTAGTGATGGTGACGACGTCATTCATATATGTCACACCACCTTCACCGTCGAAATAGAAAAGACGACAGGCTAATGGTTCTGCGTAAAACTCTTCGGTGTTTCTAGCGTTCTTGCCTTTGATTTTTACATCTTGATAGCAGGTACCACCGTTGGTGTCTGCGCTATCTAAAGTACTTGATAACAAACATTTACCTGATGGATCGGTAACTTGAAAATAATACAAACCAGCAGGCAGTGCTGCGGCTGTCCTTGGTGCGTTAGGCCCTGGGCCTCCATCTAAAAATACTTCTTGTTTAGACTCGTAGCGGACATTTTCATTGACGATATCACCAGCAGGTGTCGTCGTGAATATTGCACCATCTAATCTAGCGAAAGCTGGTACAGCAAACATGATAGCTAACGAAGATATCGCAAGAGTTGTTGTCCTTAATTTGGATAAAAACCTGTTGATATTCATTTTTTGCTCCTGTGTCATCATGAGTGACGACACAGGATACAAAGGCAAAGAGTATGCCTGTTTTAACTTATTGATTTATAAGAGCCTTACATGACGTGTTTTATATGAAAAAGCTAAGTAAATGATATGCCGTGATTTCGTTGTTACACTGTGTTGCGTTACACATGTACACATTGTCAGATGTTGATATTGTACTTCTTAATCAGCCGATAAAGTGTTGTTCTAGAAATACCTAGATGGCGTGCGGCTGCGCTCATATTGTGTTTATTTTCTTCGATGGCCTGTAACAAATAGTCGAGGTCAATTTGATCAACAGAAGGGAGTAATTGCCTTTCACTGTTCTCAAGCCCTAAATCAGCAACGAGTAGGGTATTGTCTTCACACATGACAATTGCTCGCTGAATCACATTACGCAGCTCACGTACATTTCCAGGCCAACGATGTTTAAGCAGTTTTGCTTTCACTTCTTCGGACATGTTGTGTACTTGACCATGAGATAAATCGGTTAAAAAGTGCTCAGACAGCATCAAAATGTCTTTGCCTCTTTTTCGAAGTGGAGGAATGGTCAGCGGTAATATATTGAGTCGATAAAATAGATCCTCCCTAAATTCTCCTTGTACGACTTCGCTTTTTAAATCCACGTGGCTGGCGGCAATCACACGACAATCAACATCGATAAATTTATCCGCACCTACTTTGTGTATTTGTTTGCTTTCTAAAAAGTGAAGGAGATGTATTTGAAGATCCGAAGGCATATCTCCAATCTCATCGAGAAATAAAGTGCCTTTGTGTGCTTTTTGAATAAAACCAATCCGGTCAGAAATGGCACCTGTAAATGCACCTTTTTCGTGGCCAAAAAGTTCGGAAGCAATCAAGCCACTTGGAATCGCACCGCAGTTAACCTCTACAAAGGGTGATGAGCGTCGACTAGATAACTGATGGATCAATCGAGCACATAACCCTTTACCCACACCAGTTTCACCTTGTATGAGTACTTCCGCGTCACATTGCGCGTACTTTTTAATGGCATTTCGAAGCTCGTGGATACAAGCGCTATTCCCAATCAGAGGATATAGCTCCGCCTCGCTGAATTGCACCGTTGGTTTGGTACTACCTTTTCGCAGTTTCATCATTAATCACTATTTTTGCCCCACTGAAATAATAGTTTTGAATTAGCCGTCTCAATCGTGAGTGAATGTCTCTTTATTGAGAAGTTTGTTAATTACTGTGGGTGGTAAAGTCTAAATGTTTGTTTCGGAGAAAATTTATACTAGGGACTTTTTTTGCTAGGAAAATCGTTGTATAGCAACTTCATTTCTTGCACTCTATCGCAATGAAACTAAAAATAAACATTTAAAAAACATAGACTTGAAAAAATAGTTAAGAAAAGTTCAATTTCGGTATTGAAAAATTAAGAATCCTTGGTTAGTGTGGTTACTAACGAAGCAACTAACTAAAGTCTTAAATAAGTATGCGTAATTTTGTAATGAACATTCATCACCATCATCACCCAGCCTAGTCTTTCGGGAGATGTACGCATACCCGGGAGGCAGGAAACTCCCGGAGGTGAAAATCAAAGTAAGAACAGATTTTAAACCCTCGGGAGACGCCAATCTCTCGAGGGTTTTTTAGTTTTACTGGTTTAAAAATTACTTAGATATCAAAATCTTGCACAGGGATAAAGCAATGCAAACACAACGCTTAAGAATTGCAATTCAGAAAAAAGGTCGTCTTAGCAAAGAGAGCCAAGCTCTACTAAAGCAATGCGGCGTGAAATTTAACGTAATGGGTGAGCGTCTTGTTGTTCACTCAGAGAACATGCCAATTGACTTGCTTTTGGTTCGTGACGACGACATCCCTGGCTTGATCATGGATGGCGTGGTTGACCTTGGTTTCATCGGAGAAAACGAACTAGAAGAAGTTCGTCTTGATCGCAAAGCTTTGGGTGAGCCATGTGAGTTTGTTCAACTTCGTCGACTGGATTTTGGTGGCTGCCGTTTGTCCATCGCCATCGATAAAGATGAAGAATACAACGGTCCACAAGATCTCGCAGGCAAACGCATCGCAACGACTTACCCTCAACTTCTTAAAGCGTACATGGATGAAGCCGGCGTGCCATTCTCAACTTGTATGCTCACTGGTTCTGTGGAAGTTGCGCCACGAGCGGGCTTAGCGGATGCGATTGCAGATTTGGTTTCTACAGGTGCAACATTAGAAGCAAACGGCCTGAAAGAAGCCGAAGTCATCTTCAGATCCAAAGCGACGCTTATCCAACGCATTGGTGAGTTCGACGCAGACAAAGCAGAGTTGATCAATAAATTGCTAACTCGCATGCAAGGCGTTCAACAGGCAAAAGAATCAAAATACATCATGCTGCACGCACCAGCTGGAAAGTTGGAGCAAATTAAAGCATTACTCCCGGGCGCAGAAGATCCAACCGTTTTACCATTATCAGCAGACAAACAGAAAGTTGCCGTTCATTTGGTGAGTACAGAGAACTTGTTCTGGGAAACCATGGAACAGCTAAAAGAACTGGGTGCGAGCTCAATTCTAGTGCTACCAATTGAAAAAATGATGGAGTAACGGCAATGAGAACTGTTGTATGGCAATCACTGAGTGAAGAGCAACAAGATGCAATTTTAGAGCGTCCTGCCATTGCGGAAGGCGCGAATATTACCGCTGCAGTTGCGGATGTGATCGCAAAGGTGCGTACTCAAGGTGACGCAGCGCTATTAGAACTTACAGAAAAGTTTGACCGTGTAAAACCGGAATCAATCCGAGTTCCATCCAAAGAAATTAATGCGGCTTCAGAGCGCCTTTCTGCGGAAATGAAACAAGCACTGGAGCAGGCTTACAGCAACATTGCTAAATTTCATAAAGCGCAAAAGCCACAACCAATTAAAGTGGAGACACAACCTGGTGTGATGTGTGAGCAAGTGACACGTCCCATTCAAAAAGTAGGGTTGTATATTCCTGGTGGTAGCGCGCCATTGCCATCGACGGTATTGATGCTGGGCGTGCCTGCAAAAATCGCTGGTTGTCGTAAAGTGGTGCTTTGTTCTCCTCCACCGATTGCAGATGAAATTTTGTACGTTGCCAAGTTGTGCGGCATTGATGAAGTTTACAATGTCGGTGGTGGACAGGCGGTCGCTGCAATGGCTTACGGTACGAAAAGCGTCTCTAAAGTCGATAAAATTTTTGGTCCGGGTAACGCCTATGTGACGGAGGCAAAACGTCAAGTAAGCAATGACTTCCGTGGTGCTGCGATTGACATGCCGGCTGGCCCTTCTGAAGTTCTTGTGATTGCAGACGAAACCGCAGATCCAGACTTCATCGCAGCAGACTTGTTAAGCCAAGCAGAGCACGGCCCTGACTCACAGGTGGTTCTTGTGACACCATCACCAATTGTCGCGGATCAAGTAACGGATGCTGTTCAGCGTCAACTAAAAGCCTTGTCTCGAGCAGACATCGCGCAGAAGGCGTTGGCTTCAAGTCTGATTATTATTTCTGAGTCAATCACACAAGCGGTTTCTATTTCTAACTACTACGGCCCTGAGCACTTAATTGTGCAAACGAAGAACCCTCGTGAGCTACTTCCACTACTAGATAATGCGGGCTCAATCTTTCTTGGCGATTGGTCTCCTGAATCTGCAGGTGATTATGCGTCGGGAACTAACCACGTGCTTCCAACTTACGGGTATACTCGTACTTACTCAAGCCTTGGCCTTGCCGACTTTTCTAAACGAATGACAGTGCAAGAGTTATCGGCTGAAGGTTTACAGAATCTCGCTCCGACTGTGGTTACGATGGCGGAGGCGGAAGGTCTCGACGCTCACAAACGTGCAGTCACCATCCGAGTAGAAAAGCTGAACAAAAATAGATAATAAGAGAGTAAAGAGATGGAAAAGCTAGCACGCAAACAAGTTCAAGAATTAACCCCGTATTTATCTGCTCGCCGAATTGGCGGCACGGGTGACGTTTGGCTCAACGCCAATGAATCTCCATTTAATAATGAGTACAAAACGGATTTTGCTCGCCTAAACCGCTACAGCGAATGCCAGCCAAAAGCGCTTATTTCTGCTTACGCTGCCTACGCGGGCGTAAAGCCAGAACAGACGCTTACTTCTCGTGGCGCTGACGAAGGTATTGAGCTGTTAGTTCGCGCTTTCTGTGAGCCAGGACAAGACGCGATTTTGTACTGTCCGCCGACTTACGGTATGTACGCAATCAGTGCTGAAACCATTGGTGTTGAACGTAAGACTGTACCGCTAACATCGGATTGGCAACTTGACCTTGCTGGCATCGAATCCAATCTCGATAACGTCAAGCTGGTTTTTGTTTGTTCGCCAAACAACCCAACCGGTAACCTCGTTAAGCGTGAAGATATTGTCTCTCTGCTTGAGATGACAAAAGACCGAGCAATCGTGGTCATGGATGAAGCGTACATCGATTTTTGCCCTGAGGCGTCAACGGTGGATTTGTTATCTCAATATCCAAATCTCGCGATTCTACGTACGTTATCAAAAGCGTTCGCGCTTGCAGGCTTACGTTGTGGTTTCACGCTTGCAAACGAGGAGCTAATCAACGTCCTACTTAAAGTCATCGCGCCGTACCCAGTACCAGTGCCTGTTGCTGAAATTGCGGTTCAAGCCTTGTCAGAAGCAGGTTTGGCTCGAGCGAAATTCCAAGTCCTCGACCTTAATGCAAACCGCGCTTATCTGCAGGTTGGTTTGTCGATGATTCCAGGATTGCAAGTTTTCGAAGGGTGGGGCAATTATCTATTGGTTAAATTCCCAGATGGTGATGCGCTGTTTAAAGCTGCTTGGGATACCGGAATCATTCTACGTAACTCACCAATTGAAAACTGCGTGCGTATCAGCGTTGGTAACCGCGACGAGTGTGAAAAGACACTGGGTTTCATTAGAAACTACTATTCATAAATAGAATTCTCAACGTTCTCGGTTCATGCCGAGAACGAAACAAGATTAGTAATAAGGAAGTTCGAGTGAGCAAGCAACAAAAAATCCTATTTATCGACCGAGATGGCACGCTGATTGTCGAGCCACCGATTGATTTCCAAGTTGACCGCTTGGATAAGTTAAAACTAGAACCGTTCGTTATTCCAAGCCTGTTGTCGTTGCAGGATGCGGGATACCGTCTAGTGATGGTGACAAACCAAGATGGTCTGGGCACAGACAGCTACCCTCAAGAAGACTTCGATGCGCCACACAACATGATGATGGAGATCTTCGAGTCTCAAGGTGTGAAGTTCGATGATGTGCTGATTTGTCCGCATTTTGAAGAAGACAACTGCTCTTGCCGTAAGCCTAAATTAGGCATGGTGAAAGAGTATCTTCAAGGCGGTAAAGTGGATTTCCAAAATTCTGTCGTGATTGGTGACCGTCAAACGGATCTGCAATTGGCGGAAAACATGGCGATTCGCGGCATTCAATACAATCAAGAAACCATGGGTTGGAAGCAGATCTTGAAAGATCTAACGGTAAAAGCACGGGTTGCCGAAGTGATTCGTACTACTAAAGAAACCGACATTAAAGTTGCCGTTAATCTGGATGAGCAAGGCGGCAATGATATCTCAACAGGTCTTGGTTTCTTTGACCACATGCTGGATCAAATTGCCACTCACGGTGGTTTCCAAATGGTGTGCAAAGTCGACGGTGATTTACACATTGATGATCACCACACGATTGAAGATACCGCATTAGCCCTTGGTCAGGCATTAAAAGAGGCGTTGGGCGATAAGCGCGGCATTGGTCGCTTTGGTTTCAGCCTGCCGATGGATGAGTGCTTGGCGCAATGTGCGTTGGATTTGTCTGGTCGTCCTTACCTGAAATTTGACGCGAAATTTAGCCGTGATCAAGTTGGAGACTTGTCGACAGAGATGGTGGTTCACTTCTTCCGTTCTTTAACTGACACACTAGCGTGTACGCTGCACCTTTCTTCTGCTGGCGATAATGATCACCACATCATTGAGAGCCTATTCAAAGCGTTTGGTCGAACGTTACGCCAAGCAATCAAGGTGGAAGGTACGGAGCTGCCAAGCAGCAAAGGCGTGCTTTAAGGCTCACGTGAGCAAGGAGAAAAACAGTGACAGAACAAAAAGTTGTCATTATCGATACGGGCTGTGCCAACGTTTCTTCGGTGAAGTTTGCCATTGAACGCTTAGGCTATGACGTAACGATTTCAAAAGATCCTCAAGTGGTGTTGTCAGCAGACAAGTTGTTTCTACCTGGTGTGGGTACAGCAAGCGAAGCGATGAAAAACCTTGAAGAGCGTGATCTTATCAATCTCGTTAAGCAAGTTGAAAAGCCATTGCTCGGTATCTGTTTAGGTATGCAGTTATTGGGTAAGTTTTCTCAAGAGAAAGGCCAAAAAGCAGATGAATTGGTTGAGTGTCTTGGACTTTGTGATGGCGAAGTGAAGCTGCTACAAACTGGCGATTTGCCACTGCCACACATGGGGTGGAATACCGTTTCTGCAAAAGCAGGCAATCCGTTGTTCAAAGACATTGAAGAGGGTGAGTACTTCTATTTTGTGCACAGCTTTGCGATGCCTGTTGGAGACTACACCATTGCCGAATGTGATTACGGAAATCCATTCACTGCTGCGGTTCAAAGTGGTAACTATTATGGTGTGCAATTCCACCCAGAGCGTTCTTCAAAGGCGGGCGCGAAGCTTATTCAAAACTTCTTAGAATTATAAAAGGGATTTAGTGTGATTATTCCAGCTCTTGATTTAATTGAAGGACAGGTAGTTCGCCTATATCAAGGTGATTACGGCCAAGTAACCGAATATAAAGTTGACCCAGCAGAGCAGTTCAACTTGTATCACCAAGCAGGGGCTAACTGGCTGCACTTGGTGGATCTGACGGGCGCGAAAGATACATCTGCGCGCCAACTTGATTTGATTGCAAAGCTATTAGCAAGCACGCCTGCGAACATCCAAATCGGTGGCGGTGTGCGTACCGAACAAGACGTTGTGGACTTATTAGAAGCGGGTGCACAGCGCGTTGTGGTTGGTTCAACCGCAGTAAAACAGCCTGAGTTAGTCAAAGGTTGGATGGAAAAATACGGCGCAGAGAAAATCGTTCTCGCGTTGGACATCAACATCGACCAAGACGGCACACGTAAAGTGGCGATCTCTGGTTGGCAAGAAGATTCAGGCGTGACTATTGAAGCTCTGATCAACGATTACCTAACGGTAGGTCTACAGCACGTGCTGTGTACTGACATTTCTCGTGACGGTACGCTAGAGGGCTCAAACGTAGAGCTTTACGTCGACCTATGTAAACAGTACCCACAAGTGCAGTTCCAATCTTCAGGCGGCATCGGTTCGCTAGCAGATATCGAAGCGCTAAAAGGCAGCGGTGTGGCAGGAGTGATTGTTGGTCGCGCGTTGTTAGATGGTAAGTTCACAGCAGAGGAGGCATTTGCATGCTGGCAAAGCGAATAATTCCATGTCTTGATGTTCGTGATGGACAAGTGGTGAAGGGCGTTCAGTTTCGCAACCACGAGATCATCGGCGACATTGTTCCTCTCGCTAAACGCTACGCTGAAGAAGGCGCTGACGAGCTGGTGTTTTACGACATCACTGCATCAAGCGATGGTCGTGTAGTTGATAAAAGTTGGGTAGCTCGTGTCGCGGAAGTGATCGACATTCCTTTTTGTGTGGCTGGTGGTATTAAATCCGCAGAGGATGCTGCACGTATTCTGGAGTTTGGTGCAGACAAAGTCTCTATCAACTCGCCTGCGTTGGCTAACCCGCAGCTTATTACTGATTTAGCAGATAAATTTGGCGTTCAGTGTATCGTAGTTGGTATCGATTCCTACTACGACAAAGATACTGGTAAATATCAGGTTTACCAGTTTACTGGCGACGAAGAACGTACAAAGGCGACGAAGTGGGAAACGCGCGATTGGGTACAAGAAGTGCAAAAGCGCGGCGCTGGTGAAATCGTGCTCAACATGATGAACCAAGACGGCGTGCGTAACGGTTACGATATTGAACAGCTCAATATGGTACGCGAAGTGTGTAAAGTTCCTCTCATCGCTTCCGGTGGTGCAGGTGCCATGGAGCACTTTGCAGAAGCATACCAAAAAGCAAACGTGGATGGTGCGCTGGCCGCTTCGGTATTCCACAAGCAAGTCATCAATATTGGTGAACTAAAGCAGTATTTGAAACAACAAGGCATTGAGGTACGACTATGAGTTTTAAAGCCGCCGAAGTCAGTTCGCTGTCGGAGCGAATCAATTGGGAAAAGGTGGATGGCTTGGTACCTGCCATCGTGCAAGACTTCCAATCGAGCCAAGTGCTTATGATGGGTTACATGAACCAAGACGCGCTAGCAAAAACGGGTGAAACGGGTCAGGTGACATTTTTCTCTCGCACTAAAGAGCGTTTATGGACTAAAGGTGAGACGTCTGGCAATGTTCTTCAACTCGTGAATATCTCTCTAGATTGTGACAATGATACTTTGCTGGTTCGAGTGAATCCGATTGGGCCTACTTGCCACACAGGCACAACAACGTGTTGGGACGGCGATGCACAAGAGGAATCACAAATGGTGTGGCTTCATCAACTTGAGCAGCTACTGGCTGCCCGCAAGAGTGCCGATCCAGACTCCTCTTATACCGCCAGCCTTTATGCCCGTGGTACCAAACGTATTTCGCAGAAAGTGGGCGAAGAAGGCGTTGAAGTCGCGCTTGCGGCGACGTCGGGCGATAAGGCGGAGTTAGTGTGTGAATCTGCAGATTTGATCTATCACTTGTTGGTGCTTTTACAAGACCAAGGTTTATCAATGAACGATGTGGTGAATAAGCTTAAAGAGCGTCACAAGTAGTTCAAATCAAAGAAATAAAACAAAGGCTTCCATTTGGAAGCCTTTGTTTTTTCTTGATAGTGCGATTTTATCCACAGCACTTTTTAAATTTCTTACCGCTGCCACAAATACATGGATCGTTACGGCCGACTTTTAAGCTGCTGATGGATTGATTAAGTCGCGGATCTTGCTCGGATTCTTCTTCAGGGAAGGTGCCATCAATGTAATACCACAGCCCATCTTCTTTCACGAAGCGTGAACGCTCGCTCAGGCAGTAGCGTTGGCTGTCTTCATTGAAATAGGCGTTGAACTCAACAAAGCCTTCATTTTCATGGCTGCCAGCTTCTGCTTTGACGACTTCCAGTTTGCACCAATCGCTGTCGATCGATTGTGCGATACCTTCACGTTGTTCTTCTGCGTTGCAACTTGGGTGATATGTGTTCACAACGTAGTCAACGAGGCCTAGCACATGAGCGCTATAGCGAGAGCGCATTAACTGTTCTGGTGTTTTGACGTCAGCGTGATTGTTGTGCGCAATTTCGCAGCACTGTTGGTAGGTACGGTTAGCGCCGCAAGGACAAGAAGAAGCCATAAGATGAAATCTCGTTAGGTAAAGCGATGAAACAAATAATCCCAATAGAGTGGGAGAGAAGCATTATAGCGAGTTAAGGTGTTTGAGAAAGCAGTTCTTGAGCCCACTCTGTCGATTCATTGAATGCATCAGCTAGCTGAGTTTCCGTTAACTTCAATACAGAGCAGTATCTTTCAGCCAGTTCCCAATCTGCTTGTTCGTAAGCAATACACATAGAAAGGAGATACCCAAGCACACCTTTTCGGCTTGTCAGGGCGAGCTTAATGTCTTCATCGACGGGAATGTCTTCAATCACATCCGACAGAGGTTGATCGAGAAGCGAGCCTAGTAATGAGAACATACCAGTCAGAAAGGCTTGTCCAGGATCGTACTTGGTGTTCATTTGGCTAAGCAAAATTTCACACATACGAGCGCGTTGAATAGCAAGCGAGTAGAGTGAATCGGGCTTGTCCTCTTGCACAGAAGCGATCGCAACCAGTGAAATAAAGCGTCGTAAACGTTCTTCGCCCAGATAAATCAGCGCCTGTCTAAACGATTTGATTTTGGTTGTGAGCGTGTAACCCGAGTTAACGTAAGTGAGCAACTTATAGGAAAGCGTCACATCAATAGAGAACAGACGCTCCACTTCATTGAAGTCGATGGGCTTATCAGCAATCTCTTTACACAACTGGATGACGGTTAAAAACGCCGGGTTGAGGCGCTTCTTTTGGATCATTTCTGGTTTACTAAAGAAGTAACCTTGAAAGTAGTTAAAACCAGCGTCAAGCGCTTGTTCAAACTCTTCATAGGTTTCGACTTTTTCAGCCAAAAAATCGATATTAAACTGGCTCAATGCTTGGATGAAAATTGCCGCTTTTTCAATTGGTACTAAACGAATATCAAATTTGATCATCGATACGTACGGAAGAAAGCGTTTCCAAGCCTTAGTTGGTACAAAGTCGTCCAGTGCAATTCGGTAGCCGCATTCGTGCAGATGTTTTATTGCATCGAGAAGCTCTTGCGTAGGCTCACAATCTTCGAGTACTTCAATGACCAGAGAATCTTTCGGAAACAGTGTCGGAACAAGGTTGACCAAGCTTTGGTGGGGAAAGTTAACAAAACCGAGTTTGTTACCTAACGTGTTGTAATGCGTCGACAAAAAATGATCAGATAGCAGTCGACTAGTAGCAAGCTCAGGTTCTACTTCAGGGAAGGTATTTTTGGGGCCGTCTCGAAAGAGAAGTTCGTAACCTATGGTTCGCTTTTCTCTGTCTAGAATCGGTTGGCGAGCTACGTAAGAATACTTCAATTAGGTACTTCGTTCTGTTTAACTTAGTAATATGATAATAGCGATTTTTTACAAAATATCTACGCTTTGAATGCGAATCTTCTACATGTTCGACATGCTTAGCGTAAATTATGTGTTGAAAGGCCGGTTTTGCAGTTCAAAACCATCAGAATTCACTTGTAAAACTGAGCCTTGCGTATACCAGTCCCCTAAGACGATGCGCGTGTTTTTAGCACCATTTGCGTCAAAAAAATGTGTATTTGGGCGATGAGTGTGGCCATGAATCATCAAGTTGACGCAATTCTGAGACATCACTTTTTCAACTTCGCTTTGATTCACGTCCATGATATCTAAAGACTTCATCTGTTTATCGTCGCGAATGTCTGATTGAACTTTAGAGACAATTTTTTTCTTTAAACACCATGGGATGCGTTTAAAGATCCATTGTAACCAAGGTTGATGCACAGTTTTACGAAATTTCTGATATTCCACGTCATCAATACACAGGGTATCGCCGTGTAAAATCACCGCTTTTGTGCCATACAAGTCGATGGTGAAAATGTCATCAAGCAAAGTGATGCCCGTCTCTTTACAAAAGCGTTCGCCCAACAAGAAGTCACGATTGCCTTGAATAAAGAAAACCGGGACACCTTGGTCGGTGAGCGTTTTGAACTCGGTACGAATTTGGTTTGCAAACGGTGTTTTGTCATCATCACCGACCCAAAACTCGAAAAGATCGCCTAATACATAAAGAGCTTCGGCATTTTTGGCTTCCGTACGCATGAATGTAATGAAACATTCTGTGATGTCAGGACGTGACGGCGTAAGGTGCAAGTCTGATATAAATAATGTCGTCATAGAAATAAGGGGAGGCGAAGCCTCCCCAATTACTTATCTCTTGGGAATAATTCGCAAGAATTACTCTGCGATTGTAGTACCAGTGATTACCACGTCTTCTAGTGGTACGTCTTGGTGCATGCCGTAAGAGCCAGTGCTAACGCCCTTGATCTTGTTTACAACGTCCATACCTTCTACAACTTCACCGAATACACAGTAACCCCAACCATCTAGGCTTTCGCTACGGAAATCTAGGAAAGTGTTGTTGTTTACGTTGATGAAGAACTGAGAGCTTGCAGAATGTGGTTCCATCGTACGAGCCATAGCAAGTGTACCGACTTTGTTGCTTAGGCCGTTGTTTGCTTCGTTCTTGATAGGTGCACGTGTTGATTTTTCACGTAGACCTGATTCCATGCCGCCGCCTTGGATCATGAAACCATCAATAACACGGTGGAAAAGAGTGTTGTCGTAAAAGCCGTCGCGGCAGTACTGAAGGAAGTTTGCGCTTGTCTCTGGCGCTTTCTCTTCGTTTAGTTGAATCTTGATGTCACCAAAATTAGTGTGAAGGGTGATCATGCTACTTTCCTTTACTGTGTTGTGTTGAGCCCGAGATTCTAGCCTAAGTTATAACGCATTAAAAACTCAGGAAGAGTAAATTCTTCGTTTTGTGCTTGAAGTTTAGCCGATTATCGTTTTATCGGTTAATTGCTATTACCTAATAAGGTCGGACTTGATATACTCGACGTTCTTGTATTCATTCACAATCATAGATAGAGATCATGTTAAAGATATATAACACACTCACAAGACAGAAAGAGGAATTCAAACCAATTACAGCCGGTAAAGTTGGCATGTATGTCTGTGGGGTAACCATCTACGATCTCTGTCACATCGGCCACGGCCGCACCTTCGTTTCTTTTGACGTAGTATCACGTTATCTGCGCTACCTTGGTTACGACCTAACGTTTGTTCGCAATATCACAGATATTGATGACAAAATCATCAAACGTGCAGCAGAAAACGGCGAATCTTGTGAATCACTTACAGAACGTTTGATTGGCGACATGCACGCAGACTTTGATGCATTGAACATGAAGCGTCCTGACGTTGAGCCGCGCGCAACGCAATTTATCGCAGAAATCATCGAATTGGTTGAAAAGCTTATCGAACGCGGTTTCGCATACGTTGCAGACAACGGCGACGTCATGTTTGAAGTGGGTAAGTTTGACGAATACGGCAAGCTTTCTAAGCAAGATCTTGATCAGCTTCAAGCTGGTGCGCGCGTTGATATCGAAACAGCAAAACGTAGTCCACTAGACTTCGTTCTTTGGAAAATGTCGAAACCAGGCGAGCCAACATGGGAATCTCCATGGGGCCCAGGTCGTCCAGGTTGGCACATTGAATGTTCAGCAATGAACTCTACGATCCTAGGCGACCATTTCGATATTCACGGCGGCGGCTCTGATCTACAGTTCCCACACCACGAAAACGAAATCGCACAATCTTGCTGTGCTCACGACACTAAGTACGTAAATACTTGGATGCACAGTGGCATGGTGATGGTAGACCGCGAAAAGATGTCTAAATCTTTAGGCAACTTCTTCACTATTCGTGACGTTCTTGGTCACTACGATGCTGAAACCGTGCGTTACTTCCTAATGTCTGGTCACTACCGTAGCCAATTGAACTACAGTGAAGATAACCTAAACCAAGCACGCGCTTCTCTTGAGCGTCTATACACTTCTCTGCGTGGTCTGGATTTAAATGCAGCACCTGCGGGTGGTGAGGAGTATGTATCTCGCTTTACTGCGGCGATGAACGACGACTTCAACACACCAGAAGCATACTCAGTTCTGTTTGATATGGCGCGCGAAGTTAACCGCCTTAAGACAGAAAGCGTAGAGAAAGCGAGTGAACTTGGTGCGCTAATGCGCGAACTAGCAGACGTGATTGGTATTCTTTATCAAGATCCTGAAGCTTTCCTAAAAGGTAATGCTGGCAACGATGGTGAAGTCGCTGAAATTGAAGCGCTAATCAAACTGCGTAACGACTCGCGTGCTTCGAAAGATTGGGCAAACGCTGACATGGCACGTGATAAGCTGACGGAAATGGGCATTGTCCTTGAGGATGGCCCAGAAGGCACAACGTGGCGTGTTTTATTTTCCAATTTCATCAATAAAATTTTAACTTTAGGTAATGCTCTGTGGCTCAGATGTATTTCTATTACTCAGCAATGAATGCGGGTAAATCGACAACTCTTCTTCAATCTTCATTTAACTACCAAGAACGCGGTATGACGCCAGTGATTTTCACTGCGGCGTTGGACGACCGCTATGGTGTAGGCAAAGTAAGTTCTCGTATTGGTTTACAATCGGACGCGCATTTGTTCCGTCCAGATACGAACCTATACCAAGAGATTGCAGCCCTGCATGAAGTCGAAAAACGTCACTGTATTCTTATTGACGAGTGTCAGTTCCTATCGAAAGAGCAGGTTTACCAACTTACAGAGGTAGTGGATAAGCTGCATATTCCAGTACTTTGCTATGGTCTTCGTACCGATTTTCTTGGCGAACTTTTTGAAGGCAGTAAGTACCTACTATCTTGGGCTGATAAGCTGGTTGAGTTGAAGACAATTTGCCACTGTGGCCGAAAAGCAAACATGGTTATCCGCACCGACGAACACGGAGTCGCAATCAAAGAAGGTGACCAAGTGGCGATTGGTGGCAACGACCGTTATGTCTCGGTTTGCCGTCAGCACTACAAAGAAGCCCTAGGTAAATAAACCTATCCATTCAGCTTCAAAGCAGTACAGAAAAGCCACCGAATTCGGTGGCTTTTTAATTGTTCATTTCGTTCAGACGAGATCAAAACCGAATCGCTCTAACAAGACTTGATAAGATGAATCCACTTGCTTTGGAATGTCCTGCTTAGTTTGAAATCCTTTTTCGGGATAGCTTTTGACGCGGGAAAAATCTTCCATCAGCGCTTCTAACACCATCATTAGCGGCATGTCTTCGTTGATGTATTCGAAGAATGGATGAGCGGTAGAACTGACTTGCACTTGCGAGTAGGGCGATTGCCATTGCTTCTCAAACGTAGCGATGGCGCGGCGTTCCATAAATGGCTTTTGCACTAAAATAATAGATTCGCATTGGATGCCTTTCTCTTTTAATAACTGCTCGGTGAAACGGACGTTTTCTCCACTATTGGTTGAACGTGTTTCTACTAAAATGGCATCGCTTGGTACGCCAGCTAAACGCGCAATGTCTGCAAATGTTTCGGCTTCACTTTTTTCAAACAACCCATCCGTAAAACGGCCTTCACCACCGGAGAACACAATCAATGGTGCGAGTTTTTGGTGGTAAAGCGCAGCGGCGTGCTCAGCAACTCGCACGTCGTTACTGCACATAACAAACAAGCAGTCGGCAGGCTTTAAATCCTGTTTTAGCTGCATGTAATCCCAAAGCGTTTCTATATGTTGATATAACTTCATAGTGCATCCAGCGTTGAATTGAATCGGAATTGATACCCAAGTGAAACCAGTTTGTCCGCTAAAATGCGTTTATCGGCATCTTCTGTAACGGGAGGTAGCGAAATCTCTGCGCCACTTTTGGTGATTGCTGCTTGGTAAAACTCAGCTTTGCTCACGGTGTGAGGCGTTGTGACATTAATGATCTGATTACTCAGGTGATCCAATGCAAATTGTGCCACAGCGACTGCGTCACTTTGATGAAGCATGTTGGCTGGGGCTTTACGGCTGACTTGTTTTAGGCGTATGGCAAAGCGAGCGGGGTGTCTGTCTGGGCCAATCAAACCACTGCAACGTAAGATGGCGTAGTTTATGCCAGAGTCGATAACGGATTGCTCCGCTTCGAGCATGATTTTCGCATTGTCAGAAAAGTGAGGGTGGGTTTGCGCGAGAGCGAGCGATGCGGATTCTTCTTTCATATCCGTTGGTAAATTAGGGTAGACCGTTGTAGAGCTGATCATGACGAGCTTTTCTATCGCATGCTGTTTTGCCGCTTTAACTAACGTTGACCATTGCTGCGCATACTCTCGACCAGATCCTCTACGAAACCCAGGTGGAAACGCACCAACAATACGCTCAATATGATTCGACTGAATTATTTCATCCAGTTTTTGCTCTGCGTTTTCATCGTTGAGATCAAGCAAGGCGGCGTTAGCAATAGTGGATGGCCGTTCATCTAACCGAGCTTGGCTACGACGTGTAATAACTACATCATGTCCCTCGACTAACAAGGCTTGCGCTAGTGGAGTACCAAGCCAACCTGCACCTACAATCAATGTGTTTGCCATTGTTTATCCTACTTAACTGTTTGCTCAAAGAGAGTAATGAGCTCTGCTTTGGCTTGTTGATGGAGGGGATCAGAATGCCATTTTTGATGCTGAATCAGGTCAACATTGACTTGCCAAGCCAGCTTTGTGAAATCATCCCCAACTTTTTTTAACGTGTTTGGTGAGTCTGCGACTAAGTGCTCCGGTAGGAAGCACCATCCAAACCCTTTGTTCGCTAATTCCAACAAAATGTAGTAGTTATCAGCGTACCAGATATCTGGGCTCAATGCTTGGTTGAGGCTACCTGGCTCTGCACTCTTTGAGCGTATCACCAGTTGGCGATATTGTTTGAGTTGATCGATATGGGTAATTCGCTGAGCCGCTAATGGGTGAGCGGAAGAGACATACACATCGAATGCGATATTACCAAGATTGGTGAAATCGATATGCCTAGGCATTTGCAGATCGCTCAGAATAATTCCGGTGGTCGCACGTTCAGATTTCACCAGTTCAATAATGTCTGGGCTAGATGCCGTTAAACATTCGACTTGTAGTTGCGGAAATTGTTGCTCTAGGTTTTTAAGCACATCCGGTAATCGAGTCAGCGGAATCCCTTCATCAATCGCGAGAACAAGCTCGCTCGCCTGCGCAGAAAAGAGCTGAGTCGCTTTATTGTTTAATCGGTCGAGTTGACTGATCGCCGCTTGCGCGTAAGGCATCAGAGCATGGCCGTTCTCGGTCAGTTTGGGATAACGGCCGGAGCGATCAAACAGATCGACACCACAGTCGAGTTCCATGTTCATAATGTGTTGGCTTATCACGGATTGGGCTCGACCTAACTTTCTCGCTGCTGCGGAAAATGAGCCGGATTCGGATGTGGCAACAAACGCCTGCAATTGTTCGATAGTAAACATATCGTTTTTACCGATGGTATCTAACTTTTTATTATCTCAATCATAGATAAAATTTCAGTCATTGAGTAGAACAAATGGGTAGATAATCATGACTCGTAACGAACGAATTTTCCACGCAGTACTTTTTGAATTGATGGCGTTAGCGATCATCGTGCCTGCAGCTGCGTTGATCACAGGCAAAGGTTCAAGTGATTTGGCGTTAGTAGGGATCGGTTTGAGTTTGTACACCGTAGTTTGGAACTACATTTACAACTTGTACTTCGATAAGTGGTTTGGCAGCAACCGAGCAGACAGAAGTTTAGCTATGCGCCTTGGTCACACCGTTGGGTTTGAAGGCGGGTTGATCTTTATTTCTATACCTGTGATCGCATGGTTCTTGGAGATTACGCTCCTTCAAGCATTGATGCTCGAAGCAGGGTTTCTAGTCTTCTTCTTGTTTTACGCCACAGGCTTTAACTGGTTGTACGATAAAGTTCAACCGTTTGGGAAAATGAGAAAGTTACTGGTGTAGCCGAGTGAGATTCCCCAAATGCGATTGGATTAACTAGAAAAAAGCCACCGTATTTCGGTGGCTTTATTGGTCAGTGGGCGGTAGTTATTCTGCAGAAAGTACGCGTAAGATTTTGTCTGCGTGTTCTGCAACTTCAATGCCTTCGTCGGTTAGATAACCACCATCAGGTTGCGTACACAATTGCTTTTGGTAAAGACGCGCAACTGCTGCTTGCATCTCTTCTGAGGCATCTGAATGGACTTTAATGCCTGTCGCTGCACTGCTTAAATCGAATTGAAGAAGAAGGTTCAGTTCGGCGATGTGTTCAGCTGAATATTTCATAGATAATTCCTTTGCGCTTTTTTATCCAAGCTAGTCTTAAAACCAGTGTTGAGCAACACAAAACAACAAGAAGTGTTAACTGCATTGCTATCAGACTGATATAACGTGGAATTTTTGTTCGAACGCTGAGTATCTTGTTTAATATCAATGATAGTTCAGACAACAAACTATAGTTGAGTTTTATCGATTCCCGTCTCACCAACAACATTTTTAGTAAACATGAAAAATAGCCCTTGAAAAAGTCAGGAAATGGAGCGATTATCCGCGCCTCTTTAATTGTTTCTAAATGTTACACTTCCATGAACTTCAATCAGTTTGACTCTTTATTGCCACCTCAGGCTGCTGAACGTGCCGCCGAAGTAGGTGTAGGCAAAGCAACGAAAGCTCCAATCAAATCTTTTCTGCTCGCCATTTCTGCGGGGCTTCATATTGGTATTGCTTTCATTTTCTATACCACAGTAACGACAGGCGCGGGCGATCTGCCTTGGGGCATCACACGACTCATTGGCGGTCTAGCATTTAGCCTTGGTTTGATTTTGGTGGTGGTTACAGGTGGCGAGCTATTTACCAGTTCGGTTCTGACTCTAGTTGCGCGTGCGAGTGGCAAAATTTCATGGAAAACGCTGGTTAAAAACTGGTTTGTGGTTTATTTCGGCAATATGGTTGGCGCTATTTTGCTGGTGGCGTGTATGTTGGTGACAAAGCAATACATGTTCGATCACGGTCAAGTTGGTTTGAATGCCATGGCCATTTCACAACATAAATTGCACCATGGTTTTTTTGCGGCGGTTGCACTTGGCATCATGTGTAACGTGTTAGTTTGTATTGCGGTTTGGATGACATTCAGTGGCCGTACATTAACAGACAAAATCGCGGTAATGATTTTGCCAGTAGCGATGTTCGTCTCCGCTGGTTTTGAGCACTGTATTGCGAACATGTTCCAAGTTCCAATGGCTATTGGTATCAAATACTTTGCGCCAGAAGCCTTCTGGCAAATGACAGGTGCTGATATCGCAAATTATGCGGACTTGAACATGATGGGCTTTATCGTTAACAACCTTATCCCAGTCACGATCGGTAACATCATCGGCGGCGGTGTGTTCGTCGGTATGTGGTACTGGATGATCTATCTACGTGATGAAGACAAGCATCTGCGATAGAGCCCAAAGAAAGAGAAAGGCGAGCTAGGTAGCTCGCCTTTTTTGTACGTCGTATTTGGGTGAAAGTGCTTTCTAAATCAGCTCTTCATTGATTCCAAACTCGTTTGGCAACCAGTGAGAAGTGATCTCTTTTGGCTCTTGCACAAGCCATTCAACCGGCAAGTCAGACAGTAACTCATCGTGTTTTTCCGCCATGATCAATACGTCCATGATATCTGCTCCATTTTGTCTCTAAGCACAATGTAGAAGCCGAAGATGTCATTGAGTTGACTAAAATGTGACCATTGCATGTTGATAAGACAGGAGACTCAGAAATGTGGCTATGTTTCTGGTTGCGTATATCTTTTGGTGGCTTATCCACATTTTCTGTGGATAACCTGTATCAAAGATCGTGAGTATCTCTGAAGATCCAGAAAATTTCATAAAATTAGGGGGTTATGTGGCCAATTACTGACCTCGCTTCATTCCATCAACTGGGCGTCCTTTGACCGTAACACGGCCTTCTTTTGTTTGTACAAAGCTCAATGTCATTTCAAGTGTGATGGCAACAGAGACGCTCATCATGACAAAAATAGCTAGCATGATGACCAGTTGATATTTAATAGCAACCAATGGGCTTGCGCCCCCTAGGATTTGCCCCGTCATCATACCAGGAAGTGTGACAAGGCCCATCGTGGTCATTGAGGCTAGCGTTGGCGCTAACGATTTTCTCAGAGCCTCCTGAACGAAAGGAAAGGAAGCGTATTTAGGGGCGGCACCCAGTGAGATGGCAGCTTCGTACTCAGATTTACGCTCTTCAAAAGCAGAGAATAAGTTTTGTAGCGCGATGATATTACTGCTCAGACTATTGCCTAACAGCATGCCTGCCAATGGGATCATATATTGCGCATTGTAAAGCGGAGTAGGACGCACCAAGCCAGCGGTGATCGCAATTAGTAATGGAAACAAGCCACATACAAGCCCAGTTAGAAGTGGCAACATGAGCGGCTTTTTCGGTAAACGTGCTTTCCCTGCTATGGAACTAGCTCCTACGACGAGCATAATCGCAAGCCAAAGTAAGTTGATGATCAAGCTGTTTAATTGAAAGAGATATTCAAGATAAACCCCGATCAGAACGAGCTGTAAAGTCATACGCACAACGCTGATTGATGCATCTTTCGCGATGCCTAATCTATAGCGTGCATTGATCGCAAATGGCACTAACAGAATCAAACTGAAAGCCGCTAATTTTGCCCAACTAATGTCCACCACACTGTTCATAATCACTCCTTGAAATTGCCGCTTAGAATTGTAACCAACCCCATTCTCTATATGAATCTCAATGGGTAATTTTTGCTTTTTTCATGGTGGAAATTGCGAGAGGTTTTGTAAAATGTTTTTTATCATTTTGTTTACAAGTCATTATCTTTCTCAGGAGTTTGAGTAATTTTTCGGCACGAATTTTACCGCTCAAATGTAATTTATGTTTTGTAAATGTTGTAAGTTTAACAAGGTTTTAAAAGACTTATTTTTTCATATCTGTTCATGTTTTTTAATAAATAATATCAATCCCACACAACTCCGGATGAGCTCAAAAAAGTGTTGAATTACAAGGCGTGAAGGGAGTTATTTGATTGAACCTTACTATTAGTATGGTCTAACATTTTCAATTAGAGATTGTAAAAACTTAAGCTTGGTTACACGGGCTTTTCAATAACACTAGATACAAAATAGGCAAATGTATGAGTGATGTTAATAAAATTGAGAGTGGCGAAAAACGCTCACTGGAGTGGAAGTCTTTCCTCTTCATTGCAGTTGTTCTCTTCCCAATTCTGAGTGTGGCTTTCGTAGGCGGCTACGGATTTATCGTTTGGGCACTACAAGTGTTCTTCTTTGGTCCTCCAGGCGCACACGGCATGTAAGCCAGTGAGCTCACAACCACACTTTTGAAAAGATTTTAAGAGAGCAAATAATGAAATCATTAATCATTAAACTGTGGCGTACGATGACGCGCCCGGCAGTTCATATCAGCCTTGGCGTGCTGACTATGGGCGGTTTCATCGCTGGTGTTATTTTCTGGGGTGGATTTAACACCGCGCTAGAAGCAACCAACACTGAAGAATTCTGTATTAGCTGTCACACCATGCGTGACAACGTATACGTTGAGCTGCAAGACACGGTTCACTGGAAAAACCACTCTGGTGTTCGTGCTACTTGTCCTGACTGTCACGTTCCTCACAACTGGACTGACAAAATCGCTCGTAAAATGCAGGCTTCTAAAGAAGTATTTGCGCAAGTTTTTGGCAACTACTCTGAACCTGGCGTTTTCGAAGAGCGTCGTATCGAACTTGCTAAACACGAATGGGATCGTTTCTCTGCAAACAAATCTCTAGAGTGTAAAAACTGTCACAACTACGAGTCTATGGACTTCGAGCAAATGTCTCCAACCGCTCGTATCCAGATGAAGCAAGCGGCAGAAAAAGATCAAAGCTGTGTTGACTGTCACAAAGGTATCGCGCACAACCTACCAGCAGGTATGGATAGCATCGGCGGCATCGTGGGTGATCTAGAGCAAATGACATCAGGTACTGACTACGCAGTAGGTCAAGAGCTCGTAAGTATTCGTCACCTTCCAATTTACTTTGACGCGCAAGGCGCGAAAGAAGCGGGTCTTCTAAACCCTGCATCAACAGTAAAAGTTCTGGAAGATAAAGGTGACTTCATCGAAATCGAAATTGACGGCTGGCGTAAAGCGAAAGGCTTTGGTCGCGTAATTCAAGAAGATTTCGGTAAGAACATTGCAACTGCGTCTCTACTTAAAGAAGCGTCTACAGACAGCAACATCGTTACGACTGGTGAAAAACGAGTGGACGAGCTGACTGGTCTTCCTTGGGAGAAAGTGGCAGCGAAAGTATGGATCAAGAAAGAGTCTATGCTGAACGATATCAACCCTGTATGGGAAAAATCGAAAGAAGCATACAAAACAAACTGTTCTGTATGTCATACACAACCAGCTGAAGCGCACTTCGATGCGAACACCTGGCCAGGTATGTTCGACGGCATGCTTGCGTTCGTTAACCTAGATACAGACAGTGAAGCACTGATCTTGAAATATCTACAGAAGCACTCTTCAGATTATGCTGAAGGCCACCACTAATAAGCGCGGATTGGAGTAATTTAAATGGCTATTACACGAAGAAGTTTTCTTAAAGGTGTAGCAACCACAAGTGCAGCGTCAGTTATCGGTCCAAGCTTATTGGCGTCAGCTTCTGCAAACGCAGCTGAGTCGACTGGTACTTGGAAAGTAACAGGCTCACACTGGGGCGCGTTCCGCGCCCACATCTACGCGGGTAAAGTTCAAGAGATCAAACCGCTAGAACTAGACAAAAACCCAACAGAAATGTTGAACGGCATCAAGGGTATTATCTACAGCCCTTCACGTGTTCGTTACCCAATGGTTCGTCTAGATTGGTTGAAGAAACATAAATACAGCGCGGATACTCGTGGTAACAACCGTTTCATCCGTGTGACTTGGGATGAAGCTCTAGACTTGTTCTACCGTGAGCTAGAACGTGTTCAAAAAGAATACGGTCCTTGGGCTCTGCATGCTGGTCAAACTGGTTGGAACCAAACAGGTTCATTCAACAACTGTACCGCGCACATGCAACGTGCAGTAGGTATGCACGGTAACTTCATCACTAAAGTAGGCGACTACTCGACTGGTGCAGGTCAAACCATCATGCCTTACGTACTTGGTTCAACTGAAGTTTACGCACAAGGTACGTCTTGGTCTGAAATCCTTGAGAACTCAGACAACATCATTCTGTGGGCAAACGACCCAGTGAAAAACCTACAAGTAGGTTGGAACTGTGAAACTCACGAATCATTCAAGTACCTTGCAGAGCTAAAAGAAAAAGTAGCGAAAGGCGAGATCAACGTTCTGTCTGTTGACCCAGTTAAGAACAAAACGCAACGCTACCTAGAGAACGATCACCTGTACATCAACCCGATGACAGACGTAGCGTTCATGCTGGCTGTGGCTCATGTCCTGTACAACGAAAACCTGTACGACAAGAAGTTCATTGATACTTACTGTCTAGGCTTTGAAGAGTTCATCCAATACGTTCAAGGTAAGACAAAAGACAAAGTAGAGAAGACACCAGAATGGGCAGCGGCTATCTGTGGCGTGAAAGCGGACAAGATTCGTGAATTCGCACGCATGCTAGTAAGCGGCCGTACACAGATCCTGATGGGTTGGTGTATCCAGCGTCAAGAGCATGGTGAGCAGCCATACTGGGCGGCGGCTGTGGTTGCGGCAATGGTTGGTCAAATCGGTCTACCTGGCGGTGGTATCTCTTACGGTCACCACTACTCAAGTATCGGGGTGCCTTCTACTGGTTTCGCTGGCCCTGGTGGCTTCCCTCGTAACCTTGACCAAGGTATGAAGCCGAAGTGGGACAACAACGACTTTAACGGTTACAGCCGTACTATCCCAGTTGCACGTTGGATCGACTGTCTGCTTGAGCCAGGCAAAGAGATCAACTACAACGGCGGTAAAGTGAAACTGCCAGACTTCAAGATGATGGTTATCTCGGGTTGTAACCCATGGCACCACCATCAAGATCGTAACCGCATGAAGAAAGCGTTCCGCAAACTTCAAACGGTTGTAACGATCGAGTTTGCTTGGACTGCAACATGTCGTTTCTCTGACATCGTTCTACCTGCGTGTACGCAATGGGAACGTAACGACATCGACGTGTACGGTTCATACTCGAACAAAGGTCTGATCGCGATGCATCGTCTCGTCGATCCATTGTTCCAATCTAAGCCTGACTTCCAAATCATGAGTGAACTAACTCAGCGTTTTGGTCGCCGCGAAGAATACACTCGTGGTATGAGCGAGATGGAGTGGATCGAAAGCCTATACAACGATTGTAAGAAAGCGAACGAAGGTAAGTTCGAAATGCCAGAATTCAATGAGTTCTGGGAGAAGAGCGTACTAGACTTCGGTGAAGGTAAACCTTGGGTTCGTCACGCGGACTTCCGTAAAGACCCTGAGCTTAACCCTCTAGGTACACCGTCTGGCTTCATCGAGATTACATCACGTAAGATCGGCCGTTACGGTTACGAACACTGTCAAGAGCACCCAATGTGGTTCGAAAAATCAGAGCGTTCACACGGTGGCCCTGGTTCAGACAAATACCCATTCTGGTTGCAGTCTTGTCACCCAGACAAGCGTCTGCACTCTCAAATGTGTGAGTCTGAAGAGTTCCGCGCGACATACGCGGTGCAAGGTCGTGAGCCTGTTTACATCAACCCAATCGATGCAAAAGCAAAAGGCATTAAAGACGGTGACTTGGTACGCGTATTCAACGGCCGCGGTCAGCTACTAGCTGGTGCTGTTCTAACTGACAGCTACCCACGTGGCGTTATCCGTATCGAAGAAGGTGCATGGTACGGCCCTCTAAACGAGAAAGAAGGCGCAATCTGTACTTACGGTGACCCTAATACGCTAACGCAGGACATCGGTTCTTCTGAGCTTGCTCAAGCGACTTCTGCGAACACATGTATCGTAGACTTCGAGAAGTTCACAGGCAAAGTACCGCCAGTAACTTCATTCGGTGGTCCAATCGAAGTTGCTTAATTAGTGCAATTTGCATAAATCGAAATACCAGCCTTCGGGCTGGTATTTTTTTAACCAAAATTTCAGTGAGCGTTATCTCAATAACCGTTTTTGAGCGTCAGAGTGCATGGATTCGTGACGAAAATAACGAATTGCTCGCATCATTCACAGGATAATGAAGTCATATTCAAAAGGCTTCACGCGCAACCAAGCATCGTGGGGTCAATTGGACACAAAACAATAATAATCAGTGAGTAGATGCAATATGGCTCAGACCATTCAGTTAGCCAACCATTCCGAAATGACGATCATCGATAACGATCTGCACGTGGATGTGATTGGTAATCAGGCCCATTTCTCCTTCTCTGGGCTTCACAACAAAACCTTTACTGACCGTGAAGTGCTGTTCGAAATGCCGTTTTTATACGAGCACGAAGCCAACGTGATTGGTGATGGTTTTCAAATGTTGGCGCAAACGTCAGGAACGATCACGCATCCTATTGAAATAGGTCGCTGCCCCGACAACATTCCCCCATACCGTGTGTACTCGCAACATGCCCCCAAGCGTTACTACAACTATCTAGTGATTGAGGATTCTGCTGGTTACACCTTGTTTGGCTTCACGACGTGCTGTCGATTTGCTGGATACTTTGATATACAACAGCGAAATGGACAGTGGATACTGACCGCTGCAATCGATGGCGAACACACGCAAGTGGCGGATTGGGAACACAATCAACTTGAGTCCATTACGATTTTAACTGGCAACTCGCTATCCGATCTGTATCAAGAGTTCAGCGAGATGATTGCCGCGCATCATCCTATTCGCAGCGGTGTCACGCAGGATGCACCGATAGGCTGGTGTTCTTGGTATGCGTACTATGCCGATGTGACCGAGCAAAATGTTTTAGAAAATGTTGATTGCATGCAAGACAAGCTCGAAGACCTAGAATGGGTACTTCTGGATGATGGCTATCAAGCGTTCATGGGGGATTGGCTTACGCCGTCGGATAAATTCTCTGGCGGTGTGAAGGAGCTGATTCAAAACATTCGCGCAAAAGGCAAAAGGCCGGCGATTTGGATGGCTCCTTTCATAGCGCAGCCAGAATCTGAGGTCTTTAAGCAACATCCTGAATGGTTTGTTCGTCATCCTGACGGTCAGTTCCTTAAAGCCGAAGATGTTACCTACGGCGGCTGGCGTTGCACGCCTTGGTATATTCTCGATACGTCCAACCCAGAAGTGCAAGATCATCTAACGCACGTTGTGTCAGTGATGAGGCTAGAGTGGGGCGTAGAGCTGTTTAAGCTCGATGCAAACTACTGGGGAACACTAAAAGGAAAACGTAGTCAGTCTGGTATTACGGGTGTCGAAGCGTATCGATTAGGGATGGAGGCGATCGCCAGAGGCGCAGGAGACGCGTGGTTGCTTGGCTGCAACGCGCCAATGTGGCCATCTTTGGGGCTGGTGGATGCGATGCGCGTGTCTGATGACGTCGAGCGTCATAGCAACCGTTTTGAACAGATCGCTAAAGAGACGTTTTTTCGTAGTTGGCAGCACCGTAAGTTGTGGCAAATTGACCCAGACTGCGCGACGTTTACTTCTCTTGCTAATCAAGCAGCATCACGTGAAGACTACGAGTTTCACCGTACCGTATTATTGGCTTCTGGCGGATTGCTTTTGTCTGGCGACCCTCTCCCGGAAATCACGCCATTTGCGAGTAAAACCTTGGCGAAATTGATGTTGCGACAACGACGCAGCCAAGAATCTGCTAAGTTCACGGCGTTAAGTTTGAGCCATGCTTTTTTGAAACTGACGGACAAGAATGATCTACATTGTTTGTTCAATTACGCGAATCATAATGCGACTGAATTTACTCTCACAGCGGATCAGCCCGTTGATTGGTATGACTATTGGACCGGAGAAAAGCTCAACCAAGATCCTTGTCAGTTGCTTCTAGTGAGTGTCGATAGAGGTCTGAATGCCAAAGCAATAGTGACCGCGTAAAGGTCATTGAAAACGATGTATTAAACGAAAAGAGCCACTTGGGCTCTTTTCTTGTTTTTACGCGTTCTTTTTTGAGAGCGGAATAACTAAAACTCAAACATAAAGTAATAGCCATAGCCCACAATGAATGCAGGGATAGAAGAATAGACCGTTGCCATCAATGCCGCTTTGGGAGCCATGGCAATCGCGGGGAACAGTGCATCTCCATCGTTAGAAATCGCATTCGCAATCTGCGCGGATAATGGTGCGGCACCAGTAATGTACAAACTGGTGACGAGAATCTGTGGGCCGCAGCCTGGTAGCATACCGATGGCTAAGCCAGCCAATGGCATCCAGATGCCCCAATTTGAAAAGGTAGCAGCCAAATCAACGCCTGAAAAATAGGTCGTTAATTCAAACGCAAGAAACGCCACGATAACCCACGCGCTGACAAAGTTGGTGTCTTGAGCTGCTTTTTGAATCGGGTGTGAATCAACGATTTTTTCATCTTCTGACACCGTCGATTGATAATCTCCCAACTCTTTTGTCATTGCCCACAACGACATGGAGACCACCGCAAATATCGCTCCTAACCATTCAATGCTACTTGGACTCAAATTCAGTAGCTGATTGATATCCACTTGGAATGAGGTCATTACGGCCACCATGCTCGCAGGGACTATCAACCACTTCCAGAATGCGCCTTGAAGATTAATCGCACGTTGCTCTAAAGGTGTGTATCGCTCGCTTTGATGCTGACAACAATGGTGGTGAGCGCTCGCTTGCTTTGGCTCGGGGCGTAGAAAATCATCAGGATGAAATGCGTTGACGATCAAACCCGAAACCGTACCTACCACAATGCCAAGTGCGACGACGCCAACGCCGACGGACGGTTTTGCCGCGAGTAACAAGAATGCCGCATCGCCCATGGTTGATGTTAGTACGGCTACGATTGCGCCAAATCCTACTCGTCCACTAATAAATTGAGTCGTAACAACAATAGCTCCGCCACAGCCCGGAAGCGCACCGAGTAGGGCTGCAAAAAACACCTGATGATGACGAGAGCGATGATAGAGTTGAGTGATGCGATTCGTCTTCGACATAAAGTTGGAGAGGTAATGATAAATCGCCAAGGTTGCTGCGACATAACAAGATACTGCCCAGAAAGAATCGGAAAGCGTGGTCACTGTGATCTCTCGGGTGTTCTCATTCGCTAATAAGACAAGCATGATAATGGGGATAAGCAGTCGCTTATAAGCTAACTGGAACTGAGTTGGCTGAAATAGCTGCTGTGCGGAGTGCAAAAATCGGGTCGCGTTCATCGTTAACTCAAATGCAAATGGTAATAATTATCATTATATGTAAATGAGATTTATTCGCAATAGGGTTGTGAACTTTTCTTCGTGTCAAATTCCCTCAAATCAGGTAAAGTATCGGCCTTTGTGAGCAAACAGCTTCCACGGCACACCGTGCCATTGTTCGGAAGCGTATCAAATTGACTTGGATAGGAAGAAACATGATTCTAGTTGTAGGTCATAAGAACCCAGACAGTGACAGTATTTGTAGTGCACTAGTTGCAACAGAACTTCTAAAGGCGCGTGGCGTTGAAGCAATGCCAATTCGTCAGGGCGAAATCAACCGTGAAACTCAGCACATTCTTGAAGTAGCTGGCGCAGAAGTTCCAGAACTTCGCACTTCAGTAGCGGGTGAAACCGTTTGGCTAGTAGACTACTCAGATCTAGCGCAAGCACCAGACGACATCGCTGAAGCTGAAATTGCGGGTATCGTTGACCACCACCGTCTAGGTGACGTGATGACAGTGAACCCAATGGAAGCATGGATCTGGCCTGTTGGCTGTACTAACACAGTACTATTCAACATGTTCAAGATTGAAGGTCACGAGATCAAGCCTCAAATCGCTAAGCTAATGATGTCAGCAATCCTATCTGACACAGTAGGCTTCGCTTCTCCAACTTGTACACAAAAAGACAAAGATGCTGTTGCTGAGCTAGCTGCAATCGCTGACGTACAAGATGTGGATGCATTCACGAAAGATCTTCTAATTGCTAAGACAAACATCGAAGGTCTATCTGCGGCTCAACTCGTTGAAAAGGACCTTAAAGGTTACCCATTCAACGGTCGTGACGTAGTGGTTGGTCAGGTTGAACTTGCAACTCTTGAGCAAGTTGACGGTATGATCGAAGCACTAGAAGCAGACCTAGAATCTCGTTGTGAGAAAGATAACCTAGCGTTCGCTGCTGTTATGCTAACAGACATCACAACTGCTCAAACTCGTCTTCTATACAAAGGTGAGTGGGCTGAGAAACTTGTTAAGCACGAGAAAGACGGCATGCTAATGATGGAAAATACACTAAGCCGTAAGAAGCAAGGTTGGCCTTGGCTTCAAACTGAGCTAGCGTAATTTCACTATTACCAGCATATACTGTAAATGCCCGCTTAGCTGCGGGCATTTTTCTATGGGAAACAGGAGACTGATATGTCTGAGCAACTCACCCAAGAACAAATCGATACGATTAATCGCTACAACGAAGAGCAGCGCCTAAAGTATTGTGTCAAAGAGATTGTCGCGAATCGTAAAGTTTGGATTCTTAAAGATGAGCACGGCTGTGTCATGTTAAACACAGAAGACGATGATTGCGTTCCTGTGTGGCCAAATGAAGAATTTGCCAAGCAGTGGGCAACGGGTGACTGGGAAGAGTGTGAACCAGAAGCGATCTCTCTTAACAAATGGCATAGCCGTTGGACTACTGGCCTAGAAGATGATGAGCTATCGGTTGTTGTATTCCCGAATCAAAACGAAGAAGGCGTGGTGTTGTTTCCTGACGAGTTTGATTTCGAACTGCGTAAACAAGCAAGCCGTCGTTAATCTGACTTTACTCGCTTTACCCAATAGAAAAAGCCTGCATGAAAGCAGGCTTTTTGTTTTTCGTGAGCCATCTGTTTAGTGGCTTGGCGCTTTGTAGAAATGGCTTTCTACCAAGCGCTGGGTAATCGCATGTTCTGGATTAGTAAGGACTTGGTTTGTCTCACCAAACTCAACGACTTCGCCTTCGTGCATTACCATCACTTTGTCGGTGATGTGTTTTACGATACCGATATGCTGAGACACGTACACAAACGACAAGCCCATCTCTTCTTGCAGCTCCAAGAACAAGTTGATGATCTGTGAGCGCATCGCCATATCCAAACCGTTTAGCGCTTCATCCGCCACAATGATTGATGGCTGAAGGATGAGTGCACGAGCCAAACAGACACGCTGTTTTTGACCAGCAGCAAGCATTTGAGGATAGAAGTAGGCGTGCTCCGGCAGAAGCCCCACGCGAAGCAACGTCTCTTTCACACGTTTCATTCGTGCATCGGGCGGCATGTTGGTGTTTCGTTTCAACGGACCTTCCAAGATTCGTCCAATTTGAATCCGAGGGTTCAATGACGTGTTTGGGTCTTGGAAAATCATGCGAATCAACTTACATCGCGTTGCGTAATCTTTGTGTTCTAAACGCTCACCATTGACTCGGATCTCACCAGAGCTCGGTTCAACAACGCCTGCGAGCATACGTGCAAGTGTTGATTTACCGGAGCCATTCTGGCCAATAAAGCCAATAGTTTGCCCCGGTTCTAGCGTAAAGCTCACGGGTTTAACCGCTTCATTAACTTGACGTCTGAACAGTCGAGAACGCGTGACAAACTGCTTCGATAAGTTATCGACTTCGAGTAACGCACTCATGACTTCTTCTCCGTGTTCAATGGAAAGTGACAGTTAAACTTATGGTTTTTAATGCGTCGCGTGTGTGGAATTTCAACACACTGTTTTTGCGCGTACGGACAACGTGGCCCTAATCGACAACCAATTGGCAGGTGCTGCAAAGGAGGGATAGACCCAGGTAGCGATTGCAGTTTCTGCTTGTGCGGTACCCAATCATTAAAATCTGGCATCGCTTTTAGCAGCGCGTCAGTGTAAGGGTGTTTAGGTGCTTCGATGATTTTGTCGGTGTCGGCAGATTCAACCGACTGACCACAGTACATGACGGTAATTCGGCTTGCCCATTGTGTGATGGTAGCCAAGTCGTGACCGATCAGCAAAATCGTAGTGTTGTTGAGCTGGTTCATTCGGCTCAACAAACGCAGAATCTGCGATTGAGTGATGGGGTCCAAGTCGTTAGTTGGTTCATCGGCAATCAACAATTTAGGTTTGGTTGCGATGGCCATGGCGATCATGACTTTTTGACATTCACCATCTGTTAGCTCGTACGGGTAGCTGCCCATCAAGCGTTTGTGATCTTTGATACCAACTTTGTGCAGTAGCGCAATGGCCTGTTTTTTACGCCATTTGAATCGCTCCCACCACTTGCCTTCAAAGGCGCGAGAGGGGATAGACTCAATTAACTGACGTCCTACTTCTTCGGAAGGGTCCAAACAGGTTGAGGGTTCTTGGAAGATCATCGCGATATCGCGGGCAATGACGCGTCGACGCTCTTTCGGCGTAAGCTGTAAAAGGTCGATGTTACCCAAGCGCATTCGGTCCGCAGTGATTCGCCAGTTGTCCTTACAAACCCCCACGATCGCTTTCGCAACTAAGCTTTTACCTGAGCCAGACTCGCCCACCAAGCCTCGGATTTCACCTTCGTTGAGCGTTAGGCTCATTCGGTCGACGGCTTTCACCATCCCTTGTGGTGTTTCGATCTCGATAGTCAGATGTCGAATATCTAATAACGGCATTATTCGATCCCCGCATTCAGCGCTTGGCGTACACCTTCACCTACTAAGTTTAAGATAATTACGGTGAACATGATGGTCAGACCCGGAAGCGTCACGGTCCATGGTGCGATGTAAATCAGCTCGACGGAATCACCCAAAATGGCTCCCCATTCGGTACTCGGCGCTTGAGCACCCAAGCCAAGAAATCCAAGAGCTGTAATATCCAAAATGGCCGCCGACAGAGCGAGAGTAATCTCTGCTGCAATGACGGTTAAAATGTTTGGAAGAATCGAGCTCCACAGCAAGTAGAAGTCATTTGCGCCATCTAGGCGGGCTGCCATGATGTAATCTTTTTCTACCTCAGTATGCACGGCAATATACACCGAGCGAATAAAACGTGGGATCAGGGCTAAACAAATCGCCAGCAAGATATTAAATTCACCAAAGCCAAGGAATGCCACAAAAATGATCGCGAGCAATAGCGATGGAATCGACATAACGGTATCGAGAAGGTGGTTCAAAGTGCTGGAAAGCAGACCTTTCGTCATCCCCGCCAGCACTCCGATAAAGCAACCTACGATGGTCGCAATCGCAGTAATGCCAACTGCTGCGCCAAAAGTCAGTTGAGAGCCCATGATCAAGCGCGACAGAATATCACGACCTAAGTCATCGGTTCCTAAAAAGTAATCGACAGTGCCCGCTGGTGCCCATGAAGGGGGAACGAGCAACTCGCCAGATTGTGCTTGTGGATCAAACGGGGCAAGCCACGGAGCTAAAATAGTGATCAATACAATCAAGCCTAAACACCACAAGCCAAACATCGCTAACCCGTTAGCGCGGTAACTACGCCAAAATCGCTCGAACTGAGTTGGAATGCGTTCTTCCTGATAAACGTTATTTGTTAGCATACCATTCCTTTCTCACCAGAGGGTTGATCATGGCGCCAATCAAGTCCGAAAGGATATTGGCAGTTAAAACGAGTGTCGCAAGCACCATTACTCCTGCTTGGATTGAGGCGTAATCTTGATTGGCAAGCGCATCCAGCAACCAGCGACCAATGCCCGGCCAGTTAAAGATCGACTCGGTGATGATCGCTAAAGTGATCATGCTAGATAGCTGAACCCCAACTTTTGGAATGATGGGCGGAATGGCGTTACGCATTACGTGCTGAGTGACGATCTCACGATTCGATAAACCTTTGATTCGGGCTGCGCGAATGTAGTTTTGGCTCATAACTTCTGCAACAGATGCACGCATCAAACCAACAACTTGAGTCGTAGGTGCTAACGCCAGAACCAAACACGGCAGAACCATATGCTCAATGACACTTTGCAGTGCATGAGCTCGGTATTCACCTTTCGCCATAAAGGCGTCAATAATGGCAAACCCAGTCACATGGTCGATTTCGTACAGCAAGTCATAGCGTCCAGCAACAGGGAAGATATGGTATTCCAACGAGAAGACCATGATCAGCAGTAGTGCCACCCAGAAAATCGGAGCAGAGTAACCCGACATCGAAAGAAACGAGATACCAGTGTCTAGCCACTTACCTTGCTTCATCCCTGCAATCGTACCAAGTGGGATACCGATTAAGAGCGAAACCAGAAAGGCGAAAAAGCACAATTCTAATGTGGCAGGAAAAACAACGGCGAGTTCGTCGTAAATCGCATTGCCGTTTTTGCTTAAACCAAAATCGAGCTGAGAAAGGTTAATTAAGTAGCTTTGCCAGCCAGACCAGAACTCCACATTTGCCCAATGTGAAAGCGGGTCAAGGCGCAGCAGAGAAAAGCCCACCAAAGTGAGAATCATCAAAGTGATGAAAAAGAGGTTAAATCGTCGAATGGTGTACCAAAACATCAGTGGATTCTCTCAACTCTATCAAACGGTTGGGCATTGAAAGGGCTCGATTTGAAGCCAGTTAATGACTTGTCGTGCACACGGAATTGAACCCCATGTGCCAACGGAATAACTGGAAACTCTTCATTCAAAATATTTTGCGCCTGACGATACAGGTTTAGGCGGTAACGTTGCTCTTGCGTCTCTAGCGCGAGATCCAGCAAAAAGTCGAAATCATCGTTACACCACATCGAAACGTTAAGGCCCACTCGGTCTGATTCGCACGATAGTAAAGGACGGAAGAAGTTATCCGGATCGCCTGTATCGCCAATCCAGCCAGTAAGGAGCAAGTCGATATCGTTGATGTTTTCAAGATCCACTCGCTCGAAACGGTCGTCGGTGAGCAGAGTCAGCTTAATGCCGATATCGGCGAAGTTCGCCTGAATGAGCTCAGCAGTTTTGCGTGGACTTGGGTTGAATGCTCTTGGCTCTAGCGGCACCCACATCGACAGTTTTAGACCATCTTCGTATCCTGCTTCACGAAGTAGAGCGAGAGCGTAATTTCGGTCATAACGAATTTTCGCACTGTCTTTTTGATACGCCCAAGAGTTCGGCGGCAGCAATGTATAAGCTAGGGTACCTGTACCGTAATAAACCGAATCCAAGATATTTTGACGATTGATCGCAAGGTTCAACGCTTGGCGGACTCTTGGGTCGCGAAGTGCTGGAGTCTCGGTATTAATCGCAATAAAGGAAACGTTATTTGCTGGTGTTGCCGTCAACTCAAGGTTTTCATCTTCTTGAATGATTGGGATCTGGCTAGAGATAGGTGAAGACAAAACATCGCATTCATTGCGCAGCAACTTAGCTAACGTGCCAGTACCACGGTGTGAAATGTCGAACACTACTTGTTCCATTTTCGCTGGCGAGTTCCAGTAGTTCGGGTGACGTTCCAAGCGAATCAAATCGTTTACTTGATACTCTTTGAGCTGGTAAGGCCCTGAACCAATAGGGAGTTGGTCGATTTGCTCTTTGTTGTCTTTTGCCGCCAATTGTTGACCGTATTCTGCTGACAGTATTACCGCATGGCTGGTGGCGATGTTTGCCAAGAATGAAAAGTTTGGTTGCGCGAGTTTAAACGTCACTGTGTAATCATCGACAGCAATCACATCTTGCAATAGATTTTGAAAATCTAAACCAGCAAACCATGGATAAAAACCACCACCAACTTGATGAAAAGGATGGTCTACATCAATGATTCGCTTAAAGCTGAATACCACGTCTTTTGAATTTAACGGGCGAGTCGGAGAGAACCACGGTGTCGTTTGGAACTGAACGCCATGTTTGAGCTTGAATGTGTACTCAGTACCTTCCTTGTTCACAGACCAACTTTCCGCAATGCTTGCAATAGGTTGGTGTGTTTTAGGATCAAGCGTGAGTAAGGTGTCGTACAACTGAGGGCTTAACGCCTCGGCTGTAATACCACTGTCTATAAGCTGAGGATTAAATGTTGTTGGTTTACCTTGCCCACAAAACACAAAACCTGCTTGGCGAATATCGTTGTGATCGATTTCTTCACCACAGGCAGTCAGTAAGCTAATACCAATAAGGCTCAGCGATAATCTTATAAAAGCATTCATAATATGAAATGTTCATTGGATTTTGCTTGTTTCATTTGATCTTACTCGTCCAGAGCTCACAAGCGAAAATGATCTCGCTAATTTAACACCTTTGTGAACTCGCTCCAAACACAAAATCTTTTGCTGGTAGGGTGTTAGATCAAAATACGATGTCTATTTAACACTGTAGCCCGAATTTTGCAGACATGAGTTGCGCTATCTATGGCTAGTGGTGTTTTTGGTTTTGTTAACTTTGTCCGACCAAACCGTACTTTCTGACCATACCTCGTAGCTGGTGATAGCTTAATCCCAGCAATTCGGCAGCTTGTCGTTGGTTGAATTTTGCTTCTTCCAAGGCACGATTGAGAAGATTGATATCTTGCTCCTCTTGCCACTGTTTGTAGTCGAGAGGAAAGTGGATCGAAGTCGTTTGAGACGAGGCTTCTTCTTGAGGATCTTCGTTTGCCGCAGTATGGCCAAGCGCATTGTTCCAACCAGTGGCAAAAGGGTTAAAAATCAGCTCATCAATCGGTTCTGCATTTAGTCCGTGTTGATAGATAGCGCGCTCAATTACGTTTTTTAGCTCACGCACATTACCTGGCCACGAGTAATCGAGCAGGGCTTGTTGCGCTTGATGAGTGAAACCAACGAAGTATTCGAGTTGCAACTCTCGACACATTTTCATTGCATAATGTTCGGCAAGCGACAGGATATCTTCTTTGCGCTCTCGCAGTGGTGGCAACATGATAACGTCAAAGGCTAGACGATCGAGCAAGTCGGCACGAAAGTCACCTTGCTCAGCCAGTCGTGGCAAATCTGCATTGGTAGCACACACTAAGCGCACATCCGCGTTAAGAGCGGTATGACCACCGACGCGTTCGTATTCACCGTATTCAATCACTCGCAGCAGCTTCTCTTGCACAAGTAACGGCGCAGTTGCCAACTCATCCAAGAACAAGGTGCCACCTTCCGCACGTTCAAAACGGCCTTTATGTTTGCCTTTTGAACCAGTGAACGAGCCGGATTCATGGCCGAACAACTCGGAGTCAATCAAACCTTCGCTTAAGGTCGCACAGTTGAGAGAAAGAAGTGGCTTATCCCAACGTTTTGATAAGTAATGCAAACGTTGAGCGATCAGTTCTTTACCGGTACCTCGCTCACCAATAATGAGGACGGGACGTTCAATTGGGGCGAGTTGTGATACTTTATCCAATACAGCGAGAAAAGCGGGAGATTCACCAATAAGGTTTTGCTTCATAAAATCCTTCTTATTTTTGCTACCTAGCCTAATTTAAGCGCAGAGTTGGTGAATTTTACCAACTGTTGGTGAAAAACATCATAGCATAACGGTGCATAACAACAAGGTGACTGATAACTTGTTGATTTTAATAGGTTATAAAAGTTGGCATGGTACTTGTTATATATTCAGGGAGACACAAGGTGAATCACCACCTTGTCGAGTTTTAATAGGAAAAAGAGGAGTTCCGTTATGGGTATTTTTTCTCGTTTTGCAGATATCGTTAACTCAAACATCAGTGCATTGCTAGACAAGGCGGAAGATCCTGAAAAAATGATCCGTCTTATCATTCAAGAAATGGAAGACACACTTGTAGAAGTGCGTACTAACTCGGCTAAAGCGATTGCAGACAAAAAAGAGCTGGCTCGTAAAGTTGAGATGCTAGAAGAGCAAATTGGCGAATGGGGTCAAAAAGCGAGCCTAGCGTTGGTTAAAGAGCGCGAAGATTTGGCGCGTGCAGCCCTAATTGAAAAGCAAAAACTTGAGCAAGTCGTAAAAGGTTTGCACACAGAGCAAACGCTGGTGGAAGAAACGATCAACAAGTTGACTGGTGAAATCGGTAAGCTTGAGAACAAAATCGCAGAAACACGTGCAAAGCAACAAGCACTAGCGATTCGTAATCAAACAGCGTCTAACCGTCGCGATGTTCAAAAGCATCTGCATACTAGCCGCACAAATGAAGCAATGGCGAAGTTCGATCAATATTCTCGTAAAATTGACGAAATGGAAGCGGAAGCCGATTTGTACGCTCAAACTGGGAATGCAAAATCGCTAGAGCAAGAGTTTGCCGAGCTTCAGGCTCAAGACGAAATTGAAAAAGAGTTGGCAAAACTGAAAGAACAGATGTCATCGCAAGATAAATAAGAGAGGAGCCATTTATGTCGGCATTTTTATTAGTAGGACCAGTGATTGTCTTTTTAATCTTTGTCGCTCCACTATGGCTCTTCTTACACTATCGCAGCAAACGCAAAACGGATAGTGCACTGTCGAGCCAAGACTTAGAGCGCCTTCAGGTACTGTCTGAAAAAGCGGAAGCGATGCAGTCTCGAGTTGATACACTGGAGCGCATCTTAGATGCTGAGTCACCAACATGGAGACGTAAGTATGAATAATCGAGAACTGTATCGTGATCCAGTAAATGGCAAAATCTCCGGTGTTTGTGCCGGATTTGCCAACTACTTTGGTGCAGAAGTTTGGTTGATTCGTATTGTAGTGATTTCTGCTGCCCTATTAGGTGGTACATTCTTAGTGGTGTTAGCGTATATCGCGATGGCATTTATGCTCGAAAAGCAACCCGTGAGATATTCTGAAAACATAAGAGAGCTGCAAGAGCATACGCTTAAAAGTAAGCCTTGGCAGAAAGGACAAAGTCCGGATCAATTACTCAGTGTTTTGGAAAGAGATTTTGACCGTCTTGATGGCAAAATCCGTAACATGGAAGCGTATGTGACGTCCGATACATTTAGGGTGAACCGAGAGTTCAGCAAACTCTAAACTTGATGCATCTATCAATGATTTAAATAAAGCAGGCGACAAGCCTGCTTTTTTATCACAAATTACTAATTTTTAAGCATAATTAATCTTTTGTGCTCTGGAAGTTAATTCATAATTCATCTACTTTAAATGTAATCACTTACTTTTTATGGATGAATGTGATGAGAAAACTGCTCATTCCGATAGCCGTCACGGCTGCATTGTCGGGTTGTGGTAAAGAGCTTCCACCAGTTCCTGAGCCAGAATCTCGCCCCGCAAAACTTTTTACTGTTTCTGTTGGCAACGCACAATTTGAACGCCATTTCCCCGCCACCACAGAAGCCGGTGACAGAGCTGTACTCGCATTTCGTGTCCCAGGGTTGCTTCAATCTATCGAAGTTAATGAAGGGCAAGTTGTTAAAAAAGGCGATGTGCTAGCAGTTCTTAACCCAGATGAATATTCCTTATTGGAAAAGCAAGCAAGAGCGAATTTTGCGTTAGCTGATGTTCAGTACAAGCGCTATAAAAAGCTGCGGAAAGACCAAGTGGTCTCTGAACAAGATTTTGATGAAGCGAAAGCTAATCATAACTCCGCTAAAGCGCAATGGGATCAAGCCAAAGCGAACTTGCGCTACACCCAACTCGTTGCTCCTTACGATGGCACAATTTCTTATCTTCCTGCCGAAAATCATGAATACGTTGCCGCCAAAGAAGGGGTAATGAACATTCAAACCAATCAGGTAATGAAGGTGATTTTTCAACTGCCTGACTATTTGCTCAACCGTTATACGCAAGGCGTGAATGTTTCAGCAAAAATGATATTCGATGCGTTTCCCGAACGCTCTTTCGATCTGACTTTCCAAGAAATTGACACCGAAGCCGACCCAAAAACGGGTAGCTATAAAGTGACGATGGTGATGGAAAGACCGCCAGAGCTAGGCATTCTTCCAGGTATGTCAGGCAATGCGTATCTCGTGTCACAAAACTCCGGAGCGACCAAAATTCCAGATTCTGCGCTCTTTGAAGAAAATGGAAAAACTTACGTTTGGCGCGTTGATGACCAAGGCGTGGTTGCGAAAGCCGACATTACGATGAATGACAATGGACAGATCTTGCAAGGGTTAGCGGATGGCGATCAAATCATTATCTCAGGCATTAACGTCATTGAGCCGGGAATCAAAGTCCGGGCTTGGGTGAAGGAGCGAGGGTTGTAGTATGAAAGGAATCATAACCTTAACCGCGATTTTCGCAGCGCTTACTTTGGCTGGTTGTGGTGAAAAAGGGCCAGAAAGAACCGTCGAAACCCCCAAAGTAAGAGTGGTTTCGCTAGAAGGCAATCGAGTTGATGACAATCTGTATTTTCCTGCTGTTGCGAACGCTGCGGACCGCTCTCATTTGAGTTTCCGTGTGGCGGGTGAAGTGAGTCGCGTCATGGTGCGAGAAGGGGATAAAGTGCAAAAAGGCGCTGTTATCGCCACCCTAGACCCAACGGATTATCAACTAGATGTCGATAATGCCGCGGCGAGGTTTTCTGTGGTCGACAGTCAATATCGCCGCTCTCGGCCTTTGGTGGATAAAGGTTTGTTGGCGAAGTCGCAGTTTGATGAAATTGCTGCGCAGCGCCAAATCGCTTTGGCGGAATTGGAACTCGCTAAGTTGCGTTTATCGTTCACCACATTAAAAGCGCCGGTTGATGGCATCATTTCTCGGGTCAATATTGATCAATTTGAGAATGTTCAAGTTGGGCAACATATCGTCAATATCCACAGTCTGGATCGCGTAGAAGTTTTGATCCAATTGCCAGATCGCTTGTACGTCAAACAGCCTCCTACAGAAGAAAGATTAACGGCAATTAATGCGGTGGTTCGTGTTCCTAGTGGCAACGAGTACAAGGCGACGGTTAAAGAGTTCACTACTGAGCCTGACCCAACCACGGGAACATTTACCGTGACGCTTTCTTTACCGATGCCAAAAGAGGAATACATCCTTGATGGTATGGCCGTTGAAGTGACCTCGAAAGATGAAAAAGTGGGTTTAGAGCTGAACGTTGGGATCAATGTGCCGATTGAGGCGATTTTCAATGCCGATGGTGACGAGCTTGGACGTGAGAACAAGTTTGTTTGGGTACTGAATGACGACAGTACCATTTCAAGAAAACAAATCCGAACCGGCAAAGCCTCTAAAACGTCGATTCAAGTGCTTGATGGATTAGCGCTTAACGACAAAGTGGTGGTTGCTGGCGTTTCGCGACTCAGAGATGGAATGAAAGTGGAAGTGGTTAAGCAGGAGGCTGGTTTATGAGCGAGCAAAATAAAGTGCCTCAAAGTGATGATGACGTAACGGGCATTGCGGCTTATTTCATTCGAAATCGCGTGATTAGTTGGATGGTGTCTTTGATCTTCTTGATTGGTGGTATTGCTGCCTTCTTCGGGTTGGGACGTTTAGAAGATCCGGCCTTTACCATCAAAGATGCGATGGTAGTGACGTCATACCCAGGTGCGACGCCGCAACAAGTGGAAGAAGAAGTGACGTACCCGCTGGAAAAAGCCATCCAGCAACTGACTTACGTTGACGAAGTGAACTCCATTTCCAACCGTGGTTTATCTCAGATCACCGTGACGATGAAAAACAACTATGGTCCCGATGATTTACCACAAATTTGGGATGAATTGCGTCGAAAAGTGAACGACTTAAAAGTCACCTTACCTCCAGGTGTTAATGAGCCTCAGGTTATTGATGACTTCGGTGATGTGTACGGCATCTTGTTGGCAGTGACAGGGGATGGCTACAGCTATAAAGAGTTGCTTGATTATGTCGACTACTTACGCCGTGAGCTTGAACTGGTCGATGGCGTCAGCAAGGTTTCTGTCTCTGGTCAGCAGCAAGAGCAAGTCTTTATTGAAGTTTCGATGAAGAAGCTCAGCAGTATTGGTTTGTCGCCAAATACGGTTTTTAACTTGCTGTCCACGCAAAATATTGTGTCCGATGCTGGCGCTATTCGTATTGGTGATGAGTACATTCGAATTCAGCCTACGGGTGAGTTCCAAAGCGTTGATGAGTTAGGGGATCTGTTGATCACCGAATCTGGCGCGCAAGGGCTTATTTTCCTCAAAGACGTAGCGGAGATTAAACGTGGCTATGTTGAAGTGCCGAGTAACATCATCAACTTTAATGGCAGCTTAGCGCTGAACGTTGGCGTGTCATTTGCTCAAGGTGTCAACGTGGTTGAAGTCGGTAAGGCCTTTGATCGTCGCCTTGCCGAGTTGAAGTATCAACAACCGGTTGGTGTCGAAATCTCAGAGATTTACAGCCAACCGAAAGAGGTAGATAAATCGGTCAGCGGCTTTGTGATCAGTTTGGCGCAGGCGGTTGGCATCGTAATTATTGTATTGCTGTTCTTTATGGGGCTGCGCTCGGGTCTATTGATAGGCCTGATCTTGCTACTCACGGTTTTAGGTACGTTCATCTTCATGAAATATCTCGCGATTGACTTGCAGCGCATCTCTCTGGGTGCGTTGGTTATCGCACTCGGTATGTTGGTGGATAATGCCATCGTGGTGGTGGAAGGGATATTAATCGGCACTCAAAAAGGGCGAACGCGATTACAAGCCGCGACGGATATCGTCACTCAAACCAAATGGCCGCTATTGGGTGCAACTGTAATTGCGGTAACGGCATTTGCGCCAATTGGTTTATCTGAGGACTCCACGGGTGAGTATTGTGGCACCTTGTTTACGGTGCTGCTGATTTCCCTCATGCTGAGTTGGTTTACCGCTATTTCTCTAACGCCGTTCTTTGCCGATATTTTCTTTAAGGGACAGAAAATCAAGCAAGGTGAAGGTGAGGAAAACGACCCATATAACGGCATTATTTTTGTGGCATATAAAAAGTTTTTAGAGTTCTGTATGCGTCGCGCGTGGTTAACGGTCGTGGTGTTGATTGTTGGGCTTGGTGCAAGTGTTTATGGGTTTACCTTGGTAAAACAATCGTTTTTCCCATCTTCAACCACGCCAATTTTCCAATTGGATGTGTGGCTACCGGAAGGTACAGATATTCGTGCGACTAACGATAAGCTAAAAGAACTGGAATCTTGGCTTGCTGAGCAAGAGCACGTTGATCACATCACAACAACTGCGGGTAAAGGTCTGCAACGCTTTATGCTGACGTATGCTCCGGAAAAAAGCTATGCCGCTTATGGTGAAATCACTACGCGAGTTGATAACTACGAAGCGCTTGCGCCGTTAATGGCACGGTTTAGGGATCACCTAAAAGCCAACTATCCAGAGATCAATTACAAGCTCAAACAGATTGAATTGGGCCCTGGTGGCGGCGCGAAAATTGAAGCGCGTATTATCGGCTCTGATCCAACGGTGCTTCGCACGATTGCGGCGCAAGTAATGGATATCATGTACGCCGATCCGGGCGCGACCAATATTCGCCACGATTGGCGTGAGCGTACTCAAGTGCTTGAGCCTCAGTTCAACGAAAGCCAAGCGCGTCGTTACGGTATCACTAAATCTGATGTGGATGATTTCTTGTCGATGTCGTTCTCGGGAATGACGATAGGTCTTTACCGTGACGGTACTACGTTGATGCCGATTGTGGCGCGTTTACCAGAAGACGAGCGTATCGATATTCGTAACATCGAAGGCATGAAAATTTGGAGCCCTGCGCAGAGTGAGTTTATCCCACTCCAGCAAGTCACAATGGGTTACGACATGCGTTGGGAAGACCCTATCATCGTGCGTAAGAACCGTAAGCGTATGCTTACTGTGATGGCGGACCCTGATATTCTCGGTGAAGAAACCGCATCGACGTTGCAAAAACGCCTACAACCGCAAATCGAAGCGATTCAAATGCCACCTGGCTATTCTCTAGAATGGGGTGGTGAGTACGAGTCTTCAGGTGATGCTCAAGAGTCTCTGTTCACAACGATGCCGATGGGCTACTTGTTCATGTTCTTGATCACCGTGTTCCTATTCAACTCGATTAAAGAACCGCTGATTGTTTGGCTCACCGTACCACTGGCATTGATTGGTGTCACCACCGGCTTGTTGGCACTCAATACGCCTTTTGGTTTTATGGCGTTGCTGGGCTTTTTGAGCTTATCCGGCATGGTACTCAAAAATGGCATTGTTCTGCTCGACCAAATTGAAATTGAGATGAAGTCGGGGAAAGAGGCGTATGACGCAGTGGTTGATGCGGCAGTCAGTCGTGTTCGCCCAGTGTGTATGGCAGCAATTACAACCATTTTGGGTATGATTCCTCTTCTACCTGATATCTTCTTTAAACCGATGGCGGTAACGATTATGTTTGGTTTAGGTTTTGCCACCATCCTGACACTTATTGTCGTGCCAGTGTTGTATCGTCTGTTCCATAAAGTGTCGGTGCCGAAATAGGCTTAATGTAAAGTAACGATGTAAAGTTCAGCGCCTCTAGCTGGTGAGTTAGAGGCGCTTTTTATAAGGACGAAAAATGACAGAACACAAAACGTGCGCGTGGGCGATGAACCACCCTCTAGAGCGCGAATATCACGATGCAGAGTGGGGCGTTCCGGTTTATGACGACAAAGTGTTGTTCGAATTTATTACGTTGGAAGGTGCGCAAGCGGGATTGAGTTGGATTACGATTCTGAAAAAACGTGAAGGATACCGAGAAGCGTTTGAAAACTATGATTTGGACGCGTTGGAACAGAGAAACGAAGAGCGCGCCGAGTTCATCGTCGAAAACTTCGATGTAGTGAAGCATCGCGGCAAAATCAATTCGGTATTTAGCAACGCTAAAGCAGCCAAAGCACTTATTGCTGAATATGGCAGCTTATCAGCGGCGTTGTGGCAGTTTGTCGATGGCAAGCCTGTGGTAAATCAGTGGCATGAAATGAGTGACGTACCTGCTTCGACAGAACAGTCCAAAGCCATGAGCAAGTTTCTCAAAAAGAAAGGCTTTAAGTTTGTCGGTGAAACCATCTGTTATGCCTTTATGCAAGCCGTTGGCATGGTGGATGACCACATCGTTGGATGCCCTAAAAAACAAAACCAGTAACGTTTCGTTTATATAATTGTTCAGTTTATACAGCTAGTTCTGGCTGTCATGAATACGTTCCAAGGCTTCGATACGGCGCCATTGAGTTGTCTCGAAGCTTTGCTTCCTTAAGTTGGCAATTTCTAACTGCTTCTCTTCGCTGTCCAAAATTTCATCATCAAGAATATCCGCACGTTTTTCTAGGTAATTTGTTAGCTCTGTTTCAAACGTCGCTCGTTGTTCATCCAATTTTTGCAGCCTTTGCGCGCCTTCTTCTCCTACCAACTCGACGCGAGCAAGATACTTATCCTGTGAACTGAGTAATGCTGTTTGGTCGAGTTGCCTCGTTAAGGCATTGTTGCGTTCACTTTGCTGGATGTACTCAGGTTGTTCAGATAACGCTTGGTTGAGTAGTAGTTGCTGAGAATCAGAGTCTTGCTCGTACGTTTTAATCACCAGTTTCTCTATTGCGAGTTGGCGTAGTCGATTTTCTTCATCAAATAGTTGGGAAATTTGTTGATCGTTAAAGTATTCAAGTTGCAAATTTAGAATGGCTTCATTCAGCCGTTGCAGTTGGCTTAATGACAACGTCGTATCTTCAAGTGGTTCTAATTTAGAAAGCGCCCGTTTGTACGCGAGATAGGTTTGAAACAACTCAACATCAATGCCTAGTGAGTTTTGCTGCGAGATACTTTCTTCAATATTTTCTTGGATTTCTTCAAGGCTATGTTCTCCCAAGCTGCTCAATGAGAACTCAAAAAAGTCTTTCTGAGAGGAGAGGTCGATAGTAGTGTCATGTTGCGATTGAGCCATCTTGGATTGTGGTGAGTCCGATACGTAGAGGGAAGCCGCTCCCACACCGAGAAGCAAAAGAATGGGCACAACGATAAGAGCGACTTTCTTCATGGGGAATTCCTGTTACAGACCTTGCAGTTTCAAACGATTCGCATGCTGGCGATACAGCGTGACGGGGTCGGTTTCAAAAAGATGGTGGATACCGAGTAAACCGTTAATTTCGTCCAAGTGATTCATTTTGTAATCATCACGAATAACTTTTCCTAAATGAGTGCTGCATGCGCCAACGAGCCCATCGTTTGGCCCATCGAATGCCAAGCCGAGTACCATTATGGCTGCGTCTGTCGGATCGAAAACGTTGGAAAAAGTGGATGATCCGGTCCATGAGTAGTAATACACGCCGTTGGGAGCCAGCAAATCACCGTCGCCACATTCGCTGGTTGGAATGCCTTCAGGGTAGTGTTGGTTAAAAGCTAACGAGCCTTCCGTCGTTAATGCGGCTAACGAAGCCAGTGGATCTTGATCAAGATCTGAACCACCCGAAAGCAGATTGATCAGAGTGGTTAATCCCTGCGCGAGTTTAACGGCCAACTGTTCTGTCCCCGATCCTTCTGGAACAGTGCCACGTACTAAGTCTGCGACTTTTGAGCCTTTGTTGACTCCGCCGATACTGGTGACAGAAGCCACTAAATCAGGGCGTACAGAGGCTACATAACGCGCTGTTGGGCCACCATGGCTGTGACCGATGAGGTTCACTTTGCTAGCACCTGTGGCGGCGAGTAAGGTTTCGACTTGAGAAAGAAGCTGCTCACCGCGGGCTTCGCTACTGTTTGTCGCAGAAACTTGTGCCACATAAACTGTAGCGCCATCTTTGGTTAATGAGTGAGGGATACCAAAGAAATAATCCACGCCAGCCAGCGAGTCAAAGCCGAATAAACCATGAACCAACACAATGGGGTATTTGGTTTGCGTATAGCCAGTGGCGGTGTTGGCTGAAGCAATCGGCAGGGTAATTAGAGTAAAAAGCAACACTGCTATGAGTTTGAGTTTCAAAGTTATCTCCTTGTGGTATGACCTCTTATGAGTGATAAAAGGTAGGAGACAAATTGAGAAGATGGGAAGTCTTCATGAAGCACATATTTTTATTCTGTGATTGCTCAAATGAAAAACAACACAAATGATGAACATTGAAGGAGAGTAAGATGGGAGGCGGTAGATATCCCAGTTATTTCATTGACTTATAAAAAAGCCCTGCTGAGCAGGGCGATAACATGAGTTATTTCAGAGAGACTTCTTTTTCAAGCACTAGGGCGTTGTATCGAGCAAATCCGGCTTCTAAATCGGCGATTAAGTCTTCAATATCTTCCAAGCCTACATGAATACGAATCAGAGTGCCTTCAAAGTTCGGATTGGCGACCGTGCGTAAGCTGTTAAAGCTGCGAGGTTCGTTAGCCAAAATCAAACTCTCATAACCACCCCAAGAGTAACCCATGCTGAAGTGTTTCATGCCATCAAGCAAAGCTGTGGTCGCTTTTGGATACGAGGTTTTCAGCACAAATGAGAACAAGCCATTGCCGCCAGTAAAGTCACGCTCAAAGAACTCATGACCAGGGCAAGTATCTAGGGCAGGGTGACGAACATGATCCACTTCAGGGCGGTTTGCCAACCACTGTGCGACTTTCAAACTGTTTTCAGCATGCTGGCGTAAGCGAACATCCAAAGTGCGAATACCTCGTAGGCCAAGGTAAGCGTCATCAGGAGAAACGCATTGACCCATCAGGTAGCTTTGTTCGCGAAGCTGATCCCAGTATTTCTCAGACGCCACTGCGGTGCCGAGCATGACGTCAGAGTGTCCAACGATGTACTTTGTCGCCGCTTGAATAGAAATGTCCACGCCATGCTCGAAAGGTGAGAAGTTCACGCCTGCGCCCCACGTGTTATCGAGCATCACAATGATATCGTGCTCGTGAGCGATGCGTGCCATGGTTGGAACGTCTTGAACTTCCATCGTGATTGACCCCGGCGATTCAAGAAACAGTATTTTGGTGTTTGGTTGAATCAAATCACGAATGTTTTCGCCGATCATCGGATCGTAGTAAGTGGTTTCTACGCCCATCTTTTTCATTATCACGTTGCAGAAATCACGTGTTGGTTCGTAACACGTATCAACCATCAAAATATGGTCGCCAGCTTCGACGAAAGAAAGGATCGCGTTAGAAATGGCTGCCGTTCCACAAGGGTAAAGAGCACAACCCGCGCCGCCTTCGATCTCGACCATTGCGTCTTGAAAAGCAAAGTGAGTGTTAGTGCCACGACGTCCGTAAAACAGCGTTTTGTTTGCGCGGTTTATTGCGGCTTGGTTTTTCTCTGCAACAGTATTAAAAACGACAGTAGAAGCGCGTTGTACTGGTGGGTTTACCACGCCGTTGGTCCACTTCTTATCGCGGCCTGCGGTAATGAGTTTGGTCTTTTTGCCCTCTGACATAAATATTCCCTGTCTTAAATATTACAATTTGGATTATTTAAAACATGGACGACATAGGGTTTGCAAGGGAAAAGTCACATATCGACCAATAACCGTTTGGATTGAACGTTTAGAGCGCCGTGTGGTAGCGATGATTACATGAGATGTATTGGGGAACGCACAGAATAGTCGATGCGAAAAATAAGACGCAGATAAAATAAACCTCCAGCATGGACTTTCATTACTGGAGGTTTGAACTGAAATGGTTGCTGATTTAGAGCAATGGGTTGAAGAGGTAGAACACACGCTCAAGGAAACGAGAATAAAGGCTACGTTTTTCCCACTCGTCCAAAACGACAGGATGAGATTGCTTGATATAGCCATCTTGCAACCATGACAATTGCTTGGTGAACTCTTCATCGTCGACAGCCAGAGTGACTTCAAAGTTCAGCCACAGGCTACGCATGTCCATATTCACCGTACCAACCAAACAAAACTGGTCGTCGATAACGACCGATTTGGTGTGCAGCAAGCCACCATAGAACTCGTAAATTTTCACGCCAGCGGCCAAAAGTTCGCTGTAGAAAGCGCGCGATGCCCACTGAACCATAAGTGAGTCATTTTTGTGCGGTATGATCAGCTCAACATCAATACCGCGCTGCGCCGTCATTTTTAACGTCTCAAGCAAGTCTGTATTAGGTACAAAATACGGTGTTGTGATTCGTACCGAACGATTGGCTTGGTTAATTGCCAAAGTAAGCACTTGATAAATCAAATACTCTGGCATGCCGGGGCCAGATGGAACCACCTGAATCGGATGTTGGTATTTGCTGTTGTCAATTTTGCACTCCGGCAACTTCGGCAAATAACGTTCGCCCGTTTCTACTTCCCAGTCCCAGCAGTGAATCGCACTCAGCACGTTTACGGTTGGCCCTGTAACTCGCACCATGATATCGATCCAACGCCCAACGCCGCTGCTCTGTTTAAAGTATGCAGGATCGACAAGGTTCATTGACCCTGTATAGGCGATTTCATCATCAATGACGATGATTTTACGGTGCTGGCGAAGATCAAGACGACGTAAGAACATACGCCACATCTTCACTTCGAGCGCCTGAATAACCTCGATACCCGAATCTTTCATCATTTTGTACCAAGGACTTCTGAAGAAGCGTGGGCTACCCGCAGAGTCCAATAGCAGCTTCACATCCACACCACGTTTAGATGCTTGGATAAGAGCGGATGCTACCGAATCGGCCAAGCCGCCTGGGTGCCAAATGTAGAACACCATTCGAATGCTCGTTTTGGCATTCTCGATGTCTTCGATGATGGAGTGCAGAATTTCATCAGGAGATTGTTGCAACGACAGAGTATTCCCGCTCAAAGCAGGTAGCCCAAGACGGTTGTTACACAGTTCATCGATGCGGTAGATATGGCGACCCATGGTTTCAGGCATGTGCGCGTGGCAATCGTTGAGTTGACTAAACCACTTGGCAAAAGGGGTAAACATCTCTTTTGCTCGTTCAGCTCGTTTTCTGCCTAAGTTCAGCTCACCAAATAGGAAATAGCACGCGACGCCAAGCACGGGAAGGATATAGATGATCATTAGCCAAGCTAAAGACACGCTCACCGCACGACGCTTCAAAACAACGCGTAAAGTAACACCAGCAACTAAGAACCAATACAGTCCAATGCCAGTAAGAGTAAGAAAATGATAGAACTTGTCCATATACGCTCAAAGTAATATGCCCATCTAGGATATTAAGCATAAAAGTGGGTTGGGGGAACAGATTTCCCAATGAGAAGTGGGATTGACCCTACATGAGGAACAAATTTCATAACAGGTGATTCTGTTATTTTAATGTGAAAAATAAGGCTATTCTTTAACTTTTGAACAAAAAAGCAGCATTTAACGTGCGTAATACTACACTTGTGCGATAAATGTACTTTTTGGGGTTCCAATTCTAATAGGGAACTGCTTTACTTGCTATACATAGAGCGTCGAACAAACTTCTTATAAGTGTATATAAATATTTACACAAACATTTTAGACGCCTATCTCTATGCATACACAACACAACAAATCTTTGGAGAATAAGCGTGGCTACAACTAATACAGCAGCACCACGTGATACGTGGGGGTCTAAATTAGGCTTCGTAATGGCAGCAGCGGGTTCCGCTGTTGGTTTGGGTAACATCTGGAAGTTCCCGTACACAGCAGGTGAGAGTGGCGGCGGTGCGTTCGTTGCGATCTACCTTTTCTTTGTTATTTTTATCGGCTTTAGCGTCATGCTTACTGAGTTCGCTATTGGTCGTAAGACAGGTCTATCAGCAGTAGGCGCATTTAAATCCACTGACCGACGCTGGACGTTCACTGGCGTAATTGGTGTATTTAGTGGGTTACTTATCATGGGTTTTTACCCAGTCGTAGGTGGTTGGGCGTTAGCGTACATTTTTAAAGTCGGTGGTGGTCTACTAAGCACGCCGGAGGCAATCGGTGACAGCTTTGGTGGTTTCATTTCTGATCCGCTACAACCGCTGTTCTGGATGGGGGTGTACCTTTTCCTTAACGTACTGATCGTAATGAAAGGTATTTCTGGCGGTATCGAAAAAGCGGGTAAAGTTCTTATGCCGCTGCTGTTTGTCATCTTGATCATCGTATCGGTGAAAGGTTTGATGCTTCCAGGTGCGATGGCAGGCCTTGAATTCTTGTTCATGCCAGACTTCTCAAAAGTAGACAGTAACGTGGTACTTGCAGCATTAGGTCAGGCGTTCTTCTCATTGAGTCTTGGTATGGGCTGTATGATGACTTATGGCTCTTACTTGAAGAAGAAAGAAAACCTCGTTCAAACAACAGGTATGGTTACGGCAATGGATACCGGCGTAGCGATCCTTGCTGGTGTCGCGATGTTCCCTGCAATGTTTGCTTTCGGCATGGAGCCAGCTGCAGGCCCAGGTCTGGTGTTCGTCGTTGTCCCTCAATTATTCGCGGAAATGGGCGGTGTGATTGGTTTGCTACTTGCGCTTCTGTTCTTCATCGGATTAACGGTAGCGGCGCTTACCTCTTCGGTTTCATTGTTAGAAGTAGTGGTTTCTTACCTTATCGATGAGAAAGGCATGAAACGTTCTAACGCAGTAGTTTCAGCAAGTGTCGTGATGGCATCACTTTGTGTCTTTGCATCGCTTTCGCTAGGCGGTATGGGACCAACGCTATTTGGTACCGGTGCATTCGATATCTTCGACCTACTGACAGATAAAATCTTCCTAGCGGTTGGGGGTATGTTGGTATGTATCTTTGCTGGCTGGCGCTTAAATCGTGCAGAGCTTGAAAAAGAAATCACGAATGATGGCGAAGTATCATTCCCACTATTTGGCTTATGGTACAACCTCGTTAAATACGTCATTCCGGTAGCGATTGCTATTGTTGCCTTCATGGGCATTAAGTCTGGCTTCGATAGCGGCAAAGGCGAAATCATGGTTTTAGGTATCGCGATTATTGGTTTTGCAGGATTACTTTCGAAGAAACTGTAAACAGCTTAAAAAGATAAAGAAAAGCGGGGGCTTAGTAAGGCTCCCGCTTTTTTTGTGTCTGTAGGATAAGACTGACATTTTTAGATTAATTGTGTCTTTTTATAAAACTTTAATTGCAATGTGATGTTTGTCACATAAAATGCGCAACCACTGCAAAGGGGTGTCTATCGTCCCGAAATAATTCATGTGCAGATTGATACAGCAATGTCTGCACAGAACATAATTTATAAGGAACCTTGTCAGTGAAAATGTCAGTTCGTAAAAAGTTATATGCGAGCTTTGGTGCCATTTTGGCAACCATGTTGGTGATGATCGCGATTATTACGTTTGAAGTGATTAATTCACATAAAGTGGCACAAGAAGTCAGAACAGACGACGTCCCAGAGACCATCGGATACATGGCTTTGATCGATGAAGCTGGGGATATTTATCGAGATGCTGTCGGTATGATCATCAATACCAGTGGTGCACAACGTGAATATCAATCGAACAAGAAAGAGTTTGCCTCTGCGTTGGCTGATGTAAAACGTCTTGAAACCGCTGGTGGAGAAGATTATCGCAATATCGAAAAAATTGAGCAGCTTATGGCGAATTTTACGTCGAGCTTTGAGAGCCAAATTCAGCCGAATATTGGGCATCGCAGTTTAGAAGAAAACGTTGAGCAAGTCCGTCAGTTGTACGAGGTGAATCTAGCCCCAATTGAAGACATGCTCAATACGGCGACGGCAGAAGGCCGCCAAAGCACACATGATGCGCTTCTCCAATTGACCGATTCATTCAACGATATCGAGAACACCATTTACGCGCTAGGTACGCTTGCGGCGATCGCAACAGTGTTCATTGCATACTTGTTGTCTAATTCAATCACAGGGCGTTTGACCGCACTGGATACTTTGGCACAACGTGTGGCGGAAGGCGATTTGACAGCTTCTCCTATCAAAGACGAATCGGGTGATGAGCTTTCTAACTTAGCGACCTCTTTAAATAAAATGCAGGCATCTCTAACGGGGTTGATTGGCTCCATTTCAGTCGTGTCTGAAGAAGTTAAGTCGGTCACGAGTGAGCTGTCTGTTGTTAGCCAAGACATTGTTTCTGGTGCGAGTAGCCAAGCCGACAAAGCGAACCTCATCGCAACGGCAGCAGAAGAGCTGAGCTTGACCATTTCACAAGTGGCGGAACAAGGTGCGTCTACGTTTGAAGAAGCTCGTAAATCAGAAGCCACAGCCGAGCAAGGCCGTACCGTCATTGTTGAAATGGTAGAGAGCATTCAACAGGTATCGAAGCAAATGGCGGACATGTCGGTTCAGATGAATCACCTTGGTGCTCATGGCGAGAAAATTGGCGCAGTGATTAAAGTGATTGAAGACATCGCAGAGCAAACTAACTTGCTTGCGTTAAACGCGGCAATTGAAGCTGCGCGTGCGGGTGAGTTTGGTCGCGGGTTTGCGGTTGTGGCTGATGAAGTCCGTGCACTTGCCGAGCGTACGACGAAAGCAACACAAGAAGTAGGCGAGATTATCCAAGCGATTCAAGTTGGCACGCAAGAAGCCGTGACTTACACCGAAGATGGTTGCCGTTTGGTGGAAATTGGTGTTAGCCAAAGCTCGGGAGCGGTGGAATCATTGGAAGAAATCGTTGCTGGTGCAGGGCACGTGCAAAGCATGGTGAACTCTATTGCGACCGCAGCCGAAGAGCAAACTGCGGTGACAAAAGAAATTGCCGCAGATATTACGTCGATCAGCGACATTTCGGTTCGCTCATTGCAACTAGCGAATGACAGCTCACAAAGCGTAGAAGGTTTGAACCGCAAGGTACACGAGTTGGAAACACTAGTGGGTAAGTTTAAGCTCGCCTAATCAATCAGAATCGGTATACTTCTGGCTCCAAACGTGGAGCCAGTTTTTTATGTTCGATATTCTACATACCCATCCCGATTTTCTGATCATCAATAAGCATCCCAACGTCTCTGTTCATAAAGACGATGGCGACACAATGCTGTTGCAAGAAGTGGCTAAGCAGAGTGGTGATGAGCAGCTCTATCTTATCCATCGCTTGGATAAAATGACATCGGGTATTCTGCTCCTCGGACGCAACGCTAAAGCGGCCAGTGCGTTATCGCAAGCCTTTGCTGACCGCCAAGTGGAAAAGTTCTATCTGGCGATTGGCTCTAAAAAGCCGAAAAAGAAACAAGGTTTGGTCGTTGGTGATATGGAGCGTTCGCGCCGTTCATCATGGAAGCTGGTCAACAGCAAAAACAACCCAGCCGTCACCCAGTTTTTCTCTCTTGCGGCAGAGCCCGGAGAGCGCCTATTTTTATGTAAGCCACACACTGGTAAAACGCATCAAATTCGCGTGGCATTAAAATCGGTTGGCTCAGGTATTGTTGGCGACCCGATTTACAATGCAGGCAATGAGGCTGATCGCGGTTACCTGCATGCATTTTCACTTTGCTTCCAATACCGAGATGAGCAATATCGCTTTGTTTGCGATCCACGAGAATACAAAGTGCTGGGTAGCAAATGGCACAGTGAAATCGTCTCTCAGGGCTTGGATACTTGGCTTTCCCCTTGGGAGCTGAACTGGCCTACGATCAAATAACCGTCACAAAGAAAACTAATAAGAGAACTCGATGCAAGCATCACAACTTCCGCTGTTCTTTCAGCATCTAGAAACCGAGCTCGCGCAAGCTCCGAATGAAATTCGTCGACTGTTTCATGGTCGTGGCCGTCGTTTTGAGGGCCTAGAGCAAATCACCTGTGATTGGTTACAAGGTCAGTTGATTATCAACTTGTTTAAAGAAGTCGACGACGCGTTTCTCGCTGAGCTGAAAAGCGGCCTGAATGCGTTGGCACAATCACAACTGTGGGCAGACAAGCAAGGTCGCACTATGGTTCTTCAGCACCGTTATGCCGATGGTGCGCCTTCAGAAGTGCTTGTCGGTGAATTAGACGCTCGCCCTGTCGTTGAAGAAAGCGGTTTGAAATACCAATTGGATATTGGCCGCAACCAAAACTTCGGTCTGTTTTTGGACATGCGCTACGGTCGTGATTGGGTTCGCGAAAATGCGAAGCACAAAAACGTGCTCAACTTGTTTGCTTACACCTGTGGCTTTTCTGTCGCTGCCATTGCGGGTGGCGCAGATAAAGTGGTTAACGTCGACATGGCAAAAGCGTCGCTGTCTAAAGGTCGTGAGAACCACAAGCTAAATGGTCATAACATCAACCAGGTAAGCTTTATGGGGCACGATATCTTTAAATCGTGGGGTAAGATTAAAAAATCTGGTCAGTATGACTTGATCATCATCGATCCGCCTTCATTCCAGAAAGGCAGCTTTGCGCTGACTAAAGATTACAAAAAGATTCTACGTCGATTGCCGGATTTGTTGGCAGACGGCGGTCAAGTGATGGCATGTGTGAACTCGCCATCTGTGACAAGCGACTTCTTGATTGAAAGCATGAAAGAAGAAGCGCCAGAGTTGACATACCGTGAGCGTCTGGATAACCCACCAGAGTTTATGGACGTAGACAGCGAAGCTGCATTGAAAGTGTTGTTATTCAGCTAAAAACTCTCTGTCGCAATAGAAGAAAAATTAAACAAAAAGCGCCGCGAAACATCTAAACAGACGTATCGCGGCGCTTTTTTGTATTTGGAAAACTAACCAATCTGCACTTCAAGATCCGCTTCGATGGTTGATGAGCAGGCGAGCACATAGCCTTGTTCAATTTCGTCTGGCGTTAATGTTTCTAGGCTGGTGGAAGAGACGTTGCCTTGACGAACCTTGCATTTGCACGAGCCACAAATGCCGCTACGACAAGCGACGATTAATGGTAAACCTGCGCCTTCAAGCACATCGGCCAGTACCTGACCTTTTTGCGCTTCGATGGTTTGAGCAAAGTCAGGAACAGAAACACGAACAACTTCATCGGAGACCGATGTTTCTGCGCCAGTCGCTGGCGTAAAACTCTCTTGGTAGAAGTTCGTCATGTCAAAACCAAGGTCATTCAAATAGCCGTGAACATCTTGCATAAACTGGCTTGGACCACACAGGTAAACGGTGCGTTGCTTGAAATCAGGAACAAGCTCTTTAAGCCAGTCGGCATTCAAACGACCTTGTGGGTGTGACGTTCCTTCGCGGTTTTTAAGCAACAGCTTTAAATGGAAGTTGGGATACACAGCGTCGAACGTTTCTAGCTGATCGTAGTAAATCGTCTCTTCTGGGCTGCGTGCGATATGAAGAAATGCGATGTCCACATCGTTGTCGTTTTCATCTTGCTCACTCAGCCAGTGTTTTGCCATCGAAAATACGGGCGTGACGCCGCAACCTGCACTGATAAGCAAGGCTCTTGTTTCGCCATCACGTAAAACGGGTGGGTGGTCAATGCAGTTAAATTCGCCCGCTGGTGGTAATGCTTGAACGGTATCACCGAGCAGCAGCGAGTCAACGATGTAGTTCGATACTTTACCGCCAGATACTCGTTTGATGGTGAGTTGAAGGTGATCGTCTTCATTGATCGAGCTGATTGAATAGGCACGAAACTCCATTTTTCCATCAATTTCGACGCCCAAGTTAATAAACTGGCCAGGCTTAAACTGAAACAGAAGAGATTCGGTTAGTTCGGCTAATTTGATGCTGACGGTGTCGAGTGTTTCGAAGTATTTATCGATGCAACGGAGCGTGACGGGTTGGTTATCTTGCCATTCAAAAAACATAACAATCTCTTTGGCTGTGGCTATTTTTAGTTCGAAATAGATAGCGCCTCCACGTAAGGAGGCGCGTAACAAGCAGGTTTATTAGGCTGCTAGGATGGCTTTTAGATCATCCTGAACATTGCCAATACTGCGCATATCGAACTTCTCTTGGATGATGGCGATTAGGTTTGGCGTTAGGAATGCCGGTGCAGTAGGGCCTGTGTAAATGCCTTTCACGCCCAATGCAAATAGCGTTAGCAAGATAACGATCGCTTTTTGCTCGAACCAAGAAAGCACAAGCGTGAGTGGTAGTTCATTGATGTCACAGTCAAACTCTTTCGCCAGTGCAAGTGCAAGCTGGATTGCAGAGTAAGCATCGTTACATTGGCCCACATCCAATAGGCGAGGGATGCCGTTGATATCTCCGAACGTATTCTTGTTGAAGCGGAACTTACCACACGCCAAGGTCAGGATTAGCGTGTCTTCTGGCGCTTCAGCCGTAAAATCGGTGTAGTAGCTGCGTTCCGCTTTATCACCATCACAACCGCCGACTAGGAAGAAGTGTTTGATGTTGCCTTGCTTCACTTGGTCGATAACCGCAGGGGCGGCGTTCATCAGTGCATTGCGACCAAAACCAACCGTGATGTGGTGTTCGATTTCATCGTGTTGGAAACCGTCTTGCGCTAGAGCACATTCAATCACTTGGCTAAAGTCATCGCCTTCGATGTGAGTCACTCCAGGCCAGCCAACAATACTGCGGGTGAATAGACGGTCTGCGTATTGACCCACATTTGGATTCAATAAGCAGTTTGACGTCATTACGATTGCGCCAGGGAAGTTTGCGAATTCTTTCTGTTGGTTTTGCCATGCGCTGCCGTAGTTACCGACGAGATGAGGGTATTTCTTCAGCTCAGGGTAGCCGTGTGCAGGCAGCATTTCACCGTTGGTGTAAACGTTAATGCCTTTGCCTTCGGTCTGTTGCAGGATTTTTTCTAGGTCATGCAAATCATGGCCAGAAACAAGAATACATTTACCTTTTACTGGCTTGACGTTCACCGTTGTTGGTTCTGGATGGCCGAAGGTCGTTGTTTCGCCTTGGTCGAGCATTTCCATCACTTTGTAGTTCATCAGGCCAATGCGCATTGAGCAATCAAGTAGTTCGCCAAGATCTTCAGGATCTGTGCCCAACCACGCCATGATTTCATGGTATTCGGCATAGATATCGTTGTTGGTTTGCTCAAGAACACGTGCGTGCTCCATGTACGCTGCGGCACCTTTAAGTCCGTATAGGCAAAGTAGGCGTAGGCCAATAACATCTTCATGTACTTGGTCTTTACCACGGTTAACCGCGACTTGAGGAGCAAAAGCTAAGATCGCTTCTGCGCTGTTTGGTAGCTCGAAGTTGGCAACGGCAGGAATGTCAGTAAGGTTGGTGTTTGACAAAGTCGCAGCAGACATCACTTGCTCTTTTAGCAATGCTTTGTACGTTGCAGCTTGAGAAGTTAACTCTAGGATGCGTTCAGGGTCGAAGTTAACGTTCGTCAATGTAGAGAAAAATGCCTTGGGTGCCCATTGGTTGATTTCATCGTTAATGATGTTGAATTCAAGTGCTTTTGATGCCCAAAAAGAAACCCCTTGCAGTGTGTAAACCAACACGTCTTGTAGGTCTGATACTTCAGAAGTTTTGCCACACATGCCTTGTGCAAAAGAACAACCTTTGACAGCAGGGGTTTGAATTGTCTGTTCACATTGAATACAGAACATATTGGGTTCTCCAGTGATTGTTTTAATAGTCGTGATGTTGACCACTAGAGAGCAGAATGTGTGCCAATTTTTATGTTGTTGATTTTTAATGATTTTGTGTGTTTTTGATAGGGCGGGTGATGTAATTAAGACAACGCGAATGATGTCTTAATCACATCAGCTTCTTGCGGTTGTTTATTTATTGATCCCGAGCTTTTTACCCATTCGATATAAGTTCCCGCGATCCATTTGCAAAAACTCCGCTGCTTTTGCCCAAACGCCACCAGTTTGGCTTAAAGCATGTTCAATTAAATCACGTTGATAGCTTTCTATTAGCTCTCGCATTGGTTGGCTTTCTTTGGGTAAATAATGTGATGTGTTTTTTACATCATCGAGAGCCAATGAGGTGTCGAAATGGTTAAGCATGATCGTGCTTGCGCCTTGTTGAATGGCGTGCAAAGCCGCGCGAGTTAACGTATGTTCGAGCTCGCGCACGTTTCCGTACCAAGGTAAAGATTCCAATTGAGTCAACACTTTAGGGTGAACGTGCAGATTGGGTGCATTGAATTGTTGGCGTACTTTTTCTAACAGGTATCCTGCTAAAACGGGAATATCACCGTCACGGGCACGCAATGGGGGGACTTGGATTGGGAACACGTTCAAACGGTGGAAAAGGTCTGCTCGAAACGTGCCAGATTCGACCTCTTTTTCTAATTGTCGATTGGTCGCGGCGATGATGCGCACATTGACCATCAAATGCTGATCGCTACCTACACGTTGCAGCTCGCCTTGCTGAATTACGCGCAGCAATTTTGCTTGCAAAATCAAAGGCAGTTCGCCCACTTCATCAAGGAAAATCGTTCCACCGTCTGCCAGTTCAAACTTACCGGCACGGTGGCTATTAGCACCTGTAAATGCGCCTTTGACATGGCCAAACAGTTCACTCTCAGCCAGACCTTCAGGCAGGGCCGCACAGTTGACGTAAATCATCGGCTTATCGCTACGATGAGATTGCGCGTGTACCGAGTGCGCGACCAGTTCTTTACCAGTTCCGGTCTCTCCTGTGATAAGTACCGCGTAATCTGATTGAGCAACGGTCGCAATGTTGTTTCGTAACTGGTTGATCTGCGGACTTAAACCCACCATTTCACCATGTTGAGAACGGGCTTGCTGGATAAGGGTTTGAGTGACGCTTTTTTGCTTCTGGTTTTGCGCTTTGAGTGCTTTTAATTGAGCAATGTTACGCAATGTCGCAGCGGTCAAAGCTGCAAAGGTTTCGATAGCGACAGGGTCAATGTCATCAAACGCACCCACCGTTAGAGCATCCATAGTTAGTGCGCCAACAAGTTGTCCTTCCACATACAAGCTAAAGCCCATGCAATCGTGAACATCAATGCACTGGTCTTCGGTTAATAGTGTGCCGTCAAAAGGATCAGGTAGTGAACAATCGGCATCGAAACGCACCGGTTCACGGCTATGAATAATGGCATCTAAGCGTGGATGTGCTTTGGGGAAATAGCGACGACCTAAGACCGAGCTAGATAAGCCTTTTACCGCGACAGGAGTCAGAAACCCATCCTCATCGAAGATAAACAGGCAGCTCGCATCACATGGGAATACTTGCGCGACCCCATCAATGAGGTTTTGATATTGCTGCTCATGAGAGCGATTAGAGCTGAGGTTTAGCGCGATATTAAGGAGTACGTGGTCAACAGTCGGTGTCATAACAAGGCCAAAGTTATCTGGAATGGGCTCATGCTAGCAATTTGATGTCATTTGAACATCGAAAGGTGTGGGAGATTGATGTTCCATTGACGACGATCAAATTTGATACAAATAGAATCGCGCAAGCCGATGAGTAAGCAACGTACGCTTGCGCGGACTAAGCTCTTTGAGCCAAAACAGCAGACCAATGGAACGGAGTCATCGTGTTCAAATTAGCGAGGTACAACCCTTGCGTCATTACCAGACATGTTGATTTGAACGGCTTGGCCTGGCTGGAAAATCATGTTTGGGTTTACTTCTTGAACGACAGATATGATCTTTCCATCCTCTAATCGAATGGTCAGGCTCACACCATTTCTTTTCGCGGTTGCTTCGGCGGCTTTACTACCTGCATAACCACCTAATAAACCACCACCAATGGCTGCGATATCCGAGCCAGAACCGCCCCCAATTTTCGAACCCAAAATACCACCAACGGCAGCCCCTGCTATTGTACCGATGGCGTTGGATTGGGTAGAGGCATCAATGGTTACGGGTTCTACTTTTTCTATCGTGCCGTAGTAAACCTGCTGAACTTTGCGAGTGTCGGACGAGCCGTATGCATCTCCGTACGGGTTAGGTGAGCTACAGCCGCCAAGCACAATCGCACAAGTAATGGTGAGCAACATGCCTAACTTGATGTGTTTTTTCATATAGCCTCCGAATGGTTTCTCCACCCAAAGAGTATATACCTCAATTTAGCATGTGCTTTGATGCGTTAATAAACAGCCGCTTAGTGATGTTCTTTCTCAAGAATACGTACATTTCTGAGCGGTGTTAACGGCCTTTGAGTGTATGAAACCCAGAGTAAATTCGCGTGAATGTGGTAAACCAACATGCCGCACCGAAGATGTATGCAATGACCGAAAAGTGTTGTGGCATCAGGCAAAACAGCACAAAACAGCCGATGGTTTCCGTGCCTTCGGTTAAGCCGCTCATGTAGTAGAGAGATTTGTGTTTATACACCGGATTATCGATGCCTTGTTTCCCTGCCATGATGGCAAAAGCCAAAAAGCTGCTTCCCGTTCCGACAAAGGAAAAAATCAAAAATGCCCCTGCAATGGCATTTTGTTCTGGGTTTGCTAACACAAAACCAAAAGGAATCAGGGAATAGAACAGAAAATCTAAGCTGATATCGAGAAAACCGCCCGCATCAGTAATGCCTTGAATCCTCGCCAGTGCACCGTCTAATCCATCACAGATTCTATTCAGCAAAATAAACAGCAACGCCAACAAGTATTGTTCGGTGATCAAAGCCGGCAGAGCAAAACAGCCAAGCACAAAACCAAATACTGTCGTCTGATTTGCGGTGATGCCACATTTATCGAGGTATGTCGCACTGAGTGCGAGCGGTTTGCGGATGAGCTTTATACTCAGGCTATCAAGCATGATTTGTCTCCCACGGCCAGTTCAGGCAGCGGCTGCCATTGGGAATGTCGTCTTCATCGTGCGTTACCATCAAAGTAGGGATGTTCGCTTGCTGCAATTGCTCGACCACCCAATTGCGAAATTGTACGCGCAGATCTTTATCTAACTTGCTGTAGGGCTCATCGAGTAGCGCAACTTTCGGCTTTGCCAACAGCATACGAGTCAAAGCAATACGGGCACGTTGTCCTCCGGAGATTTGATCTGGGAAGGATTCGGCAAGTTTGGTCAATGCAATGTTCTTCAGTGCTTGCATGGCGTGAGCTTTACGTTCTTCACCTTTGATTGAGTTTGGTAGCGCGAAGGCAAGGTTCTCCCACACCGTCAAGTGGGGGAAGAGCAAATCGTCTTGGAATAGAATACCGACCTGACGCTTATGGGCAGGGAGGGCATCCAACTTTTCGTTATCAAGCGTAATGGATCCAGAGTAGTTGAACTCGGCGGATAGGTGCCCAGCAATAGCATCCAACAAAGTGGATTTACCACAACCACTTGGTCCCATCAGAGTAACAATTTCACCTTTCTCTACGGTCATGTTGAACGCAGAAAAAAGCGTGTCGCCATTGGCTTTACGGATGGCGAGGTTTTCGAGACAAAGACTCATTCAGTAGTAAACCTTTTATAGACAAGCGGCGATACTTCACGTGTAAGCGGCTTAGTAGTATCGCAAAAGAGAAGAACAAGAACGGCAAGAGTGCTTGCCAAATGGCGTAAATCGCGGTGACACGTCGGTCAAAACCACTGGATAGCGCAACGGCTTCGGTTGTGATGGTGCTAATGCGCCCAGCACCTAGCACCAATGTCGGCAGGTATTGCGCCAGACTTACGCTAATACCGACAGCCCATGCGAATGCAATCGCAGGTAGGAGGATTGGCAGTTTCACTTTTAACCAAGCTTGCATCGGTGTTTTACCCAAGCTGAGTGCGACGCGAGTTAAGCCGTTATCGAAGCTGCGCCATGGACCGTCTAGCGAGAGGTAAATAAATGGGAACGCGAAGAACACGTGCGCCCAGCATACCCAAAAGAAATACGCGTTACTGTTTAAGTACAGCGTCACTACTTGCATACCGAATAGCACGGATAGCTGAGGAATCAGCATTGGGATGGCGATGATGTAACCGGGCACCTGCCAGCGATAACGAAGGCGATACTCATGTGCGATCAAGGCAAGGGCTAGAGCGACGGTCGCGCTGATAACGGCAATCAGCATGCTCTGCTCCAGCGTACCAAGAATACTGTGCCATTCGTATTCCCAAAAACGCAGGCTATAGCGGCTCGGTAGTAAATCTGGAAAGCGCCAGCGTTGAGCAAAGCTCCACACCACCATGAGTGGAATCATTAGAAGTGCGAGTAGCGCGATCAGTGAAAATAGGGTTTTACCGGGTAAACGAAACCCGTTTCGACCAGAGTACTGCCAGCGTTTGAAGCCTTTGGTAATACACCATTCCATTAAGCGTGCAAATCCAATCAAAAGGCTAGCGATAGCAAACAACACGACCGCGCCTGCGGCAGCTCTTGGTAGAAGTGATAAATCAGGATCGTTAAACCACTGCCATACCAAAACTGCAAACGTCGGTGGGTTGGTAGGGCCAATAATCAATGCAACATCAACAACCGACAAGCTGTAAGCCAATACCGCCAGCATTGGAAAGCGCAGTTTTGCTATCCATTGTGGGAATACGCATTTCCACCACGCTTGCGCCGAACTGTAGCCCATCGAATGACTGACTTTTTCAATCTTATCGACTTTCAATTGCTGAAGAATTGGAATACTCATCAACAATAAAAACGGCACTTCTTTAATCGCAAGCATGATGACCAAACCGAGTGCATGCGGGTCTTTAATCAGCAATGCTAAGTCATTCACCGTTTGTGCATTGGGATCGTAACCAAACAGTTGGTTGAGAACCCTAACGCCCATACCTGTTGGTGCAAATAAGAACGCAAAGCCAATTGCAAACGCGACATGCGGCATAGCGAGAAGTGGTGAGAGGCTAACTTCAATTTTTCGCCAAAACTTGCTGCCCCACGATGCTTGCAAAATCGCAAATGTGATCAAGCAAGCCAAGTAGCTACTGAAAATGGCAGAGTAGAAAGTCAGCCCGATGGATGTCCAAGCACCCTCCCAATCAAAAACAGCGTTAAAGCCATCCAAAGAAAAGTGGTGCAAGCCGATAGGAGGTACATAACCGAGCGCAGAAACCACCACTCCGAGTAGTCCCGGAATGGTAGGTAAAATACAAACAGCGATAATGATTAAATATAGCGCTCTTAACATGGGCTCTTATTAATTCCCGTAGCGTTTCAACCATTCTTTTTCTAAGGCAGATTGCCAACTCGGATGCGGCTCAGCGATAGATTTGAATTGTTGAGTATTTTTAGCCGAACCTGTTAGGTATTGGCTGCTTAGCACTGAAGGATCGCCCCAGATGTTAAGGTTACCTTTGCGAGATTGTGCTTCAGGGCTCAATAAAAAGTTTATCGCAACTTGCGCACCGGCACTGGCATTTGCGTTCCAAGGAATCGCTAAGAAGTGAATGTTTGAGAGTGCACCTGCGTCCATCGCATACGCTTTGGTGGTTTCTGCAAGATTACCGCTCGATTGTGCAGAAAAAACCGCGTTTGGGTTAAAGGTAATCGCAAGATCAATCTGACCATCATCCAGTAATTGAAGCGTTTCAGCCGTCCCTCCTGGGAATTGCTTACCGCCACGCCAAGCAACTTTATGGAACTCATCTAGGTAAGCCCATAGCGGTTGAGTGATTTGCTCAAATGTTTCACCAGTGACTGGTTTTTGCAAAGCGGGATCGTTGTTGGTCAACTCAATCAACAGTGCTTTAATAAAGCTTGTCCCATGAAACTCTGGTGGGCGAGGGTAAGTTAGGCGATTTGGAAACGCTTTTGCGTAACTCAGCATTTCAGCAAAAGATCGAGGAGGGTTATGCAGGGTTTGCTCATCATGAATAAACACTAATTGCCCCACACCCCAAGGTGCTTCCAGACCTTCAGTTGGCTCTGAAAAATCCACATCAATTGGCAATGATTTGTCAACGTACTGCCAGCTTGGCAAGCCTTCAACAAAAGGACCAAACAGCAATTGGTTATCCTTCATTGATTTGAAGTTTTCGCCATTGATCCAAACCATATCAACACTGCCACCGCTGTTTTTGCCTGCGGCTTTTTCTGCGATTAGGCGAGTGGTGGTTTCGGAAATATCAGTGACTTTCACGTGATTTAGCGTCACGTTGTAGCGAGATTTAAGCTCTTTGCCTGCCCATTGGATATAGCGGTTGATCTCTTGGCTACCACCCCAAGCATGAAAATAGACGGTTTGTCCGTCAGCTTGTTGTTCGATTTTTTGCCATTTACTAACGGCCGATGAGTCAGCAAAAGATGAAGTTGCAAAAGTGGTGGCTAAAATGCCAATGGTACTGAGTAGCTTTTTCATACGTAGTCCGTGTTTTTCTTCTGGTTCTTGTTTGAAGCTTCGCTGAGTTTGTTCACGAATAGCCTCTGTCCTTCACAAGGATAGTAATCTATCTCGCGGTATTATCAATGTGAATCCCAATAGGATTTATTAATTGATTCAGGGAATTACTATCAATGATGTAAAGGGTAGAGCGCAGCACGATAGCTGCACTCTTTTAGCATCAATGTTGGATAGACCGGACTACTTCGCTAATTCTTCCATGTTGATGCCTTTTTTCTTCGCGATGTATTTTGGAATCAGAGACATACCAAACAGCACAAGACCCGCAACCGCAAACTTCACTAGCAACATCACAGACACGCCGTTTGTCGCAATATCCCCCGCCATGTAAGCGAAGATGAATGCGCCTGGTGCCATTGTCAGTAGAGAAACCAGTGCGTAAGTGCCTAGGTTTAGGCTGGTTAGACCGTAAGCGTAGTTTTGTAGGCTGAAAGGGAATACAGGCACAAGACGAGTCAGAATTAAGAAGCTTGTACCGTTTGCTGCTACACCGTCATCGATTTTCTTGAAGATTGGGTTATCGCCAAACTTTTTCATGATGGTGTTGCGAAGCAGGAAGCGCGCCACGATGAATGCCGCTACTGCGCCAAGCGTTGCAGAAAACAGCGCTAAGATACCGCCTTTGATAGGGCCAAATACGATACCTGCCACAATGGTGAACGCGCTGCCCGGTAGTAGGAAAACACACGCAAACACGAATGCTGCTACGAATACGGCGTAGCCCCACACACCAAAGCTGGCGATCCAATCTTGTAGGCTCTTGATGTCTGTGATGATTTCAAGAATGCCAGTTTGTTTAGCCGCGAACAGAGCAATAGCTACAACAGCGACAATAAGAGCGATTTTTACGAATTTCATAAGTTCAACTTCACTTAAACCTAATAATTAAAAAGAGATAGCTATACAGACATACACTTGATCAGACCCGCTTTTGATTTGTAGCGGTTGAACCAAGCTTTCACAGGGCTAGCGAGTACGTTGACTGGCGGTTCATCGCCTTGCATGATCACAGGGCCGAACATTAGATCCAGAATGTGCCAAGATTTCGTACCAACCCCCATCATGGATGCACGACAAGCTGAGCAATAAACCACGACGTAGTCTGTCTCGAACTCTTCAACACGGCGCTTGATTACGCGTGTTGCCACGTCTGGGTTTGCAGGTACAACCATGCCGCCGAAACCACAACAGCGCGTGTTTTCACGTGTGTGTTCTGGTTCAGAGGTTTTGTAACCAAGTTCGTTTAAGATCCAACGAATACCGTCTTGCAGTTCTTTCTCGTAGCGAGTCGAACAAGAATCATGAATGGTAAACACCACGTCACTGTTTTTTGCTTTGCCGCGTAGCGCTTCTGGCAAACCGATTTCTGGAAGCAGTTTCCATAATGAAACCGGCTTTTGTGTGCCGCCAGACTTCTTGATCATGCCGTAGCAGCTTTGGCACGCCACGATGACTTCTTGTGCATCTAGCTTGTCGAAGTCTGCTTGAAGCTGGCCGTAGCGTTCTTTGAATTTCTCTGTTTGGCCGATAGCCGCGGTCGGTTTGCCACAGCATTTCTGTACTGCGCCCATTTCTGGGAATACTTCTTTTAGGTAGCTCGCAATGGCCGCTACGCCTTCTGGTGAGTAGGATGGCAAACTGCATCCTGGCATAAATACTTTATTACTCATTTTGTCGATACCGCTCGTTTTGCCATAGTGAAGATTTTTGAGAAGCCCAGTTTCTGGTGCATATTGATCGCTTTATGCCCCGGCATTGGTGATTCACCATTGTTTGCCTTAACAAAGTCAGTACGTGCGCCTAGGAACATTTCCTTCATCGGGAAGTCTTTCGGACACACGATGGTGCACTGGTCACAGGCGTTACATGAGTAAGCCAGCAATGGATCCATCGACTTGTTGTGCACGAAGTCAGAGAAGATGGTCTTTGGACAGTCACTGAAGTCGTTCATCATGATGCACTCGGTCATACATAGCTTGCAGCTACATTGCAGACAGCGAGATGCTTCTTGTTTGATTTGTTCTTCAGTAAAGCCTACATCCACTTGTGCAAAGTCTTGTTTACGCTCTTCAGCATCACGCAATTCACCGTGTAGGCGAGGGGTATCTACCGTACCTTTTGGTAGTGGTACGTCTAGGCGAGATGAGTAGCTGTATTCTTGCTCGAAGTCGCGGTCTTCAGTTAGTAGGCGAGTCGTTAGGAAACGCTCAACACTCATTGCGGCTTTACGACCTAATGCCATCGCTTCAATCACGATGTTACCGCCACACGCGTCACCGGCTACGAAGACGTCTTCTAGGCTCGATGCTAGTGTTTGTTTATCGACCACGTAACGACCACCGCGAGTTTGCTCTAGTGCACCGTCAGTAATGTCTGCCACGATTTGACCGGTTGCAAAAACGATGGTGTCTACAGAGATGGTTTTGCTTTCTTCGCTGTACTGAGGTGCAAAGTTGCCTTGCTCATCAAAGATAGACAGGACTTTCTTGATAGTGATGCCGGTTACTTTGCCGTTCAAGTGTTCGATAGCAACTGGGCCCCAACCTGCGTTGAACTCGACGCCTTCTTCTAGTGACTCGTCGATTTCGACTTGGCTTGCTGGCAGGTTTTCAATACTCTCAAGTGAACATTGGTAAACGTCGCTTGCACCAATACGCCATGAAGAGCGTGCACAGTCCATTGCAACGTCACCACCGCCGACAACCATTACGCGTTTACCTGCACGTGGAAATTGGCGAGTTTCAGAAATCTCTTTTAGGTATTCAACCGCAGAGAACACGCCATCGTTGTCATGACCCGGCAGAGGGATGATCGAACCGACGTGTGCACCGTGAGCCAGAATCACAGCATCATGTTCGCTACGTAGAGTGTCGAAGCTAATGTCTTTGCCGATCTCAACGCCAAACTGAGTTTTGATACCCAGCATCGCTAGGTAGCTGTATTCGAAATCGATAACATCGCGTGGTAGACGGTATTCAGGGATACCCACACGCATCATGCCGCCGTAAACGTCTAGCTTTTCGTAAATCGTTACTTCGTGGCCTTGACGACGAAGCTCAATAGCCGCTTGCGCACCAGCAGGGCCTGCACCCACGATCGCGATGTGCTTGTTGGTTAGGGGCGCAATGTTAAGGTCCCAGTGATCTTGGTTATCCAGTTTTTCTGCGACGAAGCGTTTGATGCCCGCTACGCTGATTGGTTGACCGAACTCTGTGTTACGACGGCAAGACGCTTCACAAGGGTGGGCACAAATACGACCAAGAGTTTGAGGAAGGAACAATTTGCTGCGGATCAGATCCAAAGCGCCTTGGAAATTCCCTTCACCAGCCATGCGAACGTACTGTTTTACGTCTGTGTGCATTGGACATGCGGTTTGACATGCCGGATTGGCATCACCCATACAGCCATCGACAATCATTTGCGCGGTGTCGTATAGCTTTTGGCTAAAAATTACATTGTTCATTAACTGCGGTTTCCGTGTTGATTAGCTCTTGCCGTTGATAACGTTCACTTCAGGATTCTTCTGCTCGTAGTGAGCATGGCTGTACTCGATCCATGAGCCGTCGTAGTTGTAAACGCCTTCTGCACCTAGTACTTCAGTAAGAATCATGGTGGTGTGGGCAGAGCGAACACCAGACTGGCAGTAAGCGATAACTTTCTTGCCTTTGATGATGTCGCCGTAAAGGGCTTGCAGTTCTTCTGCTGATTTCAGCGTTGTGTCTTCGTTCAACGCTTTGGTCCAGTTAATGTGAACACTGCTTGGGATAGTGCCCGGACCGTATGCGCCAGAAACCGCAACTTCACCGTTGAACTCGTCGTTGCCGCGAGTATCTAGGATCACCCAATCAGGGTTGTTTTGCGCTGCGATAACCATGTCTAGCGTTGCTAGGGCATTGTTCTCTTGTTGTGTGTTAGGTGCGTTGTATTCAACCGCTGCAACGCTTTGGTTTGCAGAACCTGATGGGTAGCCAGCGCCCATCCAAGCGTTCAAGCCCCCGTCAAGGTAACGAACATCTTGATGGCCAAGGTTATGGATTTGCCAGTAAAGACGCGCAGCATCGTGGTGTGAGCCCGCAGCGTAGACGACGATTGTGCTGTCTGTTGTTGCGCCGAAGCTGCCTAGGATTGTTTCCATTTCTTCTGTGCTATTACTCATACCGCCGAAGTCGTAGGCGTCTTCAGTCGCTGAGTAATCGTTACGCCACATAGTGTAAGAACCAGAAATAGGACTATCTGGTTTGATAGGGTTTAGCGCACCGATCACAACCACGTCTTTGTCACCATCCATCAGCGATTTCAGTTGTTGTGCAGAAATGAAGTGTTCTGGGTGAGCGTATTGTGTGAACTTCTGCTCTTGAGCAGCAGCATCCACTATTACAGCCTCAGCTGAGAACATCGTATTGTAAGCTGAGTAGCCAACCGCTGCGACAGCGGCCAACACACCCAACGCAATTGTCGATTTTTTCATGAGTTGCTTCCGTATTTTAATTTAAAGTTTTGCTGCCGAATCCTTGATGTTTCGACAGATAGAATGCTTTTGAAGGGGGAGTACAGGCATGAATGTTTCTTAATCATTTTTGGTGTTCATGGCTTAAAATAAGCGGAAATGCGTTCTACCCCTTTGTGGGTAAGGCATTCTGAGGAAATCAATAGTTAGGTGGTATTGTGGTTTCCCACAATAATGATGTGGGATTGATCTAAAGCAACAAAGTTAGAGAGGGGAACGGTGCTAAAATGCGAAACCAATACGCTGTCGTTGTGCTTTATTAAGTGACTAAAAATTATTTTCAGAAATTCCTTTATTCTATTGTATTTGTTTGTTTTACCTGTATTTCTCAAGTCAAAGCAGAACATCTGTCTGATAGGACAACATTTGATGTAGGTGTGCTGGCTTTGAGAGGGCATTCTCACGCTAAAGTATCTTGGCAACCCACAATGACATGGTTGGAAGAACAAAACCCTAACTATGAATTCAACTTACATACTTACGATTTTGACCAACTAGAAGAAGCCTTTTTACATGGTTGGTTGGATTTCATATTAACGAGCCCAGGACAGGCAACTAAGCTTGCTCGTGAGTACCCTATTAACTGGCTAGCAACGCAGAAAACGGCTTACAGCAATGTGCCGAACAAGTCGATAGCATCAGTCGTTGTTGTGCGTGAAGAATCGCCTTTTAAAACACTGAGAGACATCAATGAAGCCAGTATCGCTGCTGTATCAGAAAAGGCGTTTGGTGGTTTTCTTGCTCTACGTTATGAGCTCGACAAACTTGGGTATTTCAACTCATCGTTCTTTGAAACAATCCACTTTACTGGCCCACCGACCGATCAGTTGATTCTCGATGTGATCGACGACCAAATTGATGTTGCAATTGTTCCTGCTTGTACGCTGGAAAACATGGCGGCCGAAGGCAAGATAGAGCTGCATAATTTGCGAGTGCTCAACGAAAGAAGACCTGCTGATTCGGTTTGCGCAGTTAGTACTCCTCTGTACCCAAATTGGACCATGGCCATGACGGAGCGTGCTCCGGTAGATGTTGGGCAAAAGGTCGCACAAACCCTGTTTGCAATGCCTGCAGATCATTCAGCCGCTATTGCTGCCAACAATGTGGGTTGGACGCTACCTGCGCCTAGCGTTAACGTAGATAAAGTCTACAAGCATTTGGACTTACATCCCTTACAGAAACCTTGGGCGCAAAAGGTTCAAGAGTGGCTACATAAAAACCAAGCAGTCGCTATCGCAGCGCTGCTAACATTGGTGTTACTGACTATCTATCACTTTTGGCTAGAGTGGACGTTCAAACGTAGTAGAGAAAAGTTGAAAGCTACCCTCAATGATTTACGTCGCAAGAGTAGCATGTTGGAACATGCTCAACGTATTACGATTGTGGGAGAATTAGGCAGCAGTATCGCACATGAAATTAATCAACCATTGGCTGCGATTAAAAACTACAGTCAAGGTGCAAAGATGCGGATGGAGCAAGGCACTACACCCGAGGAAATGTTGCCGATAATAGAGAAAATTCAACAACAAGTGACGTCTGCGAGTGACATAGTGCAGCGTTTACGTAGTTTGATTCACCGGACGCCAATCGAAAAAAGCTGGGTTGACTTACCTGCCGTCATCAATGATGCAATGAAGTTGGTGGATTATGAGTTCCAACGTCACAATATCCAACTAGGTGTGATGTATTCTGGCGAGGTACAAAACGTTTATGCGGATGTGACTGGATTGCAACAGGTGATCATTAATGTGCTTAATAACGCCAAAGATGCCTGTCTTGCTCATTCGACTTCGCAAAAAGAGTTGTTTGTTGATCTCCATATCAGCTTTTGTGATGACGTTGTCATCATTGATGTCATGGATAACGGGGTCGGGATCGAAGAGCAAAATACCCCTCTTGATCAGCCTTTTTATACCACGAAGGAAAATGGTCTAGGGCTAGGTCTTGCTATTTGTCGCGATGTGATTGAAGCGCACCAAGGTTCCATCAATTTTAGGTCAATTGACCCATCTGGGTGTCAAGTGACTATCGTTTTACCATATCAGGAAGCTCAGAATGAGTCGTAATCTTTGCCCACTTTATATCGTTGACGATGAAGTGCCCGTTTTAGAATCAATGGCCTTTATGTTAGAAAGTTATGGTTATAGCGTCGATGTCTATTCAAGCGGGCAAGATTTCTTACAGAGAGTGAATCTGCATCAAGCTGGATGTGTATTGTTGGATAGCCGAATGCCAGAAATGCGTGGGCAGGAGCTTCACCTGCTAATGCGTAATCAATGCAGTCCAATCAGCGTTATATATCTGACTGGGCATGGTGATATTCCAATGGCAGTCGAGGCCTTAAAAGAAGGCGCGTTGGACTTTTTTCAAAAGCCTGTGGACGGTAATGCTTTAGTGGCGGCAATCGATAATGCTATGGAATGTTCACTAAAAAACCAAGAAAAACAAAGTGCAAAACTAACTCTTCAAAGCCTTACTAGAAGAGAAAAAGAAGTACTGATTCTGGTGGTTAAAGGGATGAAAAATCAGGATATGGCTAACCAACTGTGTGTTTCGCTTCGTACTATAGAAGTACATCGTTCCAATGTAATGAAGAAGTTGGAAGTAGAAAGTTTAGCGGCATTGATTCATAAAGTAGGGCACGTAATTTAGGTATAAAAAAGCAGCCAGTTGGCTGCTTTTAAAAATGGTTTTGTTTACTGACTTGGGATTAGTTTACCCAGTCACGTAGAGTAAACGTCAATTCATGATCGGCATTTTTCAGAACAAGACCATCTTTAGTTAGAGTGATGTCACTCCAGTTAGATAGTGTTTGTGTCATTGCATTTTCGATCTTCATTTGATCTTCCATACACATCTTCATGGTCATGCCCATTTTTTCGATGCGTAGTTGGTTGTTTTTCAGCTCAGCTTGACCGAAGAAGTTGTTACAACCCGCATTGCCGTTTGCTGTTAGGTTTTCACCGATTTCTAGGCGAGCCGCTTTTTGGTTTTCGTCTAGAACGATATTTTTACCATCAACTTGAACAAGTTCCCAGTTGTGGTGCTGTAAATCTTGAGCCGTAATTTCTTTCACATCATCACCGTTGCTAGCACAAGCAGTCATAAGAACAGGGAGAGAGATTGCTGTAACTAACGTTTTTAGGCTAAGCTTCATTTTATAGACTCCGTTTTTAGAAACGCGGTAAGTATAAGTAATAAAACACTGTTTTTGTCAGCATACGGTTATGGTTTCGTATGTTTTTGACATAACGAAGTGTATAACAGATTTTGTCGGTGAGTAATCTTCTCGTTTAGTTATTTAAACTAGGCAAACACGCCCTAACATGGAAAGAGCGTTTATAGTATGGAGCAACTGGAATTTTTCACTGTCCCAAGCCCTTGTGTTGGAGTATGTACCTCCGATGAAAAAGGGTATTGCAAGGGGTGTATGAGAAAAAGAGAGGAGCGGTTTAATTGGCTGAACTTAACCCCCGCTCAGCAGTTGCACGTTATTAAGTTGTGTCGTCAAAGATACAGAAGAAAGATGTTGGCAGGGAAGACGAAGCCAGAACAGCTTCAAGATAATTCATCACCTCAACAAGATTTGTTTTAGAAGCATTTCTAATTAAGGTGCGGACACGCCATCGTTCTTGTTTCTGCTTTTTACATATTCCCGGCCCGGCAAGGTATCCTTTAAGAACCGGGAATCTCCTATCCATTTTTCCCTATAAATCGGTAATTGGCGTTATTTCATCGACCAACGGTCGCTAACCCAGCCTCCCGCTTGTTCGTCAAAGTGATTTCCTGCAAATCGATGGTTGAGCTCAACCTCTAATTTGCTTGTTGGAAGCTCATCCATTAACTGGTGAATGTACCTTGCCATAGGGTCGGTACATGCTTCACGTTCTCGGCGGATGACCACTTCTTTGATCATTTGGAGTCTGTAGCTATTGCTGGCTCGTTTCATTTTTGACCTCCAGAACTCGATGGCAGCAGTTTGAAAACATTGACGTCCAGATCGCTGCTCATTGGCGTGCGCGTGGAGGCGCATCACCATCGTTTGAAGTCCAAAGACAAATTGTTTGAGAGCAGTGTTTGTAACGCCATTCACATCTTTCTCAGAATCATTGACTATGCGAATAAAAATGTCTCGCGAAATTTAGCCGATGAGCCTGCATATTTGAAAGACCTTATCAAACATAGAAGCCCAGCACAGGGGCGTCAACAACACAAATGAACAATTTTTGAACAGATTGTGAAGGTGGAGAATTATCAGCAATTTATCGAAAATAAAAAACCGAAGCACAAAGCTTCGGTTTTGATTTAGGAGCTCTGACGGATTGATTCGATAGAACCATTCTAGTCAGAGCGTAAGGTGTAGAGTATTAGCTACCAGTTGCAGGACAGCCTTTCACTGCTTGGCTATTGCTGAAGTACTTGATGTTGTCTAGGTTCTTGTTGTAGCTATCCGCCGAGATTTGCGGGTTGTTTACGAAGAACTCACGCAGTACTGATGCGTCTGTCATTTGAGTTGATTCAACTTGGATAACTGGGTAGTCATCACCGCCTGCAGCGCTGAAGCTAATTACAGCGAACGTGTAAGTTGCGTCTAGGTTGAAGCCTTTACCGTTAATGTCAGTAATAGTTACTGAGCCAGCATCACAATCTACATCTAGAGTGATGTTGTCTAGTTGAGCGTAAGCACCAGAACCCGCAGATTTCGTAGCAACGACGTCTAGGTATTCTTTTACTTCTTTACCTGTCATGGTCGCTTTTGTTACGAAGTTACCAAATGGTTGTACTGTTAGTACATCACGGTAAGTGATATCGCCAGCTTGGATTGAATCACGAACACCACCGGAGTTCATCACACCAAAGTCTGCTTTCACTAGCTCGTATGTACGGTACGCTTCACCTAGTAGGTGGCCAAGGTTCGTTTGCTGTGAGCGAACTACACCGCGGTCGCCTTCAAGTTTGCCATCCGTAGAAGATACTTTAACGTCAAGCAGATCTTGACCTTGCTCTTGGTAAGTACGAAGAATTTGCTTAACTACAGCATCTGGCTTGATTTCTTCAGCGATGAATTGGTAGTCACCGTTCGCATCTTTTGCCTTTAGGTTTACTGGAATCAAAGCGTAGTTTGCTAGGTGCAGTTTGCCATCGTAGTATTCGAAGTCTGCACGACCAACATATTTACCCCACTCATGCGCTTGCATGATGTATGTGCCATTTTGTTGGTCTGGAGCACACTCGTCACCTGGTTTGAAGTCTGCGTATTCGTTAGTACCCGGCTCCATACATACTGGGTTTTGTGAGTGGCCACCAATAATTGCATCTAGTTGGCCTTCTTCAAGAGAACGCGCTAATAAAACGTCACCTGGTGCTTCGCTACCATGGTTACCATCTTGGTAGTGACCCATGTGTGTTGTTGCAAAAACTAGATCGACAGTTTCGTTTGCTTCGATTTCCTTAAGTACTTTTTTGATTTCAACTTGAGGATCTTCGAAGTAGATATCAGCAACGTTACTTGGGTTTACCAGTTTCGCTGTATCTTTTGTTGTTAGGCCAACAACCGCAACTTTAAGTCCGTTAATCGTGAAGACTTTGTAAGGCGCGAAGTAACGTTCGTCGGTTACTTTACCATCGGTGTCTTTCTTGTAGATGTTTGCAGCGAGCATAGGGAAGTCAGCCCATTGGATCTGCTTGTTCAAAACATCTAAAGCGTTATCAAACTCGTGGTTACCGACAGCCATTGCGTCGTAACCAAGCAGGTTCATCCCTATGAAGTCCGGTTCTGCATCTTGCATGTCTGACTCAGGAACACCTGTGTTGATATCACCGCCAGACAATAGAATGGTTTCGCCACCGCTTGATTCCACTTCTGCACGAATAGAGTCGATCAAAGTTTTGCGTGCAGCCATGCCGTATTCGCCTTTGCTGTTTTCCCAAAAGCGGCCATGGTTGTCGTTAGTGTGTAGAACGGTGAATTTAGTACAAGAATCTGCAGTCTCACAGGTTACTGGTGAATTGTCGCTGTCTGAGCCGCATCCTGCTAGCGCAGCGCCCACTGCCACTACCAATAGAGATTTGGAAAACTTCATAAGGGATCCTTTCTTTGTGATTTTGTTATTGTTACGGCGTGAAATATACGGAATTAATGTGAAAGTTTAGTGATCTATCTCTTATTTATACTTCTATCGAAGATACGAATTAATAAGCATGCAAACTACGTCTATAAATAAACAGAATTGGTATTTAGCATTTATTTTATGTGGCTTAAGCTATTTTTTGTGAGGCAGTTAATTGAATGCGTGTTGTTTATGTGAATCAATACGCATTTTGGTGAGGTATGACGCTAAGTTTGGTTATTATTTTGCCAAATTCATGTTTTTCTAAGTTCCTACGAAACAAATAGTTATAATTTTCTACTGCAAAGGTAGAGAGGTAGGGATGCTTATAAAATCATCTGCGAAAACAGCAGAAATCGATTGCTCTTGGCGCAATCAGTTTGAACTCAGTCAAAAACCGTACAACGGTTATTACTATGACTCCCAATTTTGGAAAAGGTTTTCCGAACACACCGCTGTTTATTTATTCCAATCTGATGCGTTTACTCTTTTATCCTGTCCGGAAAATCTCTGGCATAAAATTAAACATTTTCAGCCGAGTGAGCTAGAGAGAAAATTAAATAACCTGCAATTATTCTGCGAATATGACGACGTCGACTATCATTTATTTAATGATAATACCTTCAATAAAGATGCTGATGTTTTCACTTTGAATATTGAATCTGACAATGAGTTGCTTGACGCATTTTTACGTAGTAACAGCGCAGAAGATATTGAGAAAGCCGATTTCGAGCTCGATAGCCACTTCTTCTATGGCATTTTAGAAGAGGGTAAATTGGTTGCGGCATTAGCGTCATATTGCTACGAAGGAAAGGAGCCATTTGAGTCGTTATCGTTACTGGTTAGCCCTAAAGCGAGAGAAAAAGGGTACGGTAAGCGCTTGCTTTCACACTTAGTGGCGGAGGTTAAAACGCGAGATCGTAAAGTGAGATACCGAGTAAATATGGAAAATACACCTTCGATTAAGTTGTGCGAATCTTTGGGATTTGAAGCTTATAACCGATTGCGCGTATTTACTCAGGATGAATAGAAAGGAAAGTAATGGGATACACAGTAAGGAATGCTGTTAGAGAAGAAGCAGCTCAAATTGCTAAAATACATGTCGATTCGTGGCAGGTGGCGTACAAAGGGTTAATGCCACGAAGCTATATAGAGCAGTTTACCATTGAGCGCCGAGAAAGGATGTGGACACGAGTTATCACGGAGCAACTGGCTCAATTGATCGTGGTTGAGAAACAAGGGGAAATCGTCGGGTTTTTAAGTTACGAGTTGCCTAACCACACCAGTGAAGATAAAACGGCGTTGGTAACGTGTTGTTATGTCTCGCCGTTACATTATGGGCAAGGGGCAGGAAGTGCGCTATTAGATGAGCTCGAAACACGTCTACTCTCTACGCCAGTAATGCAGATGAGTCTGAAAGCACTGAACACTAATAAGCAAGGGCTGAATTTTTACAAGAAGTGTGGTTTTGTGCGTACCGGGGAAGAAGAATCCGAAGTGATTGATAGTATGACGCTGACTGACCTCACTTTAGTGAAGTACATCGCCCGTTCGTAAATCAAATGCCATATATAGTAAAACCCCGGAGGTGGTAAGACTCCGGGGTTTTGAAATTTTTTAGATGTCTCGGTTGGTAAATCCGATTATCTTTTATGCAAAAGGTCTGGATTTAATCCGATTAATTCCTTGGTAGGGAATTAGATACGGATGAAGTCCATGTGTTCAACTTTTGGCTTGAACGCGTGACGTTGAACGTCTTGTGGCTTAACTTTAACTTCTTTGCCATCGATAACTAGAACGATGCCTTCGTAGAATTCAGGCTTGTCCATTTGGTTTACGATGTCGTCGTGGTTAAGAACGATAGCTACTGCTGCTTCTTCACCGCCGTATACAACTGCAGGGAATTTGCCAGCGTGACGTAGGCGGCGGCTCGCACCTTTACCTAGTTCAGTACGTACTACTGCTTCGAATTTCATAGTATTTACTCTCAAATTAGTAAAAATCAAATGTTCACAATCAACAATGCGACCTTGTTGTTCGTGGTAAAGCTTGAAACAGGAACTGTTCAAGCGAGCGCGGATACTATCATTCCACTTAGAATTGGGCAACCCAAATCGTATCTAAATCAATAAAAACACATCATTTGGCGGATCCGAAGTTGATGGTTTTCATCACTTAGCGTGAAAAATGCTCGTATCGCTTCTATTTTCATCGGTTTGATTAGCGTTTACCGATGAAAAAGAGTCTTTAGTGATTCGTTTTAAGTACGGCTACGGTGCAACGTTAATGTGGCTTTTAAACCACCCATTTTGCTCTTTTCTAAAGCCAGTAGGCCTCGATAGCTGTGCGCCATTTCACTCACAATATTTAAACCGAGCCCAGAACCTGGCGTTGTTTCGTCTAATCTGACACCACGTTTGATGACTTGGCCTAATTGCGCTTGAGGGATTCCAGGCCCATCGTCTTCGATAATCAGGTGGATACTATCTTTATCCAGAGTAGAGTGGACGCGAATCATGCTATTTGCCCATTTATAGCCATTTTCAAGCAAGTTACCGATCATTTCATCGAGGTCGGTTTTTTCGACTGCAACATTCAACTCAGAATCAAGCTCATTAACTAAGGTGATGTCTCGCTCGGCATAGACTTTATCGAACGCCATTGAGATAGCATCTACTCGCTCTGCTGGATTGGCTTTGACAGAAAGGATGTTCATGGAACCCGCCATTCGAGCGCGACCTAAATGATAGTCGATGTGATCTTGAATCTGGTCGAGTGGGGCGTTTAAGCGTGCTTGCGTTTTGGGCTCTAGCGTTTGTACTTCATTTTTTAACACAGATAGCGGCGTTTTGAGTGCGTGTGATAAATTACCCGCATGGTTACGCGCACGTTCCAGTAACTCCTGATAGTGGAAAAGCAGAGCATTGAGGTCAGAAATAAGCGGCGAAATCTCTTTCGGATAAGTTTCTTCTAAACTCTTTTTATTTCCAGCTTTGAGCTCTGCCAGCTCTTTTTGCAGTTTAGTTAGTGGACTCAATGACCAAACGATTTGCAAGAGAATGACAGTCAGAACGCCAGCAAACAACAATCCTAGAATTAGCCAGAGTTGACCAATAAGGGTTTGCAGTGTGCTTTTTATTGGCTCTTCGTCGATACCTACGATGATATGAATTGGACCATCGTAGTCGGGTAGATATAGCGCTTTTTCCAGAGTAATCAGTTTTTCGTCTCTTGCACCATACGCATCTTTATCGAGTCCTTTATACTCGATTCTTTTATCCCACAACGAGCGAGAGCGTTCGAGGCTTGTATCTGTCGATGCACTCCAATATAAGCCGCTGTACGGGCGACTAAAGCGAGGATCCGACAGTTGAGCTGCTAACGAAAGATGGCCTGTATGATCGACTTCCAATTGAGCGGCGATTTCATCCATAAAGATGCTCAGTTGGGAGCGCGTATCGTCCACCATATAGCTATAAACTTGGGTAGGAATGGTGACACCCGCAGCAAGGATCATGGCGGTGAGCCATACAACCGCCGCCAACACCAATCGGCTTTTGATACTTAAGCGCTTTAAGGCATGCAGCGGCAGTTTGTTCTTATTCGGCATTCAGTTGATACCCTAAGCCACGCACGGTTTTGATGATTTTTGGGGCGATTTTCTTACGAATACGACCGATAAATACTTCAATCGTGTTGGAGTCACGATCAAAGTCTTGCTTGTAAATGTGCTCCACAAGCTCCGTACGTGAAATGACTTTTTCAGGATTATGCATAAAGTAAGCGACTACTTTATATTCCAGCGCTGTTAGGCTCACTGCTTGGCCTTGCCACATCACTTTTGAGGTTCTGGTATCTAGGCTTAAATCGCCTATTTGCATGACCGGAGAAGCGTTACCAGATGCTCTGCGCAGTTGGGCGCGAAGACGAGCGATAAGCTCAACCATTTCAAACGGTTTAGTCAGGTAATCATCGGCGCCTGCGTTTAGGCCTTCTACTCGTTGAGTTAAGGTATCACGCGCACTTAGGATCACGACCGGAGTGTTGATGTTTTCATCTCGAATGCCTTTTAAAACGGTCAAGCCATCGAGTTTCGGTAGACCAAGGTCGAGTACAATCGCGTCCCATTCTTCGGATGTCGCTCGGTAGAGCGCGTCAATGCCATCTTGTGATAGCTCAGGTACCCAACCGTTATTTTCCAACGTTTCGATAATTTGCTCGCCTAGACGAGGATCATCTTCGACAACAAGTATTTTCATGGCAGCGTTTCTTATTATTTAGTTTTGTGGTGGTTTTAAAGCTTTATTGAAGTTTCGACCTTTGACTTCCAGCATTTCCAATGTGGCAGCGTCATATTCGACCTTCAACACACTATTGTTGAAGAGTATTTTCAGTTCGTAAACCCATTCATTGTCATCTTCTTCAAGCTCGACTTTGATGATGCGACCATAAAGGTCATTTTCGACGGCCGCGTAAAGCTCAGAGAAAGGGCGAATGTAGCCTTTTTGTACGGCGCGGTAGACCTCATCTTGGTCTTCATCAAATTCGATACGTGTGCCGGGCTTTTCGACATCTTGCACGATGGCGTGGCCATTTTGCGTGGTGTAAATATCATTTTGCTGCGCGAAGCTTGGTGCAGAAAGCAGCATCGGGGCGAGGCTGAAAAACAACGCAAGATTTTGAGAGGTCACTGGTTTATACATAGCAAAACCTTTTCTGAAGAGTTGGCAAAATTATATCTAGCTGTACATGAACAGAAAGTGAATCATCGTGTGAACTGTCGGTTCAGTCACATTCACTTTGCTCTTGGCAAACTCACTGGTGCGAATCGAGCGTTATTTAAGTTCATCTTCAAAAATCTTGTCGCGTAACTTCCAAAAGCGCCCAGACTTTCTGGCAATGACAAACTGCGGTAAACGGAAACGGTGTTGATTGGCGACGACTCGTGTAGGCGATGCTTCTTCAAACGGGCGATGTTTATCTGCAAGGTGAGGGCGCACAAACTGGTCTTTAAAAGTTTGCTTCTGTTTCTTGGTGTTTAATGACCAAAACTCATGAACTAATGCATGACCTTCGCCTTGGTATGGTTCCCCAGAATACGTGACTTTGAGCTGTGATTTGCCGTCATTTGATTTGAACACGGACAATTCCATTTCTGTGCACTCGAAGATCAGTGCGTCTTTCAAATTCAGTGCTTCTTTTAGTTTCTTATCTGGGTCGACCAATGTTGCATCACATTCATGGCATATACGAGCGGCAATATCATTATCTGCGCCACATTCGCCGCAATATTTGGCACGAAAACGGTAGCCACAATGTTCGCGTTCGCCCGTGTCTTCATCTTCAAAGTAACCTTGGCATCGTCGGCCAAAGTGTTCGAGTAAAAAGCCATTGCTGTCCAATTTACCCCAGAAATTGTTGTTAAATCCGCAAGCAGGGCAAGGAATAGTAATGATCTCGCTGGTGGAGTCGGGTTTTGGATCTCCCACTTCTGGCTGATACAAATCGTAGCTGTTGCCCGCATAATCGAGCACCAGACATTCATTTTTGCCTTCCGATAAACGCAAGCCTCGTCCAACAATTTGTTGATATAAACTGACCGACTCAGTGGGGCGCAAGATGGCAATCAAATCTACATGAGGCGCGTCAAATCCGGTGGTTAACACAGAGACATTCACCAAGTATTTGATTTCACGATTTTTGAAAGCTTGAATGATCGCATCACGCTCTGGCGTTGGAGTATCACCAATGACGATGGCGGTTTCGCCTTCTGGCAGCAGGCCGTGAATTTCTTGGGCATGTCGAACTGTTGCAGCAAAGATCATCACGCCTTTACGTTCTCTCGCGTATTGAATGATTTGCTCCACAATCTGAGGAGTGGCGCGTTTGGCTTTGTCGATAACCATGTCCATTTCCGCTTCTTTGTAGCGTCCGGTATTAGCGGGTTTCAGCTGCGAGAAGTCGTAAGACAAAACGGGCGCATCCATCATGCGTGCGGGGGTGAGGAAGTTTTCGTCCAACAAGTAACGGATCGGCAGCTCGAAAATGCAGTCGCGGAAAAAGCGCGACTCTTCAGTGCGTACTTGACCTCGGGTGTGGTATTGATAAATCCATCCCATTCCTAAACGATACGGTGTTGCCGTTAAGCCCAAAACTTTGATGCCAGGGTTGAGCTCTCGAAGGTGCGTAATCACTTTTTGATAGCTGCTGTTTTTATCGTCTGGCACACGGTGACATTCATCGATAACCAGAAGTGAGAACTGGTTTTTGAATGAGTCCAAATTGCGCACTACCGATTGCACCGAGGCAAACACCACTTGTTGGTCGGTTTCCTTTCTTCCTAATCCTGCCGAAAATATGGCGCCTTTCAAACCGTAGCCTTCATATTTCGCGTGGTTTTGTTCCACCAGCTCTTTTACGTGGGCCAAAACCAACACACGCCCTTTGGCAAGGCGTGCCAGTTCTGCAATAACTAAGCTTTTCCCAGCACCAGTTGGTAGTACGATCACTGCGGGGGTGGAATGTTTACGAAAGTAATGAATAACGGCTTTAACAGAGTCAGCTTGGTATGGGCGAAGTGTGTACATGAAAATATGTGAAATTGCTCAACTATTCGAACTAGGAAGGCTATAATACCTGACTTTTATACCCAAGTGACCTTTGAACCGTAATTCGGAGATCACTTGGGTATAATTCAATGAGGTATTCATGCGTTTAGATAAGTATTTGTGTGATGCTCTGGGTGCGACTCGCAAGCAGGCAACAAAGATCATCAAAAGTGGCGAAGTGCTCGTCGATGGCGAAGTACAAAAAAGTGGTTCATTCAAAGTGCCAGAAGGTGGTGTTGTGGAATGGGATGGCCGAGAAGTCGGTGCGCCAGGGCCTCGCTACATCATGTTGTACAAACCAGCGGATTTTGTTTGTTCACACGAAGATGGTTACAACCCTACGGCTTTTGTATTGCTTGATGAACCTAAAGTCGAAAACCTTCACTTCGCTGGCCGTTTAGATGTGGACACGACGGGTTTGGTGTTGATTACAGATGATGGCCAATGGTCTCACCGTATTACATCACCGAAACACAAATGCGAAAAAACATACCGCGTGTGGCTAGCGGATGCGATTCAACCTGATTACGTTGAAAAGTTTGCGCAAGGTATTGAGTTGAGAAACGAACGCGAAGCGACGTTACCAGCGCACCTTGAGATCGTGAATGAAGCAGAAAACGAAGTACTGCTTACTATCGTTGAAGGTAAGTACCACCAAGTGAAACGCATGTTTGCTGCACTTGGTAACAAAGTAGAACTACTTCATCGTGAGCGAATCGGCGATATCGTGTTGGATGACACTCTAGAACCGGGTGATTACCGTTATCTGACTCAAGAAGAAGTGGATTCTGTGTGGAATTAATCGTCGCTCTCGGAAATTCTTTAGTTCCTGACAGGAACTAGTCTTTTGGTAGGAATTGGCTCAGAATGACGATTCCTACCAAAATGTTTTCGAGCCTAGACAATTTCGGTATGCATGCTTAACCTCAGTGATATGCTGCGGTGTTTTATCACAGGCTCACGCATACTTTTCTCGCGAAACATCCGTCCGTAGTGAACCAATCATGCTGTCATCTTTGGTTTATTGCGCGCAATTATCGGGTGAACATGCATCGTTATCATGCGCTTTTCTATGTCGAGCTCGTCAAGGCCACCTTGGTAAACATTCGTCCTTATGATCCTCGAAAATTGAATCAGCAAAGCACAGTGCTTTGTTTTCAATGGTACGAGAAGCATCCTTGCTAGTTTCTGCAAAGAAATGGCTGATGGCAAGGACACAACTAGAGGTAAAAGAATGACAGAAAAAGCTCAAAGCGCTCCCCAATCTCAAATCAGTTTTTTACTGTTTCTTGTGCTCGGTGCAATTGGCGCGCTAACGCCATTGGCGATCGACATGTATCTACCGGCAATGCCGACCATCGCAAAAGATTTGGGTGCTGCACCTGGTGCGGTTCAAATTACATTGACGGCTTATACGGCGGGTTTTGCGATTGGTCAGTTAATTCATGGGCCGCTTGCCGATAGCTTTGGCCGCAGACCGGTACTGATTTTGGGTGTGCTTTTCTTTGGATTAGCAGCGGTGGTGAGTGCGACCACAAACGGCATTGATGCGTTAACCTATGTTCGTACCGCTCAAGGTTTTGCTGGCGCGGCTGCGGCGGTCATTATTCAAGCTGTGGTGCGTGACATGTTTGACCGTGAAGACTTTGCGCGTGCAATGTCTTTCGTCACATTAGTTATCACGATTGCCCCGTTGGTTGCGCCGATGATTGGCGGTCACCTTGCGATTTGGTTTGGATGGCGCTCTATCTTTTGGGTGTTAGCCATTTTCGCTGTGGTTGTCATTCTGCTGGTGTTCTGGAAAATTCCGGAGACGCTAAAACCAGAAAACCGCCAACCACTGCGTTTTCGCACCACATTAAAAAACTACGCCCGTTTGTGTTCAAGTTCTGAAGCGTTGGGCTTGATGTTGTCTGGTGCATTCTCGTTTTCAGGGATGTTTGCATTCCTAACTGCGGGTTCGTTTGTTTATATTGATTTATACGGTGTTCGACCTGACCAATTTGGTTACTTATTCGGTTTGAACATTGTGGCGATGATCATCATGACCAGCATTAACGGTCGTTTGGTGAAAAAAGTGGGCTCTCATGCCATGCTTCGTTTTGGGTTGTTCGTGCAACTTTTGGCTGGCATTGGTCTGTTCGTAAGTTGGTTAATGGACTTCGGACTGTGGGGCATCGTGCCTTTTGTTGTGCTGTTTATCGGTACATTGTCGACGATAGGTAGTAATGCGATGGCGCTGCTTTTAAGTGGCTACCCATCAATGGCGGGTACGGCATCGTCTCTGGCGGGGACGTTAAGATTCGGTATCGGCTCATTGGTTGGCGCGCTGGTGGCATCACTACCAGGTAATGTTGCGTGGCCTATGATCATCGTTATGTTTGCTTGTTCTGTGCTTTCAGCACTGTTTTATTGGACTTTAGGAAGAAAGGCGTAATGTCGAATTACACCAAAGAAATTCAAAACTTGGTTAACTCTGCTCTGAATGAACTGGAGCAGGAACATCGTTCTGGCAAGTTGGCCAATGCGCCAGTGGCGAACAACCACTATCTTGTTCGTTGGGTAACAAAAGCTCTGAAATCTCAGCGTTTTGGTCGAACGGTCGGCGATGACTTAACTCGTTGGCAAAAGGCGGGTCGTTCAAAGGGGAACGACGCTGGTTTGTTGTTTATCTTCAAACGTATTTCTGCTTTCTACGCGCAATTCTTCCCTGAAGGTGAAGATTCAAAAGTGATCAAAGACTCTGACGTCGAAGCTTTTTTGGACGTCATGGAGCAAGCGGGTTGGGAGGTTTCTACCTCTGAACAATTGGTTGGTTGTGGCAAAATCCAAATCTTCACGGAAGGTCAAAATTCTTTGGCACTGTGTGCCGACCAATGCGAAAGCTGCTTCGACGGCGAGTTGCTCGTTAAACCGATGAGCTGGTTTGTGCGTGGCAACCATGCTGAGTTTGTTGAGAAAGCAGCGCAAGCGGGCTTTATGGTGCATAAAGTGACGGACTACAAATCGATGGTGAAATACCACGGCGAGTACCTTATCTTCCCTGCAAACGAAGGTAACCAATTGGCTGAGATTCCTTTGAGCTTCCAAGCTTAATCAACTTCTCACAGTAGTAGAATTGAAATACGAAAGCATCAGGCGCTTGAAACGTCTGATGCTTTTTTGTTACGTCACTCTGTGTCTAAAAGCGATATTTCCAATAGACGCCGCCATACAGACCTTCATAGCTTTGCAAAACGTCGCCCATCGTTCCGGTTTCGTTGCTAAACAAGTAATCCTCTTCTGAGTAGTCTTCATAACGGAGGTTAAGCTGTACGTTTTGATTTTCAGATACTTCATAGTCAGCGATGACTTCAAATCGATACGAGTTCGCCTCGTTATCAGGATATTGGTAACCACCAGATGTAGTTGAAGATTTACTGTCCGCTTGGCTGTAGCTGTAATCAAATGAGATAGAAAGTTTGTCGTCCAGTAGTCGCTCTTTACTCACACCAAAACCAATGGTTGTGATGTCATCTTTGAGCTTGGTGGTGTAGCGATTCCAGCCGACAACGTCAGAGTTTGCTTGTTGTTGCTCGGAGCGGATGATCTGTTGATTGTAAAAAACATGCCCGCTTAATCCGTCGAGTAAATTGAAGTTGAGGCTGAGGTCGTAGCCGTAATCTTCCCCTTCGCTTAAACCAATATCGGTTTTTGCATAGTCATCATTTCCGTACCAAAGTTCTGCAAGTAGCTGTACATCGTCTGTCATGTCATAACTGCCGTCGCCACGGAGCTCAATCCTCTCTTTGTCGGCTAAATAGTATTGGCGCAAATTAGGCGAGTCGCTGCTGTCGTCCTGCCAATCAGAGCCATCGCGGAAAGAGTAGGAGACTTTACCGCCTAATTGCCACGGACTGTTTGGCCTGTACTGAGCACCAACAAAAACGCGTTGTTCATCGGTACGTTTTCGGTCGGCATAGCTTCGCTCGTCTTGTTTGAAGTGATAACCCGCATTCACCTTCACATCAGACGCAACACGATGCGTTAACGTTGTTTCCAGTTTGGTTTTTGTGTGGTCGTATTTTTCTCTTGTAGAGCCGATGATGGTGTTTCTATCGGAGTTATCGTCTTTGTCTGAATAGTCCGCAGAAATGGCGAAAGCTGTGTCTCGCGAAAGTTTGTTGTGGTAATCCGCGCTCATTTGCCAAGTGTTGATTTCGCCATGGAATGTATTGGAGTTAACGGGGGACTGCGGGAATGGATTTAACCCGCCTTCAGAAGACGTCTGTGACCAAAGTAAGCGGCCACTGAACGTTTGTTGATTCAACCGATAATTCCCTGTGACAGCAAATTGGTGAAAGTCGTTGTCAGGCTCATACGCAAGGTGGTTGGCGTAAGGGTTGGTAATGCCGCCGTAATAGAGTGCGGACTTGTCATTGCGGAAAAACGAGCCGCGATACGCAATATCCACCAGCCACAAATCTTCAATGTAGCTCACTCCTACTTGAGTATTTAAGGTTTCATGATCGACGTCTTTAGGTATGAATCCCGGTGCGTTGGCGTAACCCGGAATGGTCGATGAATAAAGTGAAGTTGTGCCTTCTTTACGTTCGTGCTTCATGGATGCATATGGCTTCCATGGCGTATGTGGTGTGTACTTGAGCTCTAACTTAAACGTCTCTCGCGTCACTGAGTTTTCATATTTCGATAGGTCACCACTAACGAGTGCATCTTCTCTTGGATGATACGCACTGAGTGAGGACTGATTCCAGAAATACGGAGTTTCGCTGTAACTGCCGAGGATACGTAATCCGTCGTACTGGCCCATTTCCCACTGCAGTAAGAAGCGTTGCAAACCAAGATCTTCGACGACGATTCGATTGTAGAATCCATCGTCTTCATATTGTTCGATATCGGCGTTTAGGCTCGCGTTAAAGTGTTTGTTGTCAGAGTTTGTACCGTAAACGGGCGGATTCCAATTATAGAATCGCGAGGAACCATCGTTGTTAAGGTAACCGACACCCGCGCTGACTTCTCCACTCCATGTGCCGTCGCTGCTGCATTCACTGCACTGCCAGCGGCTAGTGTCGGCTGGTTGAGAACGTTGTAACGAATAATCGTTGGCGTGCGCTTGCACAGCAAAAGCAAGGGAAATAGCGATGCACAGTTGAGATAGTTTCATGCCTCCCTCCTAATAACTTAATGTTTGACCACGTGGGTGGTTAGAGCCATGCACTTGATTGTGGCAGTTTAAACAACTTCCGCCGCGCACTCTCAAGTCGTTTTCAGGAATGGCTACGTTTGCATGTGGCACACGGTGACATTCCTGACATAGCATTGGCAGCCGTTTATTGAGCAGGGCTTTGTTCACTGAACCATGAGGTGTGTGGCAGGATGTGCAATCTTCAGTTACTGGCTCATGCTCCCATAAAAATGGGCCGCGTTTTTCCGCATGACACTCGTAACAAGCGTTATTGACGGTTGACCAGTTCAGGCTCGCTTCATTTAATGTCTGATGTGGATTGTGGCAGCTAGAACAAGTCATGACGCCGTCGATAATAGGGTGACGACTGCGTTTGTGGATATCTGATTTGGTGCGGGAGTGACAATCGGTGCATTTGTCTGCTTGCATTTCGTCAACCATCATCGGATCGTCTTTTTGATGCAGTTGGTGACAGCTTGCACAAGACAGCCCTTCAAAAGCGTGCTCGCTACTATGCCAAGTCGAGCGTTTCGCATCTTGGTGACAAGATAAACACACGCTGTTTTGCTTTTCGGCCGGAACAGGGGAGTTTGGCCCAAAAGTGATCATCGGTTCACGAACTTGTCCTTTTCGTGGATTGCGTTCGTGATTGTTCGCTGGGCCATGGCATGCTTCACACTGTTTATCATTCATTGGCCCATGCAGGTTTGCGGACTTGCCATGAATGTTGTCGAAAATACCCGTAGCAGGTTTGTCTGATGTATCGTCATGGCAACGAAGGCAGCCATCTGGTCCGCGGCGTGAATATTTCCCCTCGGAAAACTTGGTGTCTAATATGGTTTCAATTTCTTCTTGAGTTAACGTCGCCGCTTCGGGTTCTGGCTTGGCGACATCTTCCGAACTGACGGTGAAGATGACGCCTAACCCAAGTATCCCAGCTACCAACCACCGCAGAAACATTGCTTTCATAGCTCTTCCTTTTCTTATCCTTAATTGTCAAAGCATTGTGTTCAATGACGAATTCAACGGTAGTCGTATACCTTGTGAACCTTATCTACCCCTTGTGACTGACCAATGGCATGGCAAGTCGCACATTGTTCGGAGCCCATGGCTTGTGCTGCTGTGTCTGCTCCAAATACCGCGCCGTGATTCAGCATATGGTTCAGAGGCGCATCTCCTGCCACAGTATCCGGGTCAGCATTAGCTAAAGATGACTCTAAGTGACACGCGCCACAGGCGACTAATGCAGGACTAAAGTACTGACCACTCGCCAGAGAAGGGCGCGTATTTTGTTGGCTAGGTAAGTTGTATTGAGCATTGGTATGGCAGGCCTCACAGTTGTTGACTGCGCCAGGGAAAGGCGCTTCACCGCTATGAGCGGAGCCAAAGGCGTGGAATGAGTGCACGTGGTACTTTAGATCAGCCGCCATTCCAGGATAAAACGCAGAACGTTCAGAGTTATGGCAATTTTTACATTGTTGGAAGTCAGTGGCGGCATGTGGATGCTCACCGAGCTTGTGGATAGTCAGCTCTTTGTGACAATCGTTACACGATGAAATGTCCGCGCCCACTGGCAGTTTGTGTTGCTTGTTGATGCCAGACACATCAAACGAGCCGGATGCGTTATTGGCGGCAATGACGAAAGGCGATTTGATAAGATCGATGCCTTCAAACGTGACGCATTCGGCGAGCTCGCCATCTCTACGGTTGGCACAAAGTGGCATGTCGGCGATGTTAACCGTCAACGTAGAGTTGGAGGTTGGCTTAATCGCAGCGTCAGTGAAGTCTTTATGACACAAGAATAGGCCTTCTCCTTGAGCCTCACAGCCGTCACCAAGTGCGCCATCATCGGCGACGTTGAGACTGTTGTTTGCGACCATCGGGCCTTGGCCGTTATCCCAGTTCAGCAACAAATTGAGGTGCCCATGTTCATTAATGAAAGGGGTCAGTTCGTTGATGGATCCAATACCTGAGCCCGCTTTCGATACTCTTAGTTCAACCTCAAACTGGTCATCAATAAATCGCGCGCCTTCAACGTTGATTTCGAGCGAATCACGTGCCTTTGCAAGATTCTCTAAACGCATTACGTGAACCGTTTTAGCACTTCGGCTTGCGTCTTGGCCGATGATTGGATCGCCATTGTCATCTCGGTCATAAGGACGGTGACAGCCCGAGCAGGAGTTTTGTGGCTCGCCGTTTCTTACCCAAGCCGTACCGATTTGGTTATCATGCGCGCCTCTGTCTCGGTACAAGTGACAGGTCTCACAGGCAACTTGGCTTGGGTGTTCAAACCAATTGTTGGCGTCTGATGCTTTCGCGACATCGGTTGAATGGCAGGTTGTACAGTTGCGGGCATCTTGCGGGAAAGGGTTGCCTTCAATGACTAAACCATTGATGTCGGTAGCGAGCACGTCATTCTCGTCGACAGGTTGTTTGTAAGTCTCGGTGTTATTTCTGTCGCTACCTAATTTGAAAACATTACCGTGGTATTGATGAACAACGGCAGCGAGAGGGCGTCTGGCTGGCGCAGCGCCAGGATTACTGTCATTGTGGCAAGCGGTACAAACGGCAATGTTGTTATCAATTGAGCGATAGCCGGGTCCATGATGAAGCGGTTCGCCCATATGACAGTTTTCACAGGTACCTGTTTCAATCACATTGCGGGAGACTACTGCATCTGAACTTTCTTGCGGTACCCATTCAAACACGTAGGTAAAACCATTGCCTTGCTCGCCATACGCCATGACGATTCGGTGGAGTTTATCCGCATCCCAAGCAATAAAACCATTGTTGTTAGAAGAGTCGGCAGTATAAGGATCGGACACTTTTAAAACGTCAGGAATGGCAAACGTGTAGCGATACCCTTCGTCTGTTTTTACTAGTGTTCCATCCCAAACACTCTCCATGCTGGCACGGTTATTTGTGGTATTACTTGAGTGATGGAAACTCTTCCAATAGGTATTGCCATGACGCCCATTGAAGGCAAAGGCTGGATCGCTCGAATTTTGTGTATCGACACGAGAGGGCATTGCTTTAAGAAGTGCGATGCGAAAGTCTTTCGTTTCGTCTAGCTCATGAGATCTGCCACTGCCGTCTTTGACGGTAAAATCGACTACCAGTTTGGTTTCTCCGGTTTCTTGAGTGACCAATGATGGCTCGGAAACACTGATCTCGAAATCACCAAGTGCAGGTGGTGATGTATTCTGATCGTTTTTGCTGTCTGGACCACATCCGGTGAGCAGTAAAATAAAAAATATTAATGTAGCGATCGACTTTAAACCGTTCATAGTCCCTCTCGATTCGTCCTAAAGTAAGTGGGAATGCGTTGGAATGGTTAAATATCTCAATAAGCAATTGATTGAAATATTAATTTTGTATTCAAGCCAAAAGCAAAATATCCATATTTACATCGCTTGAATAAATCGAAATACATGGCTTGTAAGAGTATAGACGCAATATGAAATATTATTAAAATAAACCGCTTTTCTATGTGTGAATTTTGGATTTTAAATTATTGTGTTTTTAAATCAATTAGTTGTATTGATGTTTGTTGTTCTTGAAGAGGTCGGTGCAGAAAAAGTAAGGGTATTGAACTACGCTACTTTAAATGGTTGACGGCTTAATATTTTTATCTTGGATATCGTTGGTTTTAAGTCGCGTTTTTAAAATGATTTTCTTATCGTTTATTCGCTGTCTGTTTTTGATTAATAAAGATAATTACTACGGAGTCAGTCTAATATGCACCAAATTATTAAATTATCTCTAAAATTCTCCTCGGTGTTAGCCATTAGCTCAGTTTTGGCCTCCCACAGTTTAGCGTCACCAAGTGAGCTAATTTCACAACATGAATGTGAAGCTTGTCATGGGCCAAACGGTGTTAGCTCAGAAACGAATATTCCGACAATCGCAGGGATTCCCGAGTTCAACTTTTTCGACCAGATGTTGCGTTACCTTGAAGGCAGACCCTCAGCTTCGGTTAATCACGTATACGGAGACACGAGCCAAAAAGGCGACATGGTGACGATAGTCAAATCTTTATCTGAAGCGCAGATTGAAGAGTTAGCAAAACATTATGCTGGGCTTGAGTTTGTGCCAGCTAAGCAGTCTTTTGATCAAGCGTTAGCGATGAAAGGTAAGGCTATCCACGCGAAAAGTTGCGAGAACTGTCATTCGGATGGTGGCAGTAACGCTCTGGATGAAGCTTCGATTTTAGCTGGTCAGCAGAAGGGCTATCTCGCCACTACGTTGCAACAGTTTAAGCAAGGCAAACGCTCCGTTGATAAAAAAATGGATGAGGCGTTCAAAGGGCTTAGTTCCGATGATTTAAACGCGCTCGTAGAATACTATGCGAGTTATCGCTAGCGCTGCTATGGGATGAACACCAATGAGTTTATGGCGTAAACCAAACAGAAAATGGATGCTCGGCATACCAATTGGTGGCTTATTGGCGTTTATCCTTGGTGGGGCGGCACTCAGTGTTTTTCACTTTGGTATGGATTACACCAATCGCAACGAGTTTTGTTACAGTTGCCATATTGGGATGGATACGATAGTTGAGGAGTACCAAGCATCCCCACACTTCAAAAATGCTCAGGGTGTGATTGCCGCTACGTGCAGTGATTGTCATGTCCCTAGGGAGTTTTTTGCTAAAATCGCATTGAAAATCGGCGCTACAGCCGACATCTATCACAAACTGACTGGTGACATTACACTTGAGAATTTCGAGGCGGAGCATCGTCCGAGGTTGGCTGCTGAAGTCACACAGCAGTTTATCGAGAATAAATCAAAACAGTGTCGATATTGCCATTCTGTTGACAAGATGGATTTCGAAGCGCAAGGACGAACCGTTGCGCGTCGACATCAGATGATGGAAAGTCGAGAGCAATCGTGCATTGATTGCCATGCGGGGATTGCTCATCACCTGCCTATTTCTCTAGATTCTCCAGAGACTGTTCCTCCTGAGGAGTAATACTGATACTTTCGGCTTCTTTCGCGATGGCTTTGACCATGCCTTTGAATATGAATAGATGGGCGGGCATCATGGCAAACCAGTAAAGTAGCCCGAGAAATCCCTGTGGGTGCCACCAAGCGGTGATATCCAGTTCTCGTTCATCACCATGGTCTTTGATGGTAATCTCTAAACGTCCAAGCCCTGGGCCTTTCATCCCAAAAAACAGTGAGAGGAACTGATCTTCCTCGCAGCGAATTACTTTCCAAGAGTCAATATAATCGCCGACTTTGAGCTCCGGCCCCGGAGGAGAAACGCGAATCGGTTTCCCACCACCAAAAAAGATGTCGAGCCATTCACGTGTGCGCCACAAAATGTTGGCAAAGTAATAGCCTTTTTCACGACTCCCGATTTTTTGAGCCACTTTCCATAATGCCGCAGCGGAGGCTTGAGTTTTTATGCTCGCACCGGCTTGTTTAGGGTAGTAGCCATACCCCGGTTGCCATCGACGAAGTGCCGCTGGCTCAAAGCCCCAAACATTACTGCGCACAAACGTGCCTTCATCTTGGATGGTGTCGGATACCGCTTGCTCGTAGCTGATCAGCGTTTGCGGAAATCGTGCTTCAATCGCTTTGGAATCGGCGATGTAGTCATGCTCTAACCCTGCGAGTAATGCTTTGCCGATGTTTGCTGGCACAGAGGTGACCAAACCGAGCCAGTACGATGCCATTTTGGGGGTAAGCAACGGTGTCGACCACAGCCGATAAGGCTTGTTGGTGATTCGGCAAATGATTTTAAACTGCTCGCGGTAGCTGAGTGTATCTGGCCCACCAACTTCATAAATTTGGCTTTCTTCTGGGGGGGATGCTTCGGCCAACTGCAATAAATAGTGATTGAGGTTGGGTAGGGCGATGGGGTTGGCTTTTGAGTCGACCCATTTAGGCGCAATCAAAATAGGTAAGTTGTAGACAAAATCTCGCATGATCTCGAAAGCGGCGGAGCCAGGACCAATGATGACACCAGCACGTAACTCTGTCACCGGAACACCGGATTGTCGAATGATCTTTCCTGTGGCTTTACGAGCGGCTAAATGGCGCGAATTTCCAGTTTGTGGCTGTATGGCACTTAAATAAATAACGTGTTTGACACGGCTTTGCTCCAATGCGTATTTAAAGTTCAAAGCAAGGTTCAATTCGTATTCAACAAAATCATCACCTTGTGCCATGCCGTGCACCAGAAAGAACACCAAATCAAAGTCATCAACTAATGAAAGTGTATTTGCTGCGTCCGCCAAGTCTAAGTAAGTCAGTGTAAGGTTGGGATGTGGGCTGGTCCTAGACTCCAAATAATCAATATGTCGAGATGCTGCGGTTACGCTGTAACCTTTGTCGAGCAGTAGAGGAAGAAGCTGAGAACCAATGTAACCAGAGGCACCTAATACCAACACCTTTTTCATTATCCGTCCTTTTATTGCTGGTGGAAAAATCACCGCTGGGTATAATCATGAGACACTTTTCCCATTCTATCAATAAGTTGTCGTTGGAGTGCTCGTGACTTTTCTATCTCAACTCTCAACTCACGCAGATAAAGCCTTTTTGCGTCGATTGTTCGCAATAGCACTTCCCATCACGCTGCAAAGTATTATGTTTTCCAGCCGAAGCCTAGTCGATGTATTGATGCTAGGGCAACTTGGTGAAGCCGAAATTGCCGCTGTGGGAGTCGCAGCTCGAGCGACGTTTGTTACCACCATCATGTTAGTTGGTGTGACCACGGGTGGCGCACTGCTTACCGCGCAGTACTGGGGAGCGGGAGACAAAATTGGCGTAAGACAAAGTACGTCGCTGACTTGGATGATTGCGATGGTGTTTGCCGCGCTGGCCGTTTGTTTATTCGTCTTTTTCCCGCAGCCAATCATGGGCTTGACCACGGATTCCCAAGAGGTGATTGAGCTTGGGTCAAGCTACTTGGTAATTTCATCAGCCAGTATGTTCGCAGTGGCGTGTGTTGCCAGTATGGCGGTGGGGTTACGTGCCATGCATCAACCAGGGTTGAGTACTTTCTTTAGCGGCATCGGTATTCTCTCTAACGTGTTTTTAAACTGGGTGTTGATTTTCGGTCACCTAGGCTTTCCTGCCCTTGGTATTACCGGTGCCGCAATTGCAACGGTGATCAGTGGAGCCATTGAAGTTGGTTGCTTATTTGGTTATTTGTGGTTGAAAAAACACATTATCGCCTTTGGTTGGGGCGATATTCGTGCCAGCTTAGTGTTGGACAAAATCACTCGTTTTCTTAGCTTATCTTTACCCACGACGTTCAACTTTCTCGCTTGGGCTGGAGGGCTGTTTGCTTACCACGCGATCATGGGACAAGCAGGCGTGCAAGGTTTGGCAGCGTTGTCGGTGATGACACCCGTTGAGTCGATTGCTCTCGCTATGATGATTGGCCTATCGAATGCAGCTGCGGTTTTAGTGGGTAACCAACTCGGCGCGAAAAACTTTGAACCTGTGTATTACCAAGCTTGGGCGACGGTAATCTTGAATGTTCTGATTGCTTTCGGTGTTGCGGTACTTCTATTTTTCACCAATCAGCTCATACTCAATGCGTTCAGTGCATTGAGCGCCGAGACTCGTCATTTGGCAGAGCAGTTCATGGTGATTCTGGCACTTGGTGTCATATTGCGCTCAGTGCCTATGATGGTCATTGTGGGGGTTCTTCGTGCTGGTGGAGATGTGAAATTCTGCCTGTATCAAGATGTGTTTGCTCAATGGATAATTGGTATTCCGCTCGCTGCGTTTGCAGCGATATATTTGGGGTGGGAGCCACAGTGGGTGTATCTACTTTTCCTTACTGAAGAGGTAGTGAAGTGGTGTATCTGTTTGCCTCGAATGAAGAGCAAAAAATGGATGAAAAACTTAATTGAAAAGTAGCGATATTGAAGCTGGTTGAAGTTTCTAATAAATCTCGTTCATAGTTTGCTTATATTTCGCATTTTGCAGCCGTTTCAAGTTTTTTGCTTGCTATAGCTAGAAAAATTGCTGCAAAAATCTGCTTATAACGTCAACAAAATCTGTTGTAGAAAGTGAATCGAGTTGCATTTGTACTCTCATAGTGTGATCAAGCATTCAAAATACTTCCTACTAACAGGATTTTAGTGTAGATTCTGATCCCAATTTTTAAACACCATTTGAGCGGCAAAATCAATGTTAAAACTGTCAGACCTATGTAAAGGCTATGTAGACGGGGGAGAGTTTCATCCTGTGCTACAAGGGGCAGAATTAACATTACAGCAAGGTGAGCAAGTCGCTCTTATGGGGGAAAGTGGTTCTGGTAAAAGTACGTTGCTAAACGTCATTGCTGGTTTAGATACCGCCGATTCAGGCGAGGTTCAGTTTCCAAACTTTGCGATGCATGATGCTCCAGAACACTTAAGAACGCTCTACCGCCGCAACAATATTGGTAACATCTTCCAACAATTCAACCTTCTTCCTACTTTGAACATCGCCGATAACATCCGTTTTTGCCGTCAACTAAAAGGGTTACCGGAAGATAAAGGTCTCTGGCGTCAAATTCTTTCGGCTCTGGATCTCATGCCTTTATTAGGACGCTATCCAGAAGAAGTGTCGGGTGGCCAGCAACAACGTGCTGCGATTGCGCGCGCGTTGTACATGGAACCCAAAATTCTGCTTGCCGATGAACCAACGGGAAGTTTGGATGAGCGAAATGCGGAAGCGGTAATGCGTTTGCTGACCAGTCTTGCACGCCAATTGGACTGTACTTTGTTATTAGTGACGCACAGTGAGAAAGTTGCGGCACACATGGAAGGGAAAATTCGTCTTCAAGGAGGGCAACTGCATGTTATGGCCCGTAGTTAAGGCACTACTCGGTCATTACCGTCGTTACCCACTGCAAATTATTCTCGTCTGGTTAGGCTTAACGCTTGGTGTTTCGCTTCTCGTTGGTGTTACTTCTATCAACCAACATGCGAAGCAGAGTTACGAAACAGGTGAGAAGCTTTTCTCAAACCCACTTCCTTACCGAATTCGTACCAAACATTCCGCAAATAAAATTCCTCAAGGTTTTTACATTCAGCTGCGCCGCGCTGGTTTCAACCAATGTGCGCCTTTTGACGTCCTTCATCTGGATGCCAAAACGGACATGAACTTGATGCTCGTTGGCATCGATCCTGTCGCAATGATCCCTCTTCAGCACGGCAAGTCACTTAATGAGATGCCTGTTCTCTCCTTGATGAAGCCGCCGTATCCGATCTTGATCAGTCAAGATTTGGCGTCTTACATGAACTGGCAAGACGGCGACTTTATTGAGTTGAATGATGGTAGCCGTCTTGGTCCTGTTCAAGTGGATCAAAACAAGCTCTTATCAGGTACACGTTTAGTTACCGACATTTCTTTATTAAGAATGTTGAAGCGAAGCTCGGGCCTTTCAGCGATTTCATGTGGCGAGATGCCAGAAGAAAAACTGATCGCATTAAAAAACATACTGCCAAATGGCATGACCTTGGTTCGAAACACTCGTACTGAGCTTGAATCTTTGACCAAAGCATTCCACATGAACCTAACCGCGATGGGGATGTTGTCATTTTTGGTTGGACTGTTCATCTTCTATCAAGCGATGTCATTGTCTTTTATTCAGCGTCAGCGATTAGTCGGCATTTTGCGTCAAACCGGTGTGAATGGAACCCAATTGGCGCAAGCGCTATTACTTGAGCTCTCGATACTCGTTTTGGTCGCTTGGGCTTGCGGTAACTTCTTTGGACTCATGTTAGCGAACGAGTTGATCCCAGCAGTATCTTCCAGTTTGAGCGATCTATATGACGCCAACGTTGGCCTTACTATCGGTTGGTCGTGGCAGTCGAGTTTATACAGTTTGATTATGTCGGCAATGGGCGCTCTGATTTCCTGTTTGTGGCCACTGATTCGATTGTTGAAATCGCAACCAATTCGCTTGTCTTCGCGTTTATCGTTAATGCGCTTTGCAGGAAGAGAGTTTTCTTGGCAAGCATTGGCGGCATGTGCTTTCTGTGTAGCCGCGGTTGCGGTTTACCAAGCACCTAAAACGCAAGAGACGGGTTTTGCCATTATCGCATTGATGTTGGTGAGTGTGGCTCTATTCATGCCGTTTTTGATGTGGCACATGTTCCAAAGCTTCTCATACACGTTACGCTGGGTTCGTGTGCGTTGGTTCTTTGCTGATGCGGCGGCAAGTATGAGCTATCGTGGTGTTGCAACGATGGCGTTTATGTTGGCACTCGCTGCGAATATTGGTGTTGAGACCATGGTGGGTAGCTTTAGAGATACCACTGACAAATGGTTAAGCCAACGCTTGGCCGCAGATATCTATATTTATCCAACAAACAACTCGGCTGGGCGAATGAGCGCATGGTTACAAGATCAGCCAGAAGTCGAATCGGTTTGGTGGCGCTGGGAAAAAGATGTTCCTACCGAGCATGGCGCGTTGCAAGTGGTCAGCACAGGCCCTTCTGAAGGGGAGCTAGATTCGCTAACGGTTAAGCTGGGTGTTCCAAACTACTGGTATCAGCTGCATCAAACTAAGAGCTTGATGGTCAGTGAATCTATGGCTCTCAAACTGGATATTCGTCCGGGCGATTACATTGATCTGCAAGCGCCACTGGGTGAAGGTTGGCAAGTCGTGGGTGTGTACTACGATTACGGCAACCCATACAACCAAGTGATGATGTCCCATCGAAACTGGCTTTACGCGTTCGCCGGCACGGGCAACGTAGGGTTAGGCGTATTGCTGAAAGACAGCGTGAATGGGGAAGGGTTGAAGAATCGTTTAGAAAATGTCTTCCGATTGCCACAAGACCGCGTATTCGACAACAGCAATATCTACAATCAAGCCATGAGAGTATTTGATCACACGTTCGCCATCGCTGGCACGCTAGGCAACATTACTCTTATCATTGCTGTATTTGGTCTTTTCTTTGCAACCCTAGCAGGAGAACTCTCTCGTCAAAGACACTTCTCGCTGCTGAGATGCATGGGTGTTTCTGGCAAAGAGTTGGTTGCCTTGGGGGGCTTGCAACTGTTCGCCTTTGGTGCCATTTCTGCGATTATTGCAGTACCGTTGGGATTGGCCTTGGCCCACCTAATTGTTGATATCATCATTAAACAATCTTTTGGTTGGTCACTCGAACTGCAAACCATTCCTTGGGAATATGCACAAACTATCGCTTGGGCAATGCTCGCGATTATGATCGCCGGGGCGTTACCCGTAATTCGAATGATTAAGAGTACGCCAATGAAGTCGTTGAGGGATGCGTTGTAGTGGAAAAACAAAACTCTAAAAAGCGCGTTTTTGCTTCGATGCTGATCGTTGTCGTTTTTGCCATGTTGACTGGAGCGACGTTGTATTCAACGTGTTGGCTAGAGCCTACTGCTACCCAAGAAAACGAAATTAATTCGGTACTGACGCGAGAAAATAAAACCATTTTTGAGCCCGTTTTACCGGATGAGCATGTCTCATTGCCTTCAGACTTTCGCTTCCATCCTGAGTATCAACATGAATGGTGGAACTACTTTGCGAAGCTGCAAGATAAGCAAGGTCGTACTTACAACGTGCAGTGGAGCTATTTTCGCGTCGCCACCGATGAACGAGAAACCAGCGGTTGGCAAAACCCGCAACTGTACATTTCACATGTTGTCGTGAGCCATGGTTCGCATGTGTGGAAAGAACAGCGTGTTGCGCGTGGTGGTATTGGTCAAGCTGGCATGACAAACCGACCATTCCGTTTATGGATAGATAACTGGACTTGGCGCTCATTAGGCTCTACACCATTTCCAGGAAACCTCAATGTTACAACGGACACATTCGGACTCGAACTGAATACCATGACAAGCGGGCCGTTTGTGGTAAATGGAGACAAAGGCTTTCAAGTTAAACATGCACTGCAATCTGTGGCTTCGTTTAGCTTTAGCGCACCGTTTCTTAATGTAAAAGGCACATTGAACTTAAATGGCCGCCTCATCCCCGTAACAGGCTCAGCCTGGACGCAAAAAGAATGGGGCAGTGGCTTAATCGGCCAAGGCCAACAAGGTTGGGACTGGTTTGTCTTTAACTTGGATGATGGACGTGCGTTAACGGTTAGCCGTTACCGTCACCACGGTCAGACGCCTCATATTTTTGGTACGCTATCGACCCGTTCGGGAAAAGTGGTCAATCTATCAGAGAAAGAGGTCTCGATTACGCCAATGCAGGTAACAAGCCTGTCGAATGGCAGACGTTTACCGTTGCAATGGATTATCAATGTACCTGAACACAAAATTAATTTGACGACTCGTATCATAAAATCCGATATGTGGTTGCCATTTGTTATCCCTTATTGGGAAGGTCCCATCTTGGCTTCTGGCTCCAACGAGGCGTGGGGCTTTATGCAGCTCACCGGCTACTAAAATCTATCGAAAGCCACTTAGCAAAGTGGCTTTTTTGTATCTGAAGCACGTTAGTTCTGTCTAAAAAATCACAGACTTACCGTGAAGTGAGACATCATCTTATGCTACTTTAATAACGATCTTGGTTAATAACTGGATAGATAAGAGGAGGCGAGAAGGCTTACTTCGTCTCAATAGTTTGTTGAAAAATACGATGAGTAATGAAGATAACCTCGGAAAAATCGAAGTTTATACTCTGAACAAGCGATTATTCTAAAATTTTCTGCAGCTATACACTCTTATCATTCTTTGTTAATCGTTTATTAAGATAATAAATATAAGGACGAAACCATGAACGATGTCATCCGTGACTTTTTCAAAATGGAATCCGCAGGTGGTATTCTTCTCGTGATTGCAGCGGCAATTGCGATGACCATTGCAAACTCACCACTGGGCGAAACTTATCAATCTCTACTGCATACTTATGTATTTGGTATGTCTGTTTCTCACTGGATCAACGACGGTCTGATGGCTGTGTTCTTCCTACTTATTGGCCTTGAAGTAAAGCGCGAGCTGCTTGAAGGCGCGTTAAAATCGAAAGAAACTGCCATCTTCCCTGCAATTGCTGCGGTCGGTGGTATGTTGGCTCCGGCACTTATTTACGTTGCTTTTAATGCAAATGACCCTGAAGCGATCTCTGGTTGGGCAATTCCTGCGGCGACAGACATTGCATTTGCTCTGGGTATCATGGCATTACTTGGTAAGCGCGTACCAGTGAGTCTAAAAGTATTTTTATTGGCTCTTGCGATCATTGACGACTTAGGTGTTGTTGTCATCATTGCTCTGTTCTACACCGGTGATCTTTCTTCAATGGCATTGCTTGTCGGCTTCGTCATGACAGGTGTACTGTTCATGCTGAACGCGAAAGAAGTCACCAAGCTAACACCGTACATGATTGTAGGTGCGATTCTGTGGTTTGCTGTACTTAAGTCTGGTGTTCATGCAACATTGGCAGGTGTAGTGATCGGTTTCGCGATTCCGCTGAAAGGAAAGCAGGGCGAACACTCTCCACTGAAACACATGGAGCATGCTCTTCACCCTTATGTTGCATTTGGTATTCTTCCTCTGTTTGCATTTGCGAACGCAGGTATCTCGCTAGAAGGCGTATCGATGTCTGGCCTAACTTCAATGCTGCCTCTAGGTATTGCACTAGGTCTGTTGATTGGTAAACCTCTAGGCATCTTTAGCTTTAGCTGGGCAGCTGTGAAGCTGGGCGTTGCGAAGCTACCAGAGGGTATAAACTTCAAGCATATCTTCGCGGTATCAGTGTTGTGTGGTATCGGTTTTACGATGTCGATCTTTATCTCTTCACTGGCGTTCGGTAACGTAAGCCCTGAGTTTGATACATACGCTCGATTAGGTATTTTGATGGGCTCAACTACTGCAGCGGTACTTGGTTACGCTCTACTGCATTTCTCATTACCAAAGAAAGCACAAGACTAACTTCGTATTTAACTGATTTTTAACTCAAAGCCTCCCACTTGGGAGGCTTTTTGTTTTTGAAGAGCGTTAGATTAAGCCTGATCGACAGGCGAAAAAAAGCCCAGCCGAAAAGTTGACTGGGCGGATACAAACATAGGAGTTAATAAGAAAAAAGCAGCAACGTAACAATTAGATTGAAACAAGTTTGACGGCCAGTGAAACTTTAAATGCCCTAGTTGTTACATCTATTCAGACCGAGCTATTTCAGAACAGTTCCATTTTTTTTCAAAAAATTTTTCACTAAATTTATTCGTTTCAAATTCATTCTTTTAAGTGGCTTATCTACTTCGTGGTCCGACCAATGTCTGGAAATGTGATGTTAATCATTTGTTAATCTAAAGTTTCAGGAGTATATTTTCAAACAGTTGTTTAATACGAGTGATTAAAATGGCCCCGAGAAGCACAACAAAAGAAAAAATACTCGATGTCGCAGAAGGACTTTTTGCTGAATATGGTTTCAATGATACGTCGCTAAGAACCATTACAGGCAAAGCAAATGTGAATCTTGCATCGGTGAATTATCACTTTGGTGACAAAAAGACGTTAGTGCGCGCGGTATTAGACCGGTACCTTGAAGCACTGATGCCAAGCATAAAGGCGTCTCTCATTGAGTTGAATACCCGCGAAAGCTACAACATGGACGAAGTGTTTGAATCATTACGTTTACCGCTGCGTACACTTAATGATGTTAGACCAAATGGTACAGCACTATTTATGTTGTTGATTGGTCGAGGTTACACCGATGTACAAGGGCATTTGCGTTGGTTTATCAGCACTCGATACTCAGAAGTATTGAATTTGTTTACTTTCTCTATCATGAAAGCAAACCCAGAGTTGACGGAAGAGTTGTTGTTTTGGCGATTACATTTCACGTTGGGAACGTGCGTATTTACGATGGCCTCAAGTCAAGCTTTGACCGAGCTGGCAGAAAGCAAATTTGAAAAAGAAATCGATGTGAAATCTGTCGTCGATTTACTGATTCCTTACTTGTCCGCTGGTATGTCGGCGAAATAGTCGCTCGATAACGACAAGTAAAAAGTGAAACCAATAATAAGGATTAGCCGCAAGCGGTGACGTGAACAAAAGGATCTGAACTATGAGCTCTCTACGAAGAAAATGGATTAGTGACCCAGCATTTAAAGTGTTTAAGAAAGTTCTTCCTCCGCTGTCGAGTACAGAAAAAGAAGCGATGGAAGCCGGTAGTGTATGGTGGGATGCCGAGTTGTTTTCTGGCAAGCCAAACTTTACGACGCTACACCATTACCCAGCGCCGACGTTAACTGCTGAAGAGCAAGCGTTTATGGATAATGAACTTGAAACGCTCTTAGACATGCTAGACGATCAAAAAATCGTGAAAGAAGATCGTGATTTGCCACCGGAGGTGTGGGAATACTTGCGCAAAGAACGTTTCTTCTCACTGATTATCTCGAAAGAGTACGGTGGCCGTGAGTTTTCTGCATTGGCAAACTCAACGATTGTGTCTCGTATTGCAACGCGCAGTATTAGTGTTGCGGTATCGGTAATGGTTCCTAACTCGTTGGGTCCAGGTGAGCTTCTTTCTCACTACGGTACTCAGGAGCAAAAAGATTACTGGTTACCACGTCTTGCTGATGGTACGGACATTCCTTGTTTTGCTTTGACTGGACCGGAAGCAGGTTCAGATGCGGGCGGCATTCCTGACCAAGGTGTGGTGTGTTACGGCATGCACGACGGCGAAGAGGTGCTTGGTGTTCGAGTTAGCTGGAATAAGCGTTACATCACACTTGCACCTGTTGCGACTGTTCTTGGTCTTGCTTTCAAGATGCAGGATCCAGACGGTTTACTCGGCGATAAGAAAGACGTAGGCATTACTTGTGCGCTCATTCCTGCTGACCATGACGGCGTTGAAATTGGTGAGCGTCACGATCCACTTGGTTCTGCTTTCATGAATGGTCCGACTCGTGGTGAAGATGTTTTCATTCCAATGGATTGGCTCATCGGTGGCTCAGATTACGCGGGCAAAGGCTGGCGTATGTTGGTTGAGTGTTTGTCTGCTGGCCGCGGTATTTCACTGCCAGCACTTGGTACTGCAATCGGCCATCTGACAACCAGAACCACTGGCGCTTATGCATACGTACGTAAGCAGTTTGGTATGTCTATCGGTAAGTTCGAAGGGGTAGCAGAAGCGATGGGCCGTATTGGCGGTCTGACTTACCTTTTGGAAGCAACGCGTACGTTGACGACTACCTCTCTCGATATGAAAGAGAAACCTGGCATTGTTACGGCTATTGCCAAATACCACATGACTGAAATTGCACGTACGATTTTGAACGACTCGTTCGATATTCACGCAGGTCGTGCGATTCAAGATGGTCCAATGAACTATCTTGCAAAACACTACTTGGGTATTCCTGTTGCGATTACAGTTGAAGGTGCAAATATCCTAACGCGTAACTTGATGATCTTTGGTCAAGGTGCGACACGTTGTCATCCATATGTGCTTAAAGAGATGGAAGCGGCGGCGAATCCAGACTCAGAGCAGGGTGCGAAAGAGTTCGATTCTCTATTGTTCAAACATATTGGTCATGCGATGGGGAATACGTTTGGTGCGCTAGGTGCAGCACTAACAGGCTCGCGCTTTGTGAAAGCGAATATGAGTGGTCCAACTCAGCGCTATTATAAAGACATCACCCGCCTGAGCCGAGCGTTAGCAGTAAGCGCCGATTTTGCCATGTTGACGTTAGGTGGTGACTTGAAGCGTAAAGAGATGATTTCTGCACGTTTGGGTGATGGTTTGAGCTACCTGTACATGGCATCCGCGACGCTGAAAAAATACGAAGATGAAGGGCGTCAGCAAGGCGATTTAAACTTCGTGCATTACGCTGTCCAATACTGTTTGCACAACGCGGCTAAATCGCTGAATGAAGCGTACGCAAACTTCCCAGTGAAATATGTTGGTGGCGTGTTGAAAGGCTTGCTATTTCCACTAGGGAATCACTTCGACAAACCAAGTGATGAGTTAAGTGTCAGCATTGCTGAAGCCATGATGACCCCAGGCGTGCAGCGTGACCGTTTAACCCACTTGTGTTACATCGGCAAATCCGAAAATGATAGCGTAGGTTTGATGGAAAATGCCTTCCTAGCCATGTACGACGTCAAACCATTGGAGCGTAAGCTAATGAAAGCAGCGAAAGATGGCAAAGTGGCTCGTAAAGGTCTTCTGCAAGATCGCTTACAGCAAGCACTTGACGCTGGTGTGTTGACAGAGCAAGAGGTTGAAAAGATCACTGCAGCTGACCAACTTCGTTACAAAGCTATTCAAGTAGACCACTTCAGTCATGATTTCTCTGAAGTTCGTACTGATAGCCCGAAAAAATCACACTTGAATCCAGCAGCCTAATGAGTGAACCTCGGTAATGAAAAGCACCTCCTAGAGGTGCTTTTTTGTGTCTTTTATTCATTACAAGGAGAGATAGTGCTCCAACCACTTGCATTTTCGAAGCATTTTTACAGAAATTAGATGCGAACTTCGAACGAAACTTTTATCCTAACAAGGTTTTTTAAAGGAAGTTGAATATGATCATCAAACCTAGAATTCGTGGATTTATCTGTACTACAACGCACCCAGTTGGTTGTGAAGCTAACGTAAAAGAACAAATTGCTTACACAAAAGCGCAAGGCCCAATCAAAAACGCGCCTAAACGCGTTCTTGTCGTTGGTGCTTCAAGTGGCTACGGTCTATCTTCTCGTATCGCTGCGGCATTTGGTGGCGGCGCATCAACTATCGGTGTGTTCTTCGAAAAAGAAGGCACAGAGAAGAAACCTGGTACGGCAGGCTTCTACAATGCGGCAGCTTTTGAAAAGCTTGCTCGTGAAGAAGGCCTATACGCGAAAAGCCTAAACGGCGATGCTTTCTCAAATGAAGCGAAACAGAAAACCATTGATCTGATCAAAGAAGACCTAGGTCAGGTTGATATGGTGGTTTACTCACTGGCTTCACCAGTGCGTAAAATGCCAGAAACAGGTGAGCTTATTCGTTCAGCTCTTAAACCTATCGGTGAGACTTACACATCGACAGCGGTTGATACCAACAAAGACGTAATCATTGAAGCAAGCGTTGAGCCTGCGACAGAAGAAGAAATCAAAGACACAGTAACCGTAATGGGTGGTGAAGACTGGGAACTTTGGATCAATGCACTTTCTGACGCTGGTGTATTAGCGGAAGGTTGTAAGACAGTCGCTTACAGCTACATCGGTACTGAACTAACGTGGCCAATCTACTGGGATGGCGCGCTAGGTAAAGCTAAAATGGACCTAGACCGTGCGGCAAAAGCACTAAACGAGAAACTGGGTGCAACTGGCGGCAGCGCAAATGTTGCTGTACTTAAGTCAGTTGTTACTCAAGCAAGCTCTGCAATTCCGGTTATGCCTCTTTACATCGCAATGGTATTCAAGAAGATGCGTGAAGAAGGTGTACACGAAGGTTGTATGGAGCAAATCTACCGCATGTTCAGCCAACGTCTTTACAAAGAAGATGGCAGCGCAGCAGAAGTGGATGATATGAATCGTCTACGTCTGGATGACTGGGAACTGCGTGAAGATATCCAACAACACTGTCGTGAGCTATGGCCACAAATTACAACTGAAAACCTAAAAGAGCTAACTGACTACGTTGAGTACAAAGAAGAGTTCTTGAAGCTATTCGGTTTTGGTGTCGAAGGTGTTGACTACGACGCTGACGTAGATCCAGCAGTAGAGACAGACTTCATTCAAATCTAATTGATTGGATAGATATGCAAAAGGCGCTCATTGAGCGCCTTTTTTGTACTTGATGATTGAGCCGTTTCATCAAACTCAAACCTGTTAACTCAGAATTATCAAAATCGTACCAGCTAGCGTCATTAGGATGTTGGCTATCGCATAAGTACCCGCATAACCAAGAGCAGGAATAGTCGACTTCGCGTATTCGTTTACGACATCCATCGCTGGTGCACAAGTACGTGCGCCAATGATTGCCCCGAATAGCAATGCGCGGTTCATCTTCAAAATGTATGCACCAACAAGGTAAGCAATCACAACAGGCACGACACTGACAATAAACGCAAGACCAATCACCTGTGGGCCAACTTGAGTCAAATGCTCGAACATCTTGCCACCAGCACTCAAACCGATACCGACCATAAAGAACATTAAACCAAGATCTTTGACCATGTTTAACGCGCCTTGTGGTACGTAGCCGAAAGTAGGGTGGTTGGCTCTAAGGAAGCCTAGTGTAATACCTGACAGCAAAAGGCCTACCGCGTTACCTAAGCTAAACGACACTTGGCCAAATGTCATGGTCACTAGGCCAAACATAATGCCAAGAATAAAGAAGCTACAGAACGCCAATAAGTCGGCCATTTGGCTGTGAATCGAGATAAAACCGATTTTCTCAGCAAGGCCATGTACACGACTCTTCTCACCACTCACCTGAAGTACATCACCTTTGGCAAGAACAATGTCTAAATCCATTGGCATTTCGATTTGCGCACGAACTACGCGGTTAAGGAAACAACCGAACTCAGACAGGTTCAAATCAGATAGACGTTTGCCGGCAATCGCGTCGCTCTTAACGACAATCTCTTCTTCCACAATACGCAGATCGAGAAGGTTACGGTCGAACACTTCTTTACCGTTGCGGAAGCTTGGGTCCAAACGAGCGTGGCTGTCAGGGAAGCCTACCAGTGCTATTTCGTCGCCTTCTTGCAAAATCGCATCACCATCAGGGTGGGCGAGAATACCATTACGGCGAATACGTTCAATGTAACAACCCGTTTGGCGGTAAATACCAAGTTCTCGTAAGTTTTTGCCGTCTGTCCAATCGATAAGCTCCGGGCCAACTCGATATGCGCGAATAATAGGTAGATAAACTTTGCGCTGGCTTGAGTTACCAAGGCCACGCTCTTGAGCGATTTGTTGAGCAGAGTCTGAAAGGTTCTGCTTTTGTAACTTTGGTAGCAACTTAGCGAACATGATCATGCTGATCAAACCAATCAGATAAGCCATCGCGTAACCTACGGATAGATTTTCTAATACCAAAGAAAAATCCATATTGCGCGGTATTGTTGCAAGACCTGAGTTCAAAGCATCTTGAGCACCAACTAGAACAGGTGTCGCCGTCAATGCTCCTGCCATCATACCGGCAGAAAGACCGAAATCGAGGCCAAAGTAGTGGCTTAAACCGTAAGTTAAGCTCACTGCAGCGACAAGCACGGTCATACTGAGGATGAAGTAGTGTTTACCATCCCTAAAGAAGATGCCAAAAAAGTTAGGTCCAGCTTCTATGCCAACGCAATAGATAAAGAGCATAAAGCCGATGGTTAGCGCTTCAGCGTTAAAGGAAAAGCCTAAATGACCCATGATCAGCGAGGTAATTAGAACACCTATAGAGTTGCCTAACTGTAGGTTTCCAAAGCGAATTTTTCCGATGGCAAGGCCAATGGCTAATACGACGAAGATTAGAAGAATGGGGTTTTGATCGAGAAGTTGTACGACGTCTATGTTCACTGTGTGGCTCGGTAAAGTGTGTGCCAAAAAAAGGTTTAGAACTGCGAATTGTAACTAAATATAGCAAAAAGATAAGTGAATTTTTTTAGGTTTTGCTATTAGTTGACTTAGGGAAGTAACAAGCTGAAAAATAATAAAAAAGCCGCATGATGCGGCTTTTAAAAAATCTAATGCTTATTACTCGTCGAATAGACCTAGGTGCTCTTTCGCGTAAGCTTCGAAATCGTCACAACCACCGATGTGTTCTTGGTCGATGAAGATTTGAGGAACAGTTTCAACTGGCTTGCCAACTGTCTTCTCAAGGTCTGCTTTAGAAATGCCTTCAGCTTGGATATCAACGTAACGGTAGTTAAAGTCATCACGTTTAGCTTTTAGTGTTTCTGCGTGTTCTTTAGCGCGAACACAGTAAGGACATGCAGGACGACCAAAAATAACAACGAACATATTCTTATTTCTCCTAAATCTATTCTTTTTTGAAAGCGTACAAACATAGAGGCTTGGTGCGCTCTCTTTTGTTGAAGTAACTATGCCTTATCCAGATACGGAAATAAAGCAGCAATTACCTCTTGTATCTATAGGCGAAATCTATCGGATAAAAACTAAACGAGCTTTAAACCAAAAGACGTAAATAACAGCTTACTCGGACAAAAATAAACCTTAAAAATGACATGGTAACTATGTGAAGTGACGCATAAAAACATACTTTCTGAAGGGTTATTGATGGCAAGGTGGATTGGGTCAACTTTTTTTAACGCAAACCATAGCAATCTATTAAAAGTTGTCGTTTTGGGGAGGAAGTGTATGTTTCAGTTTATGACTGCAACACGGATTATTTTCGGTGAAGGAGCGCTCCAATCTTCACTATCAGTTATCAATCAATTTGGGTATAGCGTCTTGCTCGTGACGGGAAAAGATACTCAGCGCGCCACGCCCATCATCAATTATCTCAAAGCTCAAAATATGCGTTATCAGCACGTCGCCATCAATGGGGAGCCCAACATTACGATGGTGGAAGAGACGGCGGTGCTCGGGCGAAAATTTCAACCTGATATGGTCATCGCGATCGGCGGTGGTAGCGTCATCGACATGGGCAAGGCATTGGCCGCAATCATTCCTAATCAGGGTAATGTCTACGATTATGTGGAAGTAGTTGGAAGAAACGTTCCTCTCAAAGCGAAACCGATTCACTTCATCGCGATTCCCACGACTGCGAGTACCGGCTCAGAAGTGACTAGAAATGCCGTTCTGAAGTCAGGGCAGGACAAAGTAAAAGTAAGTTTAAGAAGTCCGGACATGTTGGCTGACGTTGCGATTGTCGACCCAACATTGACTTATGGGACAGATCAATACACATCTGGACGAGGCGCTATGGATGCGTTTACGCATCTGATGGAAGCTTATGTGTGCGGCGAGCCGAATCCTCTCACTGATATGGTATGCGAAGAAGGGCTTCGTCGATTGAGTCGATCCGTGATTGCAGGCTGCAAGCAGGATAATCATAAGGCTCGTTCGGATTTATCTTTTGCGGCTTTGCTTGGAGGGATGGCGATCACTAACGCTAAGTTGGGCGCTGCTCATGGGTTAGCCTCTGCACTTGGAGGGAAACTTGATGCTCCGCACAGTGTGATAACTGCACGTTTAGCACCTCATGTGATGCAAGAAAACATCAATGCAGCAAAGCAAGCGGGCAGGAATGATGTGATCAATCGTTATCGAAAACTGGCTCAACTTGTCACGGATAGAGCGAATGCGAATGAACATGACGGCGTGCTTTGGGTCAAGATGGTGTTAGATAAGCTAGAGTTGCCATTGCTTGGTAAGTTTGGTGTTTGCCAAACTTCGTTTGAACAGGTAGCAAACGATGCGCTTAAGTCTGTTGCGATTAAAGGTAACCCTTTACCTCTTAATCAGGAGCGTTTGGTGTTCATACTAAAACAGGTGTGCGATTGCAGTGGAGATTGCGCTGCAGAAAGCACGCCGCACATGAGTTCAGTAGAGGTATTGGAATCGAGAAGCGATTTATCAAGTGTAAATGAGTAAATACAAGTAAAGTCGTTGCGAGAAGAAATAAAAAGGGGAGCCAATTGGCTCCCCTTAATCAATGCTTAGTACTGACTTAGCTTGTCATAACGACTGTCTTTTAAGGCATCTTTCACGCGTTTTAGGTTTTCGCGGAAACCTGTACCACGGCGAAGTGTAAAGCCTGTGGCTAATACGTCGATAACAGTCATTTGAACGACACGGCTTGCCATTGGCATGTATACATCCGTATCTTCAGGAATATCTAAAGTGATAGCCAGTGAACTTGCTTTCTCTAATGGAGAATCTTTCGCAGTGATAGCGATGACAGTTGCACCGTTCTCACGAGCCAGATTCGCAATTTCAACTTGGCTTTTCGTACGACCAGTATGAGAAATGAGAACAATCACGTCGTTGTCGCTGCAGTTAATACAGCTCATGCGTTGCATGACAATATCTTCAAAACAAGTAATTGGGATATTAAAACGGATGAACTTGTTTTGAGCATCGCGAGCAACAGATGAAGACGCACCAAGACCAAAGAAAGAAATACGTTTTGCTTGAGTCAGCAAGTCAACCGCACGGTTTACTTGCATCGGGTCTAGGCTATTTTTTGCAACATCCAAACACGCCATTGTCGATTCGAAAATCTTATGCGTGTATGCATCTGGGCCGTCATCTTCTTCCACATTACGGTTTACATATGGCGTACCGTTAGCAAGGCTCTGAGCCAAGTGAAGTTTAAAATCCGGGAAACCTTTGGTATCCAGGCGACGACAGAAGCGGTTTACAGTGGGCTCACTCACGTCAGCCATTTTTGCTAACGTTGCAATGCTAGAATGAATCGCAGTTTGTGGAGACGCCATAATTACTTCTGCAACTTTGCGCTCTGACTTACTGAAATTCTCCAGATTTTTTTGAATTTTTTCTAATGTATTCATAGTGTTCACGAGGGTATAGAGAACAACTCGCTGGCTCTGTTAACGGGTGGAAACACATCGGTTTCTAAGTTAGAGAGGGGCGTTAACGAAAACTACCAGCGCCATAGTTTCAGTATAAACCTGATCTTCAATCTGGCTAAACCAAATACGGTTACTATTTAGTGAGAATTTGACAGGCCTCAAACAAAATGTTGTAAAAACTACAGAATTGAATGTGGAATCGTAGTTTTGTTGCGCCAGTCGCACGAGAATGATGTTTGAGTTACATCAAAAAGAAAGAAATTTTCAAGTTGATGTAACTCATTCTTAGGCTTACGCGCCTAAAATATCTGAGGCCATTTCTTCGATTTTTGCTGTCAAACTTGGTGCTTGTTTGGCGATTTCGCGTTGTTCGTCCAGTACTGAGCTCAAGATATCTCTGGTCGTCAATGGGTTGGCTAGTACCACTCGGAATACGATGGTGTTCATTCTTTGCCATTGGTCAGGGTTCAGTCTTGTACGAGAAACAAACGATTTGCCCGTTTCACGTTGACGCTTCTGGATAAACTGCGTGAGCTGATTGATGAGCTCGTTTAGTTTCTCCTTTTGAGTACCTTCCGCTTTATCTAGCGCTTCACGAATCAATGGCGGTAGATAGCGGTAGGTCAGTAGGCAAAGCTCCGGTTCAGAAACGAGTTCGAAGTCATCTTGCTGTTTGATGAGGTCAGCAAAGTAGTGCGCTTTCTCGATACTTTGGTCGATCAATAGTTCGTAGCCTGGGCGACTAATAATGTGCATCGCCGCATACACTAACATGGCCATGCCTGAGCGAGAGCCTTCTAGTGTATGACTACCTAAATCTTTTGAACCTTTACGTAAGATGTATTGCGCATGGTGTTCAATGGACTTCATCGCGTCGGGGTCTTTGAACAACACCATGCCTGCACCCATAGGGATGTACAGTTGTTTGTGCGCATCGATAGTTACTGAGTCAGCCAGTTCAACGCCTTCGAGAAGATGACGGTAATGATTAGACATCAACGTTGCACCACCCCAAGCGGCATCCACATGGAAGTGACAATTGTGCTTTTGGCACACTTGAGCGATCTGCGACAGAGGATCGACGTTCCCCGTTTCTGTCGTGCCAGCTACACCGATAACCGCAATTGGTTTGATGTTTTGTTCTTTAAGCTCGGCAATTTTTGCTTTTAGGTCGTCAACAACAATACGGTTGTTTGCATCGGTTTTCACCGCGACTAAACCCTCTTGACCTAAGCCAAGTACGTCTGCTGCTTTTTTCAGTGAATAGTGACCACGTTCAGAAACCAGAACTGCAAGGCCTTCGTAGCCATAGTGCTTCATGGCTTTGAATAGACCTTCTTTTTCTACCCCTTTGAAATCACCATCTGCTTTCAACGCTTTATTGCGTGCAACCCAAAGCGCCGTAATGTTCGCGATTGTGCCACCAGAGCAAAACGCACCAAGTGAATGGTTCGCGCTGTGCATCCATTTACGATAAAACTTGTCGTTTTGACCGTAAATTAAGCGGTGTAACATCCCTAAAACTTGACGTTCAAGAGGTGTGAATGCTTTTGATGTTTCGATCTTAACCAAGTTTTGGTTTAGCGCGATCATGATCTTGGATAAAGGCATCAAGAAGTAGGGTAGCGCCGAGGTCATGTGACCGATAAAACTTGGGGCTGAAGTGTGAACCGAGTGCGACACTAACGTGTCTAGCAGGTGCTCGGTGTGATCTGACACGAATTCAGGTTGCTCAGGAATCTGAGCAGAAGAAAAGTCTTTCTCGATTTCACGTAAAGGCTTTTCTTCTGCCACGATGTGTTCACGAAGAAATTGGTTTAAGTTTCGGGAGAGACTTTCGTCAATTTTTGTCAACGTAGAATCAGGACCTTCAGGTACGGTGAAGATCTTTAGCAAGCTCTCAAAGCTAACGTCAGCGGTTTTTTGTTCCTTAACCATGGCAAAGAATCATTTGTAGTTATTTTGGTAATGCGAGCGGCACAATCTAAACTAAAACGGGCGCAAAGTCCCGTTTTAATTATTGAAACCGATGTTACTGAAATGAAAGCGTGGTCATATCTAATCGCTCTAAACCGGAGGTTTTAGAGTCAGTTAGCGACTAGTCACACTTTTGTTTTTCAAGCTTCTCAATCGATTGGTTGTACTTGTTGAGTGCCGTGTCAATTTGTTGAGGGTGACTTAACAGATCAGCAAACGCTGAGCGAAGTTCGTAGTTTTTCGGATGATTGGTTGATTGACGATCGCTAAATGTTTTCTTAGCGGCTTCGCCTAAATCATCACTGCGACTTGCAAGCTGTTTGACATCGTGTTGCTCTAATTTTAACCAAGCTTCGATAGGTTGTTCTGTTGCTACGCGGCTTGGATCATTTTTAAGAAAGTAATGAACAGCCTCACGATTAAGTTCAAAGTGGTGTTTGCGACCATCTAAGAACCACTGGCTGACTTCTTTTAAGTCAGGATATTGGGAGACCGTTAAATCAACAAGATCTTGATACCATTGTAGTGAAGCATCGACATAGCCATCGTACTTGTTAGCAAGACACTGTTGATCTGCGGCAAACGTAAAAGTTGAGCTTGTAGCGAGGAGCGCTGCAACGACAAAGCGTTTCATTCTTCTTCCTTCTGGTTGTTATCCCTTCATTAACGTTAAAGCGCATCGAATGATGTTGCTCTTATCAATTGGATTTGTTGTATAAATCGTTGGGCTAAATAACAAAATTCAAATTAATAAGTTGTCAGTGTACTGACCACTTTAACGTTAATTGGGTATTTAAATTTTTGCCGTATTGTAATGGATGTTAAAGATAAAACCTGAGATCTAGCTAGCAAGTGATACAAAGAAAAGCATCATAACGGGCACAAGTAAACTCAAGATAAAACCACTAACAATAGCGACAGGGACGCAGCGGACACCACCTGTGGTTTGAATCACAGGCAAAGTAAAGTCCATCGCAGTTGCGCCCGCGTAACCGATAGCCGTACAAGGGTAGCTACGGATAAAGAGTGGGATCGCGACCAGCGCTATCAACTCACGCATGAGTTCGATAAGGAAAGATGCCCCACCAAACACAGGACCAAATGCGTCGCCCATCAAAATGCCAGCTAATGAGTACCAGCCAAATCCGGAAGACATCGCTAATGCTTGATAAAGTGGTAAGTCTAAAATCACAGAAGCGATAACGCCGCCGAGCATACAAGTGGCGATAACAATGGCAGCAATCGCCATGCCTTGTTTGTTGAGCAAGATCTGCCTCAGAGTTAAACCGCTGTTTCTGAGTTGAATGCCGATGAAAAAGAGCAGAAGGAAGAGGATCCATTCGCTCGCGGTATCTACCCACTCCAGACCTATCGGCAAAATGAGACCAGCAATTAAACCTCCACCAACGACAACAATCAGTTTTACTGATTCTAATGCCATAGAAGAAAGTGGAAGCTTGTTTTGGTTGTGATTGGTCTGTAACGGGATAATCTTATCGATTATTGGCAGAGCGAGTAAGTTACATACACTCAAGCAGACGAAAAAAGTACCAGCGTACAGCAGTATACTCTGCAAGTTGCTACTCAAGTTGTCTAAGGCAGCTAAACTTAAACCCATCAACGAAAGAATGACGTAAATAAGGTATGAAGTTGATTGGTTAATTTTCTCTAGTAAAGCTGCGCGAGAAATAGGAATTAAGTACCCCACAACAAGAGGGGCAAAAATGAATAGCATCCCTGAGAACATAAAACTTGATAATTCCTTAGTGAGACAAGCCGGAGACAAAAGCCACTGACAAAACAACACTCGACCTTGAGTTTAATGTTTATCGTGGATGACGTTAGTTAACTTAATTACAAGCCGCTAGCACTGAGTACTGCGTTGATTTCGTTTCGAAAGTCAGTATCACTCATATTGCTTAGGTCATACAAGACCTCTGCACCTGTTAAATTGAATTCCACTTCATGTTCATCAATACGTTCGTCTTGATTGCGGAACATCAATAAGTGGTTTGCAATTCGAGCAATGTCCAAATAACTGACTTCTGGACGAGCGGTAACAAACTTTTCGTTTGAAGAGACTTCTCGAAAATCGTTGTCGAACCCCCAGCGTTCTAGCACCAACTTACTGGTTGCAGAGCAGCGAGTTTGGAAGATTTGCAACGCGATATCAGGGTCAAGGTAATTGCCACTATCCAGATACAGGTGATATTCGTTAATGAGGCAGAACAAGCCAATATCGGCCAATAAGCCAACTAGAAGTGCCTTTTCCAGCTCCAGATGTGTGTAAACAGAAGGCTCGTGTTTGTGGAATTCTTGTACGACCAGCACCATCGTGGCGCCAAGCTCTCGAGAGACGGCCGCACTTTTTACCAGTATGTCATTGCACTCTTTACTCAGATTGACCGCGTGTTTCAATTGCTCGATAGCTTGTGCGGTCACGATGTCTCGAACGCGGAAGATGCCTAAACGAGAGACGGCGGTAGTTAAATCACTACAAGTAATGTTTCTTCGGTTAAAAATCACCGAGTTGGCTACGCGAATCACAATAGCAGCTAACCCTGGATCTTCTAGAAGGCAATTTGCGACATCAGAAACCGTGGTGTTTTCTTCTATACAAAGTTTTTGAATTTTGATGACTACATCGGGGATGGGTGGTAACGAAATTTTACCCGTAGATATGGATTGTTCGACCAATTGGGCGAATTCAGATTCAAGCGCTTGTATAAGCTTATCTTTGTTATTTGGTAGCCAAAAAAATGATAGATGTTCCATTGTGACGTGGTGTTAGAGAACTTTCGTACAGTGTACCCTTACCCGAAGAACATTATCAATGAAATGCGTACTAAGTTCTCTATAAATGGTATACGGATCATAACGATGCGTGGTTTTTGGCACGCCATGCGTCAAAAAAATATCGCTAAATACCCAATAAGTGTGAAACTAATCACGTATGATGAATTTATACTTTTTTATATGTGACCTATGTCCTAACTTATTTTTCAACGTTAAGTATGATTAAGCAAGTTGGTGAGCACAACTCACAAAAATATCGCCAACAAATCGACATTTTAAATTCGCTACAAGCTGCTGTTTATCTGGTGACATCGCTAATCGGGGTAATTTATTCAGATTAAAGAGGTCAATGGACATGACAGACCAAGCTTTTTTTAAATATGTACGCAATTTTAATGAGTATCAGAAACGTTCTATGTTTGGTGGTATCGGCTTGTTTAGCGATGACGCCATGTTTGCGCTTGTCAGCAATGATTGCTGTTATTTGCGCGGCGGTAATGGTTTAGACGAAGAATTTACTCTGCTTAATTGTGAAAAATACAAGCACGTCAAAAAACAGACGACGGCTACTGTAAACTATTATGACGTAACCGATTTATTTGAGTCCGGATTTACTGGTCTTGACGATTTGTTACGCAAATCTATTGATTGCTCAATTAAGGAGCGAAAATACCAAAAGTCTTCTGCAAGTAAACGTTTGAGAGATCTACCGAACATGCAGCTTACATTAGAGCGCATGGTTAAAAAGGCGGGTATTGATGATGTTGAAACCTTTTTGGAACTTGGTCCAGTTGAAGTGTTCAACAAAGTAAGAGTTGCTTACGGCAATGATGTTGACGTTAAACTGCTGTGGAAGTTTGCTGGTGCCATTGATGGTGTGCACTGGAAACTAATCCAAGAGCCGCGCAAAAAACAGTTACTGGCACTGTGTGAATAAGGCAACTGAACCACACAATGATTGACTCGTTTCTAATGGAGTTAGCGAGTCAGAAAAGTAAGTGTTAAAAGCAGAAAAGGGATGTTGATGTTTTTGACCACTTCATTTGAGTTAGTCATTTTATGAATAAAAAAACCGAGGCAATTGCCTCGGTTTTGCTTTTTTCACGCCAATTAGAACTTGAAGCGTGTAGTGAACATGATTTGATCACCGTAGAAATCGTTGATGCGAGCTTCAGCACCAAGAGAGAAAAGCTCTGTTGAATGGAAGCGCGCGTAAGCAGAACCTGTCCAATCGTCATCGTTGTCGATTGAAACGTAACCAACTTTACCACCCACTTCAAGTTGAGGACCAAGCCATTGGCGAACGCCTAGGTTTAGCTCCATACCAACATCTGTACTGCTTGAGCTTGTTGGCTGAACCACACGCATCAGCATTTCACCTGTAAGGTCTGCCCAGTTGTTTAGCGGTGAGTGAAAGCCAAAACCTGCAGCAGAATCAAAGTCGCTATCAAACTCAGAGTCGATACGAGCAATAACGTGCGCATTCGGGTGAATGGATTTGCTGAAGCCAGCACCAAATGTCACAGGGCTTGCGCCGATACGAGCTTCGAAATAATCGTAGCTAAAGTTGCTCATAGTTGCAGGCGCGTTGCGGTCTGCGGCTAGGGCATGGCTTGATGCCATTAATAGGGCAGCGGCTAATAGTGTTTTACGCATAACTAACGATAAACCTTGTTCTTTATTTCCATGGATTCAGGCAAATGCTTGAACCGTAATCTGATTTGTCCGACATCATAATAAAAACGAAGGTCTACGACCAACAAAAATGTGTCGAGGTTTTGTCAATTGACTTAATGGTGACGTAACAAAAGCAAAAAGCGCGCCACTAGTAGCTAGAGAGCTATTCTCAACTATTACTCTCCGAAGCTGGCTCTGCGATCTGCCATTGCATTCAAGATTGCTTCTGAATCGAGAATCGTCGTCCAAGACAACAAATTGTCATCATTTTCAATAACAAAGGCTGTTAACTGGGATGTAATGGCTTGTCTTAGCTCCTCACCTTTCCAAGGCTTGGCAATGTAATAATCTAAGCTAGCATGGTTTACCGCTTCAACGGTGTCTTCAAGACCCGCTTGCCCGGTTAGGAGTACTTTTCTTGCTGCTTTGGTGTCACCATTTTGACTCAGTTCTATAAGAAAGCTGATGCCCGTTTGTTCTGGCATGATGTGGTCGCACAAAATCAGCGCAAGCTGAACTTCTTCTTCCGCCATCTCTTCAATCACTTGCTTTGCTTCCGTAACGGACTCTGCACCCTCAACGATGAAATGTTCTTCGAATGGTGCTAAATCTTGAAGGACACTATCCAAGACTTCTCGTTCGTCATCGACACATAAAATCAGATACTTAGTCATGTTTCATCTCCTTCTTCAATGACTGGTAACCAGACGGTCATACAAGTAAAGGCATTGAGTTCCGATTGAACATCAATCCAGCCTTTGTGTGCTGCAACGATTTGTTGGCAAATAGACAGTCCAATACCTAAGCCAAAGTTGCCTTCTTTTTTGGTTGTAAAGTTGAGTTCAAAAATTGCTTTTTTCTGCGAATCCGGAATACCGCATCCATTATCTTCAAATGAAATCACGGCATAACGCTGTTGGTTTTTTTCAACTTCTCTCGTTTGTATTTTTAACGACCCTTTGTCCGGAAAGGCGTCAATCGCATTAGAAATTAGGTTGGTCCACACTTGTTGCAATGCAATAGGTTGGCAAAGCATACGCGGAAGTGGGGCGTAATCTGTTGAAACTTGATGTACCTTTAGCTTGTTTTCGAAAATCACTAAAGTGTCTTCGATGCCTTCATGGATATCGGCGTAGTGCATGCGTTCATCATCAGATCTCGCGTAGCCTTTTAGGCTTTTCACCATGTCAGCGATGCGAGCGGCACAAACATTGATAGAACGGAGAGAAGCACCTGCTTGATGGTATTGTTCTAACGTCTCTAGCGTAGAGGAGGCATTGTCTTTCTTCTTGGCGAGCTGGGAAACGAGTTCGGAATCGCTCTCTAGGCCTAAATTGACGACTTTTTTGGCAATGGCACGATCAGGTAACGTGCTGTTGAGCTCTTTGACGCGTGAGCGCAGTTCGGAAGTCGAGGCTGGCTTGGCGGTTTGAGCTCTGGTTAGAAGCTGAACGCCTTTGATTTGTACTTCTGCTGTCGGAAGTTGAGTTAATAGCCCTTCGAGGGTATGAGTGAGGTTTTCTACACCACGCAAAATCGCAGCTATTGGGTTGTTCAGCTCATGGGCCACGCCCGCAACCAACTGGCCGAGCATGGCCATTTTTTCTCTTTCAATCAGTTGTTGATGAGCAGATTCAAGTGACTCGAGTGTTTTCTGCAATTGTAATTTTGTGTTGATGCTTCTCTGTAATCGGCGATTGAAATGACGAAGAAGTAAGTTCGTAAATAGGGGGAGAAGGTTTGAGTCACTCTGCATTACTTTACGGAACACATTTCTATCAAGTTTAATTACTTCTGTTTCGGTAAGCGTAAGTGCAGTAGAAAAGGAGCATTCCCCAGTCACAAATGACATGCCGCCGACAATGTTCCCTTTGGTATGGCGAACCACTTCTCGCTGCATACCTTGTTCGTCTCTTTTGTAAAGCGCCACTTCTCCGCTGGTTATGAACCATAAAAAGCTGTTAGGTTCTCCTTCAACCGTCAGCAAATGCTCAGGAGAGTAGGTTCGACAAGCTTTTGTTTCGTCATTTTCTTTGAAAAATTGTTGCAAGGCAGAGATTACTTGTTCTGCCAGTTCATTATCAGACATCGAGTGATAGTCGTGTAAGAAACCGGCTTGGTAATTGCTCATCTGATTTTCGATATGAGCACGTAGCAATTTGTGCTGGTCCAAGATTTGGCTATAACTGAGCAAGTCTTCTTTGCAATTACGTAAGATAAACTGCGTCAGCTCTTTTTGAGCGGTATTAAAAAGGACGTTATCTGGCAGAGGCTTGGTCAAACAATGATCCAAACGACCTTCGTTGACGGCCGTGAGTATCGCGTCAATATCTGAAGAGCAACTGATGAGAATTTTACGAGCGCGCTCTGTGTGCGGTGTTTTGTCCAGCCCAATGAGAAAATCCACACCATTAAAGTGCGCGTGATGGCTGGCGATCACTAACGCGACAGTTTGTTCTCTTTCTTCAAGATATTCCAACGCGCTTTGCGCTTCTTCTATCGACTCGACAGAAAAAATATCAAACTTGCTAGAGAAAGCCGACAGTTCCAATCGAAACTGCTCTGCACTGATTGGATTATTGTCGAGACACAATACAGCGTAACGATTCACAGGTGGTTGAGCTCCGGTTAAAACTTGGCCAAGCAAACTTTATCAATAAAACGGCGTAATGAGTGCGAGCTGCGTATGATTCCTGACTAATGGACTAGAATTAGCATCAATAGTCTGATTTATCTCAATGTTTTATCCGTTAATAGTTTCGGGTAGACTGAGCGCAAATACCTGAAAAGTGATGTTATGCAAAACTTAAAAAAACTAGGCGCCATCGGTGGTGCAATCTCATTGGCGTTGTGTTGGCCGCTTGCGGTTGGTCAAATTGGTCAGTCGATTATTGAAGACGGTATCGCCAATATGAACGATAAGATGATCAAAGGCGAAGTTGTTGAATACCAACGCGGCTACCTTTCTTCCGTTGTATTAACTCGATACTCAGTGGTTGATCCTGAACTGAAAACACAGTTTGAACGCGATGGTTTGCCGATTATGTTCGAAGTCACGAGTGATGTAAGCCATGGCTTAACTAGCCTGACAGCAGACTCTAAGCTGGTGGATAATGATTTTCTGCCGCTTACCATGCATAGCAAAACACAGCTTAATGGTAACACTGTGTTTACGTTGGATTTAGACAGCTGGAACTATCGCAATGAAGCGCAAGGCGTATCGGTTTCGACAAGTCCTGCACAAGTGACTGGCGATGTTACCGTGCTTGGTGATTTGAAGTACCAAGTATCGATTCCTTCAGTTCAAGTCGATTTTGAAAATGGTGACGAGTTACACCTGAATGATCTGAGTGGACAAGGTAAGGGTAAGCAAGCGAAAGGTTATTGGCTTGGTGAACAAACCTTTTCTCTAGAAAAGTTAGATGTGGTTGATTCATCGCTTAAACAGGTATTTTTGATTGAAAAGGCGAGCTACAGCGGCAACACGTCGAATGACGAAACCGGTGAGAAGTTAAACAGCCAATTGAACATTAATGCTCAAAAAATGCGCCTAACGGATGGCACTGATGTTGATAACTTTAAGTTGAATTTTGCTATTGCAGATGTCGATAGTAATTCGTTCGATCAAATTATGTCGATCTATCAAAGCTCACCAGTACTTGATGAACAACAGGTGTCCGAATTAATGCCTCACATCGACACGCTATTTAGTAAGGGCTTTAAGCTTTCAGTTAATGAGCTTTCTTTGGCGTTTGGTGAAGGTAAATTCCGCAACGAGTGGCAATTATCTGTCCCTCAAGGTACAGACCATATCACGCAAGACCCAATGAAGTTGATGACCGCAACAAACGGCGAATTGAGTACTTACTTCTCAGATGAACTTGTTGAACACTATCCATTTATCCAAGAAGGCATTGATGAGCTTTTGATCATGGAGTTGATTGAAAAAGTCGATGGTGGTTATGAACTTAAAGCTCAAATCGGTGAAGGCAAGCTTAAGTTTGAAAATGGTCATGAATTTCCATTGATTGGTCTGTTAATGCCCGCGTTGATGCAGAAATAAGCCGATTACGATTCGAGCTTTCCGTTAATTTGACGTTTTCAGTTTAAAAGAGGTCTTAAGACCTCTTTTCTTGTTTTTATCACCATAAAAACGTGATATTAATTTCGTAATATTTACATAGCAGGAGCAATGAGCATCATGGAACAAAATACGGACAACGTATTTAACTTCAGTGCAGGGCCAGCGGCTTTGCCAAAAGCTGTCATGCAGCAAGCACAACAGGAACTGATCGACTGGCAAGGTCTTGGTACTTCGGTAATGGAAATCAGTCACCGAAGTAAAGAGTTCATCAAAGTTGCACAAGAAGCAGAGCAAGATCTACGTGATTTGCTGAATATTCCAGACAACTACAAAGTACTGTTCTGCCAAGGTGGTGCTCGTGCTCAGTTTGCCGCTGTTCCGCTAAACTTACTTGGTGATGCAGAAACTGCAACCTACATCGATGGTGGCTACTGGGCTGAAAGTGCAGTCGAAGAGGCGAAGAAGTACTGCGAACCTGACGTATTTGATGCCAAAACAGAGATTGACGGTAAAGTAGCTGTTCTACCTGCAAGCGAATGGAAAATTGCCCCAGAAGCGGCTTATGTTCACTTTTGCCCAAATGAAACCATCGATGGCATCGAAATCAATGATCTTCCGATCACCGACAAACCAATTGTTGCTGATATGTCTTCGACAATTCTTTCTCGTGAAATCGACGTGTCGAAATACGGTGTGATTTACGCGGGCGCTCAGAAAAACATTGGCCCATCAGGTATTGCCATCGCGATCGTTCGTGACGATCTACTCGGCATGGCGAAACAAGTGCTACCAAGTATTCTTGATTACAAAGTTCTTGCTGAAAAAGAATCAATGTTTAACACGCCACCAACGTTTGCTTGGTACTTGTCTGGCCTTGTTTTCAAATGGCTTAAAGCACAAGGCGGCGTTAAGAGCATTGAAACAGTGAATCGCGAAAAAGCAAAACTGCTTTACGATTACATTGATCAGTCTGATTTTTACCGTAACGGCGTTCATCCATCGAACCGTTCATTGATGAACGTTCCTTTCCAATTAGCGAAGCCTGAACTTGACGCGACTTTCCTTGAGCTTGCGGATGCAAAAGGACTAAAAGCGCTAAAAGGTCACCGTGTGGTGGGTGGTATGCGCGCATCGATTTACAATGCAATGCCGCTAGAAGGTGTGCAAGCGTTGGTCGATTTCATGAAAGAGTTCGAGCAAAACTACGCATAGAGCACAAATTGAATGAGTTAAAAGCGTCGCAATTGCGGCGCTTTTGTTTATGTGCGTAACCAATTGAATGGAAGATTCTAAAGAACGAATTGCAGGATAGAGGATATGAACAAGCTGAATGTGGAAGTGCTTAAAAAACAATTCCCACTTGTAGAGCAACTGATCAACCTAGATGAAGTTTGCTGGTTTAATCCCAACGTGACCTCGCTTGAAGAAGGTTTGCCGCACGTCGGATTGAACGCAGAAGATATTCATGTCGCGAGTGCAAGGCTCAAGACCGCTTCTGGTCTCATTGAGTCGCCTGTAGTGGACATTCCAAAGATGAAAGCGGCTTTGGAAACTCAGTACAACGTCCCAATATTCGGTCGCCTCATGCTCAAGCTTGATAGTCACTTACCAATATCCGGCTCGATAAAAGCCCGTGGTGGCATTTATGAAGTGTTAGTTCATGCAGAAAAACTGGCGATTGTCGCAGGGTTGTTAAGTGAGAGTGATGATTACAGCAAGCTGCTGAGTGGTGAGTTCCGACAATTTTTCCAACAATACAGCATCGCGGTTGGTTCAACGGGAAACCTAGGCATGTCGATAGGCATGATGAGTGCCAAGCTTGGTTTTTCAGTATCGGTTCATATGTCCGCCGATGCGAGAGAGTGGAAGAAAAATAAACTTCGATCGCACGGTGTCAACGTGGTTGAGTACGAGCAAGATTATGGTGTTGCGGTTGAGCAAGGTCGAAAACAGGCAGAGAGCGATCCCAACTGCTTTTTTATCGATGATGAAAACTCACAAACCTTGTTCCTAGGTTACTCGGTTGCAGGTGAACGCTTAAAACAACAATTTGATGATTTAGGTATTGTGGTTGATGAACGCCATCCACTGTTTGTGTATTTACCATGCGGTGTTGGTGGTGGGCCAGGTGGTGTTGCTTTTGGGCTCAAGGTGGCCTTTGGTGACCACGTGCATTGCATCTTCGCTGAGCCAACACATTCTCCTTGCATGCTGTTGGGAGTACATACTGGTTTGCATGATGAGATAGCGGTGCAAGATATCGGTATAGATAATCTCACCGCGGCAGATGGCTTGGCAGTTGGTCGTCCTTCTGGTTTTGTTGGGCGAGCCATGGAGCGGCTAATTGATGGTTACTACACAGTGACGGACGAACGTATGTATCAGCTTTTAGGAGAGTTGAGTGAACGAGAAGGCATCAATTTGGAGCCCTCTGCATTAGCCGGAATGATGGGCGCGGTGCATGTCTCGAGTTCTCTACACTACCAGACTCGTTTACAGCTTACGGATGAACGTTTGAAAAATGCCACACACTTAGTTTGGGCGACCGGGGGAGGGATGGTGCCAGAAGCCGAAATGTCAGCTTACTTGGCGAAGTCTGGTCGTTAGAGCGTTCTTCAAATTTGTTGAGTTAGTCAATGAAAAAGCTCATCCGAAGATGAGCTTTTTAGTCTTACTTATAGAGATTGAAGCAACTGGTAGTAACGACCGTGTTGAGCGAGTAGCGTTTGATGGTCGCCTTGCTCAATGATCTCGCCCTGTTCCATAAGGCAAATGTTGTCCATGCTCTCTAATTCTATGAGTCGGTGAGTGATGAACACAACCGTCTTGTTGGCAAAATACTCGTTGAAAAGCGCCATGACTTTTTGTTCGGTACGCTTGTCGAGGCCTTCGGTTGGCTCATCAAGAAGCAAAATCGGAGCATCTCGTAGTAACGCTCGCGCAATACCAATACGACGTTTCTCGCCACCAGAAAGTTGACGACCGCCATCACCCAGCCAAGCATCAAGACCCGGCTCTTCAAGCAGAGCACCCAGTTCAACTTTTGTTAGGATCTCCGCCAGTTGCTCATCAGTCGCATTTGGTGACGCCATTAACAAGTTGTCACGTAGTGTGCCGTTTAACACATCTACTCGTTGGCTCACTACGGTAATTGCTGAGCGCAGATCGGATTCACACCAATCTTTTAGTGAAGCGCCACCAATGCGAACCTCACCTTGGTTTACATCCCAGTAGCGACAAAGTAGTTGAATCAGAGTCGACTTGCCTGAACCCGTTTGACCAACAATTGCGGTTTTCGAGCCTAAAGGAAGTGAAAGCGAAAGGTCTTTCAGCACTTTCTGTTGTCCATCAGGGTATGCAAAATCAATGTTGATGAACTCGATATCCAGTGGCTTTTCTTCGCGTTTAGATTGCTCAGGGAAGACAACATCAGGCTCAGCAAGAATCACTTCGTTCAAGCGACGGGCAGAAGTCAGCGTTTGACCAAGGTATTGGAACGCACCCGCAATAGGCATCAAAATTTCAAAACTTGCCATTGTTGCAAAAGCGAATAGGGCGATCCAAGGATCAGGTGCCCGACCACCAACACCATCAGCAGCAAACCAAAGCATGACAACTAAAGTCAGGCCGTTCACCAACATCAGAAGTCCTGACGCCATACCAGTCAGATTAGCGTTTACAAACTGGTTTGAAAGCAGTTGTTTTTGCTTTTCAAGAATCAGGTTACGGTAGCGTTCTTCTGCGCCAAAAATACTCAGCTCGCTATAGCCTTGTAGCCAATCGAGTGTCGCGACACGAAGCTGAGCTTTGTTATGCGTTAAGTGCTCACCATTGTTTTTGCCCAGTTTGTAAAAAAGCACTGGCCACACCAAAAGCATGATCGTAAGAATTGAGCCTAAAAGTAGCGCAAGATGCCAGTCAAAGAACGCTAAGACTGCGGTTAAACTCAGAATACCAAAGATGCCAATAATGACTGGGCTGACAAGTCGCAGATAAACGTGATCCATTGCGTCCACATCGGCTACCAGACGGTTCAGCAGATCAGCATCGCGCATTGTTGACACTCGGCCTGGGATCAGCGGAGCAAGTTTCTTGAAGAAGAAGATGCGCAGGTCTGTCAGTAATTTAAATGTCGCATTGTGGCTTACAACGCGCTCACCCCAACGGCCAGCTGTTCGTGCCATTGCGGCACCGCGCACGCCAGCACCTGGCAGCATGTAGTTGAAGGTTTCACGCGCAACGCTTAAACCAGCCACTGCTGCTGCGGAGATAAACCAACCAGACAGAGTGAGCAAGCCGATAGATGCAGCAAGTGTTAGGAACGCCAATAGCATACCCAGCGACAAACCGAACCAATGTTTTTTATACAGTTTTAGATAAGGGAGTAAATCACGCATCTAGGTTCCCCTTGTCTGATTCACGCTGCGCTAGGTTGGCAGCTAACATGTCTTTAAACAAACCTTCTTGTGAGGCTAGGGTAGCGTAGTCGCCACGTTGTACGATTTGACCATCTTGCATCACGAGAATTTGTGAAACGTTTTGCAAAGGCGCAAGTTGGTGAGTGATCATCAAGTTAGTGGTGGATTGGGTATACTTATTAATTCCTTCCATCACCAGTTTTTCACTGCGCGCATCTAAGCTTGCTGTTGGTTCGTCAAGCAACCAGAAACGGCCGTTTTGTAGCATTGCTCGCGCAAGTGCAAGACGTTGAGCTTGTCCTACAGATAAACCGCCTGAACGGTCAGAGATTGCGTAATTCAGGCCATGCATTTCAACAAACTCAGCCGCGTAAGAATCGTTGAGCACTGTATTCACTTGTGCGTCTGGAATATCGTGTTTACCAAGCGTGACGTTATCACGAATGCTGCCGTGCAATAACATTGGGTTTTGACCAATCCAGCTGACAGCTTCGCGCCAAGTCGATAGATCAAGTTGAGACAACTCGCAGCCGTTAATTTTCAAACTGCCCTTGTATGGCATAAAGCCAAGAATGGTATTAACCAAACTGGTTTTACCTGCGCCACTTGGGCCAACAAGCGCAGTGCTTTGATTGGCTTCCAATGAAAATGACAGAGGGCCAGCCAATTGTTTGCCTTCAGGGCTGAAAACAACCAAATCTTGAGCTTCGATTTGAATTGGCGTGTTCTGTTCAAGAGATTGAGTTCCATCTTTCACTTGATCGACCTCTAGTTCAAGAAACTCGACAATACTTTCGGCAGCGCCCACCGCTTGTTGCTTCGCGTGATAGAAAGTACCGAGATCTCGAAGTGGTTGGTAAAACTCAGGAGCTAAAATCAGGATGAACAGGCCAGCAAACAAGGTGACGCCAGCACCGTAGTAACCAAAGTTCAATTCACCGATGTAACTGAAGCCGAAGTAAACCGCAGTAATAGCGATAGAAATAGAAGTGAAGAACTCTAGTACCGCAGAAGAAAGGAATGCGATTTTTAGTACATCCATCGTGCGGGTACGAAATACCTCTGATGCCCCTTTTAGGGTCTCAGTTTCTGACTTTGTACGGTCGAAAAGGCGAATAGTCGTCATCGCTTGCAATCGGTCGTAGAAGTGACCGGACAAGCGTTGCATTGCTTTGAAGTTTTTACGGTTCGCTTCCGCGGCTTTGATACCAACTAATGCCATAAAAATAGGCACTAGCGGGGCCGTCACAAGGAAGATTAAACCTGCCGCCCAGTTAACTGGGAATACCACAACCAAAATGATGAAAGGAACTAATACCGACAGCGACATTTGAGGTAAGTAGCGAGAGAAGAAGTCTTGCATGTTCTCAACTTGCTCTAGAATCAATGTCGCCCAAATGCCTGCTGGTTTGCCTTTAATGTAAGCAGGCCCCAGCTTGTGGACTTTGTCTAAAATGAGTTGTCGAATGTAAACTCGGATTTGTTCGCCACAGCGGTAGCCCGCAATTTCGCGGCCCCACGTACATGCAGCGCGGCCGATGACGGTTCCGACTAATCCGACAAAGTGCCAAATGAGCTCACTTTTATCGACTTGTTCGATGATTAATTGGTGAAGAATGGAGGCGAGCAGGGCTGCTTGAGCCAATAAAAACACGCTTGAAAGTACGCCTAGGCCTATCGCAATCATGAGCCAGCGCTTAGCTAACTTGCTCTGTTGCTTAAGCCACTTATTCAAGCTGCTTTGCTTTTTCTTATCCATCGTGAAGGCTTAATGATAATTGTTTTAATGAGGCGGTAGTATACAAAAGAAAACCCAGCGGGAATACCGCTGGGCTTTAAGGATATGACACAAATGTGAAAAGTTATTTGTCACTAAGTGCGTCTAGGAAGCGTTCCGCATCCAGAGCTGCCATACAGCCTGTACCTGCTGATGTGATTGCTTGACGATAGTTGTGATCCATTACGTCACCAGCTGCAAATACACCTTCAATGCTAGTTTGCGTCGCGTTGCCTTCTAGACCCGACTTCACAACGATGTAGCCATCTTTCATTTCTAGCTGGCCTTCAAAGATCTGGGTGTTTGGCTGGTGGCCGATCGCGATAAACGCGCCCATCACTTCAAGATCTTCAGTTGTGCCTGTGTTTACATCTTTAATGCGAACACCAGTTACACCCATATCGTCGCCCAGAACTTCTTCTAGTGTGCGATCGGTGTGAAGTATGATGTTGCCATTTTCCACTTTGTCCATAAGACGATTAATGAGGATCTTCTCCGCACGGAATGAATCACGACGGTGGATCAGGTGAACTTCAGATGCGATGTTAGATAGGTACAGCGCTTCTTCAACCGCTGTGTTACCGCCGCCGACAACCGCTACTTTTTGGTTGCGGTAGAAGAAACCGTCACACGTAGCACACGCCGATACGCCGCGACCTTTGAACGCTTCTTCTGATTCCAGACCTAGGTATTTAGCGGATGCACCTGTTGAAATGATCAAAGCATCACAAGTGTACTCACCAGAATCACCTTTTAAACGGAATGGACGTTGAGACAGTTCAACTTCGTTGATGTGATCGAATACGATTTCTGTTTCGAAACGTTCCGCATGTTCTTTCATGCGTTCCATTAATGCTGGGCCTGTTAGGCCTTCTGCATCACCTGGCCAGTTTTCTACTTCTGTTGTAGTGGTTAGCTGACCACCTTGTTGCATTCCCGTCACAAGCACAGGGTTTAGATTCGCGCGCGCAGCGTATACTGCCGCGGTGTAACCTGCTGGACCAGAACCAAGAATTAATAATTTACAGTGTTTTACGTCGCTCATTGTGGCTCCAAAGAGGGCTGAACATTTCTCTCGATTGTATGGAAATTCTTATAGCTTTAAAAGCATAAACGGCGATTGAGATCGAATAAATGGTTATAGATTAGAACTCACTATCGCGTGATAGAAATTGTCTCAATCCAGCATAAAATTCTATTTGCAGTAGAGAAATCTAGTTTCAAATGTTGTGTAAGCTTTAATCTAAAACATATACCTGGTTTAACTTTTGTTTGTAGGTTTTTATCTCGTTTTATTATTTATGTTGAAGCTATCAACGTTAAAAGCTGGCAATTGCAGAATATTTGCGTAATCTATGTTGTAAATTAAATGTTAATTAAATGTGCCTCATTAAAGGAGTCAATGATGTTACATTCGCGTGAGAACACTCTACATTTAACTCAGCTCAGCATGGCAGCAATTGAGCAACTTTCGCCTTCATTTGAAGCGTTACCTCATACTGAGCACGCTGATGGGCAATATCGATTACGACGCTACTCAGTCGTGAGTTTTGAAGATGGACAAGTGATAGATTTGAACAAGAACAGCTTTGTACAGTCTTCAGATATCAACCGATTTCAGGGTGATGTCATTCGTCAATTTGAACCTATCGAGAAAGACATTTTAGCAAGTGAAGGCTTTCGCGAAATGTGTGCGCTATTCGTGAGCGCAAACCACCTTCCAAATGGTCAAGAAATCGAAATTCACCAGATTCGAATCACTGCATTAGATAGCGAAACGCAGGTCGCGCCAGAAGGTGTGCACCAAGACGGTTTTGATCATATCGCGATGGTTGGTGTTGGTCGTCACAACATCATTGGTGGTGACATCATGCTATACAGTAGCCATAACCAAGCCCCATTTTTCCGCAAAGTATTAGAAAACGGGGAAGTGGCGATGTTGGCTGACAGCAAACTTTGGCACAACGCCTGTCCAATTCGTTCTGTGATTGATGACCAAGCAGGCCACATGGATGTCTTTGTATTAACCGCAACGGACAAACGTAATGAACTTCAATCTTAATCAAATCAGAGAACAGTTTCCCGCGCTGGCTCAGTATCATAATGACAAACCAGTTACGTTTTTTGATGGGCCTGGCGGCTCGCAAGTTCCTCAATCTGTGCTTGATTCAATGGTCGGTTACCTTGGGCGTTTTAATTCCAACTTGGGTGGGCATTACTTCTCTAGCCAAGCTACAGTCGATGTCATGCAGAGTGCGCGCGAGTCGGCACAAGCGCTATTGAATGCCCCTTCGTCTGGTAATATTGTCTTTGGCGCGAACATGACATCACTGACGTTCCAGTTAAGCCGTGCAATCAGTCGTGATTGGCAAGAAGGGGATGAGATCATTGTCTCAGCGCTTGACCATTACTCGAACGTTTCAAGCTGGCAACAAGCAGCGGAAGACAAAGGTGCTAAGGTTCACCAAGTTCGAATCAATGAAGCTGATTGCACTTTAGATCTTGAGCACTTACAAAGCCTACTTTCAGAAAAAACACGCTTGGTTGCCGTGACATATGCGTCAAACACCACGGGATCGATAGTCGATATTCAGCGCGTAGTTGACATGGCGCACGGTGTTGGTGCTCAAGTTTATGTCGATGCCGTGCATTATGCTCCTCACCACTTAGTCGATGTACAAGCGCTGGGCTGTGATTTCTTAGCGTGTTCTGCTTATAAGTTCTTTGGACCGCATGTCGGTATCGCTTACGTGGCTGACCAATGGTTGCACAGCCTTCGTCCTTATAAAGTAGAACCGGCTACGAATATTGGTCCGGGTCGTTTTGAAACGGGTACACAAAGCTTCGAAGGCCTTGCTGGTGTTGCGGCCGCAGTGGAATATTTGGCTCAGTTTGGCGATAACGACTTACCACTTCGTCAGCGATTAGAACAAAGTTACGCGCTTTACAATCAACACGAACAGCGTTTAAGTGAGCGTTTTTTGCAACGACTCGACGCGCTAGAAGGTGTGAAACTGTATGGCATTGAGAGCGAAGATTGTCAGCAACGTACGCCGACGTTTGCTCTAACGTTTGACAAGTATTCACCAGAGTTTATCGCTAAGACCTTAGGTGAGCACAATATCTGTGTTTGGAATGGTCACTTCTATGCACTTGGTTTGGTTCGTCAGCTTGGCATTGAAGAATCAGGTGGGGTCGTACGAATTGGTTGTATGCATTACAACACTATTGAAGAAGTGGATATGTTGTTTGATGTGCTAGAAAGCATCCTTGATGCTTAATCTCTCATCGCTCTGAACGAAGAAAAACAAAAGCTCGAGCCAGTGCTCGAGCTTTTTCTATCTAGGAAGTTTGTATAGTAAAGCAGACGTATCTATGCGCTTACTTCAACTTCGTAAGATGTAAATTTGCGGACGTTAATCACACCGGTATCAAAAATCAGATACTGACCTTTGATGCCTTGCAAAATGCCAGTCACAACCGGGTTTTTGTCGAAGTTATGAGAGGTGATTTTCGTTGGGTGTTGCTGAACGGGGTAGCTAAGATCGGTAATGGTTTCGCTCAGTATCTCGATGGCATCTTCACCAAATTGCTGTTTGATTTCAGCAATCTTGTCTTGCACAAGAGGAAGCAGTTCAGCAAAACGATCTTGTAACTCAATCGGTTCACCATCGCCTTTAAGCAAAGTGCGCCAGTTTGTTTTGTCTGCAATATGCTTTGCCAGTTCCACTTCAATCAAGCCTGAAATATGACGCGTTTTGACTTTGAAAATTGGCAGACCCTGAGTTGCACCTTGATCAATCCAACGTGTTGGAATTTGAGTGTGGCGAGTGATGCCCACTTTCAAGCTTGATGTATTTGATAGATACACGAAGTGATCCACCATACAGTTTTCTTCTCCCCACTGCGGTTCGCGGCATGTGCCTTGATCGTAGTGGCAAGTCTCTGGCTTCATGATGCACATATCGCAGCTCGCAAGCTTCTTCATACACACGAAACAGTGGCCTTGAGAATAGCTCTTCTTGGTTTTCTTACCGCATGAGCAACAAAAAATATTGCCAGTATGCGTCAACGTGAGTGTTTTACCGAGAAAAGGTGACAGATCGACTTCTTCATCACCCACAGGAAGACGATAGCTGACGGCACCATCGAGAGAAGCACGCATTTTGTTTAGCGTACCAGTAGCAATTAATGACATGACATTACTCGTTATTGTGTTTTTCGACAGTATATAACGAAGTGCGCTCAAGATGCAGGCTTGACAGGGTTAATAACTGGCAATGTTTCCACAATGAATGACCATTGTTTCTCGTCGCAAAGCATGATTGTGCCTCGCTTGAGTGGTTGTGAATTGCTTCGCAAATAACAAGTAAGTCATCAAATTGGACGATTTTAAACCGTGATAACGGTTCAAAACGCGTTACCATGTATCGGAAATAAGAACCCAAGCCAAAAGTAATTTTGTTTCTTGATAAATGACTTTATTTGAAGTTCGAAATATCATTGAGTACACTGTGTTGTATATAAGTTAAGCAGGTCACTTGCCTATGAAGTGGATACACAAATTAATCTTCGCTCTTTCGATTTGTACGATCAGTTTAGTTGCTCTGTACAGTGTGTTAGGTGACACGCGTAAGCTCGTCATTACACCTGAACAATTCAATATTTATGCGACAAAAGATGCGAGCGAAGGTGGGCTAAGCACGGCCGATATCACCTATGATGCGCAAAGCTTGGTACTCAATTGTGAGCTAAAAAAAAGCAGTTATGCTTGGCCGTATTGCGGTATCTCGGTTTATACCGATGTAGCGAAGCCAACGCATGGCATCGATCTTTCTAATTACCATACCATCCGATTAAAGCTTCATTATGAAGAGGCGGGCAATGGGCAAAACCCAAGCCATGACTTGCGTCTTTATCTGAGAAACTACAATCCGGAATACTCGAAACCGGATGATGAATACACTATCAAATACAATGGCATGCAGTTTTCTCCATCGAATTTTAGTGAAACCATCGAGATTCCGATTAAGAACTTACAGGTAATGACCTGGTGGCTTGCGGATAACAAGGTCGATATTGAACATTCTGCGCCAGAGTTTTCGAACATTACGCGTATTGATATTGCCACTGGTTCGGGTGCTGCGCTTGGTCAGCACAAAATTGTGATTGATAAGATCGAATTTGAAGGTGCCTATCTTGCACAAGAAACGTTGTTGTTTGCTCTATTGTTTTCTTGGATGGCTTTAGGGCTGGCTTTCTCTCTGCATGAACTACGGAAAAACAGAGCGGCGTATGAAAAAGCGAAGCGTCGTCATCGTCATCTAGAAAAAGTGAATGGCACTTTGCGCGCGCAGAATTACGAATTTGCCGAGTTGGCGCACCGAGATGCGCTAACCGGAGCGATGAACCGTCATGCTGTACAAACTTGGTTAGAACAGCAAGCACGCCAAGTACGTTGGGGGCACTCGACGTTGAGCATCCTTTATATGGATTTAGACAACTTTAAGAAGATTAACGATAAGTTCGGGCATCAAATGGGGGATGATATTCTGCGTGAGTTCGTCATGGTCGTTGCCAGTTCTATTGCACCTGATGACCGTTTGGTTCGTTGGGGGGGGGAAGAGTTTGTGGTTTTCTGCCCAGATACCAATATCGAACAAGCAGTGAAAAAGGCCGAGATGATACGCAAGAATGTAGCAAACCACTTGTGGGTTCATGGTGAGGCGCTTACTTGCAGTATTGGTGTGGCCCAAATGCAAAATGAGCGCGTAACCGAGACCATGGCAAGAGCCGATGAAGTATTGTATCTCGCTAAACGTAATGGTCGAAACCGCGTTGAAGTGAATTACGGATTGTTGAGTTGCCAAAAGAATGAGGCATAAATAAATAGCATGACGTTCTAGCGATTCACACTTTTCGTTTAAACGCGCCGTTGTACTGAGCTTATGAAAGCAAAGTATGACGGCTTTTTTGTGTCTACAGTTTGTGTTGGCAGGCTATTGAGTTCGATTGTTCATTGAAGCTGGTATGAGAGTTTGTTCAGGCTTTAAGAGTAAAGGTTGATTGAGCACTAGGAATTCCCCCTTTAGAGGGAAGAATGCAAAGTGAATCCGCCAATACGAGGTAAGAAAGAATAAAAAAAGGTGGCCAACTGGCCACCAAGAGGGAAACTGCTGAACACCACTTTAGGGGAAGTTTGGGCTATCAATTCGATCACCGTGAACAGCAGTGTAGTGCTAATCGAGTCAGTGTTTCTTTACCAGAACAACCAAGCGAACAGTGTCAGTGCACCGATACAAGCAATGTTTAATACGAAGCCGATTCTCATCATTTCTTTTTGCTTGATGTGACCCGTACCGAACACAATTGCATTTGGTGGCGTTGCAACTGGCAACATGAAGGCACAAGATGCGGCTACCGCGATAAGCGCTGACAGAATCACTGGTGATAGACCAAGTGCTTCGGCAATGGTCGCGAACACTGGTACCAGTAGCGCAGCACTTGCTGTGTTACTTGCAAACTCAGTCAAGAAGACGACAAAGGCAACCACAGAAAGGATAGTGAGTAATACACCTGCTTGCTCAAGGAAGCCAGTTAGGCTGTGCGCTAGGAAAACGCTGGTGCCTGTCGCTTTTAGAACGTTACTCAAGCAGATACCGCCGCCGAACAGGATCAGAACACCCCAGTCTGTTGTCTTTTCAATGTCCTTCCATTCGACTGCTCGAGATGCGCCTAGCAGCAAGATGGCACCAATCGCAACCAAGGTGTCGAATTTTGCAAAACCGCCAAGCATGGTGTTGATCGGCTTGCTGAAAATCCACAAAGTGACGGTAAGTAAGAAGATTGCCAGTGTGACCATTTTGCCGTTCGTCCATTCAACAGGTTTGTGGTCAAGTTCAAACTTGTGGCTCAAATCTGGCTTGGTCATGGTGTACAGAACCAAAATCGCAATTGGCATCAAAATCAAAGAGATTGGCAGACCTAGCTTCATCCATTCCGTGAAGTTCAAACCTACTTCGGCCGCAGCAATCGCGTTTGGTGGGCTACCAACTAGCGTAGCGATACCGCCGATAGAGGCGCTGTAAGCAATACCGAGAAGAACGAACAAGAATGTGTTGTGGTTTTTCTTCGCGTCCAGTTTCGTCATGACACCTAACACCAAAGGAAGCATCATTGCGGCTGTTGCTGTGTTGGAAATCCACATTGAAAGACCTGCGCTCACACCGAACAGCATAAATACCGCGACAGACATTCGACCACGAGCAATCAGCAACACTTTGTCAGCGAGTGCTTGGTCAAGTTTCTGCTTGTGCAACGCAGCGGCGAGAGCAAAGCCACCCAAGAACAAGAAGATGATTGAGTTCGAGAAGTTATTCAGTGCAGCTTGGGTGTTAAATACGCCCAGGAAAACGGCAAGCATCGGTATCAGCAAAGCAGTAATGCTGACGTGAATCGCTTCTGTTAACCAAAGAATCGCAACAAAAACTAAGATGCTGATGCCGGTTACGACTTGTGGTTCAAAGGGTAGGGTATTAAACAAGATAATGAACAGCAGAATGTTGGCATTCAAAATCATGCTGTTGCGAGTGAAGAACCAATTCTTCAGTGTCACAGCGAGTGCGGTCATGGGTGTGCTCCTTTTGCATTGCCTTTTTGTCGGTTTTTTATGGCAAGGTAACTGACTTGTAGTTATTTATTGATTAAATGTTACTGCGAATGCGAAGGGCAATTTGGCCTGAATCGTAGGCGAAATAAGAAAATGTGAGGTTGAGATTTAGAAATGGGTAGAACTCTACCCATTTGTTTTTAACGAATTGTTATTCATGTGTGACGTGATGCACGAAAATGGTGCCAGCTGATTATTCTATAGGAATGTTGCGCTCAGCATTTGATGCTTCTGTTGGGTCTTCTACCGCAAGAATTGGCTCTTGAGGGCCAAGGAAGCGTGGCTGCGTATTCATCACGTAGAGATCCAAAAATGCTTTCACACGAGCAAGCAGTTCACGAATTCGCATCGAAGTTTTTTGTTTATTCGCCGTTGGGCCTGCGACTGCAAGGCACTGTGCATCAATGTTATACGCATCGGCAATGAACAACGCGCGCTCACAGTGAAAGCGTTGAGTCACTATTAAAAAACGCTCTGAGGCGAAGATCTTTTTTGCTCGCACGATGGAGTCCAAAGTCCTAAATCCAGCGTAATCGAGATGGATGACTTCTTCTGGAACGCCAGCTTTAAGCAGATCTCGTTTCATGGTCCATGGCTCATTGTAAGAGCGATGTGCGTTGTCTCCGCTAAGCAAAAACTGTTTCACTTTGCCTTGTTTATAAAGCTCGATCGCTGCATTGATGCGATGAGTGTAATAGGTGTTGAGTGTCTTTCCGATGTATTTACTCGTACCAAGCACCACCGCGACTTCGTGCTGGGGTATTTGGTCGTAATCGATAAAGATATTGTCTTTGGCCTGCAATGCGACCCAGCGGTCGATGGCAACAACAGACAGGAGGAGTCCAAATAAAGAGATCGACAAAATCAAAGCAATTCGCTTCCACGAACACTTAAGCTTCCACTTTGACCTTATACGAGAAAACAGCAAAACGTCTTATACCCTTTAATAAATGTGTATTCCTCATCATATCTGATAGAAACAAAAAGAGAGAAGCCCATTTATGCCAAAATCTGGTTAGGATGATAAAAAACAGCTTAAAAAACAAAAGCCCCTACAGAGTAGGGGCTAATAATTATACAAGTTGTCTCAAGCTTAGAATGCTGTGCGCTTGTAGCGGCGGTAAACTGGCTGCCAGAACGCTTGGTCAATGGCATCGTTTAGCGCTTCGTCTGTGATTTCCAGTGCCACACCTTGCTCGATTGCTTTCTTCGCAACGGCAAAAGCAATCTTCTTCGATACTAGGTGGATTTCTTCCAAAGGTGGTAGAAGTGCACCACGACCATTAATCGCAAGTGGAGAACATGTAGCCAGCGCTCGGCTTGATTCCATTAGCATTTCGTCAGTCACGCGTTTTGCGTTAACCGCTAAAACGCCAAGACCGATACCTGGGAAGATGTAACTGTTGTTACATTGTGCGATAGGGTAAGTGCGACCTTCGTGAACCACAGGATCAAACGGACTACCCGTTGCCACTAGTGCTTCACCGTTTGTCCAACGGATGATGTCGTTTGGTGTTGCTTCAACACGGCTGGTTGGGTTTGATAGCGGGAAGACAATCGGACGCTTGCAGTGTTTGTGCATCTCTTCGATGACTTCTTGGCTAAATAGGCCAGGAGCACCTGATACACCAATCAGTACCGTTGGTTTCGCGTTACGCATTACATCCAGTAGTGAGAAGCCATTTCCTTCATTTTCCCACTCTTTTGTGTTGCTGTGTTTTTGGACCAAACGCTGTTGGAAATCAAGCAGGTTAGGCATACCTTCTTGTAACAGACCCCAGCGATCGACCATGTAAACTTGAGAGCGTGCTTTCTCGTCAGAAATCCCTTCCGATACCATTTGCGCAATGATCGCTTCTGCGATACCACAACCCGCAGAACCCGCACCTAAGAAAGTGATGCGCTGTTTAGAAAGTTGAGTACCCGCCGCTTTACATGCTGCCAGTAAAGAGCCTACGGTTACTGCTGCCGTACCTTGGATGTCATCGTTGAAACAACAAATACGGTCTTTGTAGCGCTCTAGTAGAGGCATCGCATTTTTCTGCGCGAAGTCTTCAAACTGGATAAGTGCATCTGGCCAACGGCGTTGTACCGCTTGGATGAATTCTTCTACAAATGCATCGTAGTCAGGGCCCGTAATACGAGGATGACGCCAGCCCATGTACATTGGATCAGCAAGACGTTGAGGGTTGTTTGTACCCACATCCAGAACGATAGGCAATGTGTAAGCAGGGCTGATACCACCACATGCGGTGTACAGAGAAAGCTTACCGATAGGAATACCCATACCGCCGATACCTTGGTCACCCAAACCTAGGATTCGTTCGCCATCAGTCACAACAATCACTTTTACGTTGTGGTTGGCTGCGTTGTTTAGCAGGTCATCGATACGATCACGGTTCGGGTAAGAGATAAATAGACCACGACCACGACGGTAAATGTTCGAGAAGTTCTCACACGCAGCACCAACGGTTGGCGTGTAGATGATCGGCATCATCTCAGAAATATGGTTTTGTACTAAACGGTAGAATAGGGTTTCGTTGGTATCTTGGATATTGCGCAGGTAAATGTGCTTATCCATGTCGCTTTCGAAACTCTTGTATTGTTGGTAGGCACGTTCTACCTGTTCTTGAATTGTTTCTGTTGTCTCTGGAAGCAGACCTTCTAAGTTGAATGAACTACGTTCTTCAGCAGAAAAAGCACTGCCTTTGTTCAATAGAGGGGTTGCCATAAGAGCCGGACCCGCATATGGAATATATAGTGGGCGTTTATCGTTGTTCATTGGGTGCCTTAATGTAGGGTTGAAGGATGCGCACGAAATTTTAACGGGTTCACCATTTAGTTGTAAACATGCGTTGACGCACATCAATGTAATGTCGCAAAAAAACTCGTTTACCGACGAAAATATCGTCAATATTTGTTGTAAGAGATACCTAAAGCAGGATTTTTTCACTTGGGTATAATGCTCAGCATTATCACAACAAAATCCATTCTTTATGTTTCAACTGCCTATCGATAGCTTACAAGCTGAATTTGACCAACACGTGAAGCACCACCACCTCGTTGTGGAAGCAGAAACGGGTTCGGGTAAGTCAACACGCCTTCCTCTTTGGGCGGCAAAGCACGGACGTGTTTTGGTCATCGAGCCACGTCGAATTGCTTGTACCTCATTAGCTGAGTTTCTTGCGGAGCAATCTGGTGAGCCGATAGGTAACAAAATTGGTTACGCGATCAAGCTGCATGCGTATTTCGATGAGAACACGGAAGTTGTGTTTGTGACGCCGGGTGTAGCGTTGCGTTGGTTTGCGGAAGACAAACTTGCAAGCTTCGACATCGTGATAGTGGACGAATTTCACGAGCGTCGCTGGGACATTGATCTACTAACCGCAATTTTGAAGCAAGAAAATCAGCATCGATTGATAGTGACTTCTGCCACGTTAGAGGGCGAAAAACTCGCACATTATCTTAATGCTCATCGTCTTCGTTCAGAAGGGCGCTGTTTTCCTGTCTCGGTGACTCATCGAGTAATAGACAGTCGTCATCTGCCCAATAAAAAAGGGTGTGAAAATGACGTGGTGAAAGCAGTAAAAGAAGCCCTTGAAGATGAAGAAGGCGATATCTTGGTGTTCTTACCAGGTCGAAAAGAGATCACTCAGTGCGCGCAGATGTTACAGCACTTGGATGATGTGCTGGTGGTGAAGCTTCATGCCTCGGTCAGTGATGAAGAGCGACATCGAGCTTTAACTGTTCAAGCGCAGCGCAAAGTGGTGCTGGCAACCAATGTCGCGGAAACGTCGCTTACCATTCCTAACATCCGCGTTGTGATTGATAGCGGTTTGGAGCGAAGAACGGTTCAGCGCAACGGACGTACTGCTCTTACATTAACCAACATTTCAAAAGCCAGTGCAGCACAGCGAATGGGGCGTGCAGGGCGCGTAGCAGAAGGCTCCTGTATCCGTTTATTTGGCGAACATGCTCCATTAGAGTTGGTCACGCCACCGGAGTTGCATCGTGAAGAGCTGGTAGAGCCCATGCTTGCGGCGGCGTGTTGTGGCTATCGTTTATCTGAGCTGCACTTTCTTGATGCGGTTCCAGAAAAGTCATTGAACGCAGCGCTTCTGTGTTTGCAAGCGATGGGTGCATTAGACGATAACGGTGACGTAACTGAGCACGGCAAAAAAGTCTATCCACTGCCAATTGATGCGCTATTCGCCGATCTGGTGACTCGCATTCCGACCAAAGCCGAAAAAGAAGTCATGATCGATTTAGCGGCAGCGCTCTCCGTGCCTGCACAGCTGTATCAACTGCAAGGGGGAGAGGCAGCAGAGGCACTAGAGCAAGAAGAACCTTTGGGGTGTGACGCGTCGCTAATGATTCGATTGGTACGTGGAGAACAGCTTCCTGCTGTGATTGTTGATGCCAGTGTGTTGGAAGAAGCGCAAGGCTTAGCAAAGCAGATGCGGGACGTATTTGAATTGCCTCAATTGGAAGTGGCTTCGCGTTATCGACGAGATCAACTGACTCAAGCGATAGCGGCTTTGCATCCTGAATTGGTGTTTGTGCGCAGAGAGCGTCGCCGAGATGCACTTGGCAATGGTTCGATGGAAATGGTCGTTGGTCGAAACAGTCGTTTTCCGGATAAAAGTGAAGCGGCTTTGGTGCTAGATAGCCACAGCGTACCGGGTAGGGGAGTTAAACAAACGCTCAACCTTGCATCTGTCATTATGCCGATTTCGCTCGACCTCATTAAAATGCTCGAACTGGGAGAATGGCACCAAGGTGTTACTCAATACGAAGATGATACTCCGCTAGCAACTATGCACTTAGTGTACGCTGGTCGTACAATATTCACTGAGCATCAAGCGTTACAAGGTGAAGTGGCGATTCAATCTATTGCCGACATGATCGAACAAGAAATGTTGTTGCCAGGCTTTGCTCCATTGCGAAAACAACAAATTCAACACTGGAAAATCTACAACTCCCTAGGTCTGAATACTGAACTGGTGGATAAGAAAGCCCTTGATGAACTTTGTTTTTCTACTTGGCTGACCGAACAATTGGCAACGCTCGGCGTTGAAAGTGTTGATGACATCGAATTGTTCGAGGCCGATGACCTTCCATTTGAAGGCATTCCCGAGTGGGAATACAACGACTTCGCAGAGCAGTACCCTCTGAAGCTCGTGTTAGCTGAGCTCAAGCTTGAAGTGGAATATTTTGTGTCTCGCAAGTTGGTTCATGTCATCTACACAGAAGGAAATCGCAAAGGTGACCCTAAACGCTGGGAACTTCCAAGATGGGCTGGGTGGAAAGTTCAGTACAAAAAAGCCAGCCGTGTGGTGGATGTCAAATAAACGAACTTTATCAACGAGTTGGTAGAAATTGAGCTGTGTATCTACAGCTTATTGTAAAATCTTCAGCTAATTATAAAATCCGGAATGAAAATTGCTTTAACCGCTTTTCCCTTGCTGTTTATTGTCGAAGTTATCGATGATAAGGAATGATATTGCCGCTTTATGATTTGGCGGCAAAAGGATAACGATGAAGTATAAAGTAATTCCGCTCTTGTTGTGCCCCGTACTTGCTTACGGAAAAGACATTACCCATATCTCTACCTACGAAGACAACTACGTTCTAGGTACATACACCACAGACATCAACCAAAGCGCCTACAGTGAAATGGGCTCAGAGATGGATTCACTGCAAGATTTTGAAGTGAAGTTTCAGATCTCAGCATCAATTCCATTTTATCGCTTCAGCTCAGGCACTGCTTTAATGGGGGCTTATACTCAAAAGTCCCTATGGCAACTGGCAAACTCTGATATCTCATCGCCATTTAGAGAAACAAACTACAAGCCGCAAGTGTTCTTAGCGCATCAATCGAACATGTTGTTGTTCAATCATGTTGAAGCCGGTTACAAACATGAATCGAACGGTCAATCCAGCAAACTGTCACGCAGTTGGGATCGTCTATATGTCGCTGCCGAGCGTTTTTCTGGCCCAGTCGAGTATGGCGTACATGCATGGTGGGTGATTACCACAGAAAATGACGACATGGAAAATTACTACGCACCTTACGAGTTGTGGGCGAAAGTTTATACCCGTGCGGGCGTGGTCAATACACGCGGTTTTTACAACTTTGCTGATGATAAAGGTGGGGTTGAACTAGGTTACACATTCTATTTCAATGACATTCTTGGTGTATATCTTCAAGGTTACCATGGCTATGGTGAAACGCTGATCGACTATGACCATTCTCAAACCCGTGTTGGGCTTGGTATTAAGCTGATGAATCTATAAGCTTTTGATATTGACATCATCGCTTAAGCCCTGTTTTTAGTTTGCTGTTTGAAATATTAATCAATTGAATGCTTATATATGGCGAAGCTGTGCATCACTTGTTACAAAGCTGGTTTTAATATTTCCTTTTGAATGTAATTAAGGGCATAAAAGACTATTCTTTTATATCCCATTGCTATATCAAAATAGTTGAACGATATTTGGTATATCTCATTTTCGAGTGTCGGGGGCAGAGAATGGATCAACAAGGAAAGACATGCATCGAGTTCGACTACACCAGCTTTTTAGGAGCTACAGGAAGTAAGAAATGGACCTTCTTAGAGGCGTTCGCGACCATTGCGCCCATTTTTGGTTTGATGTGGAAGCAGAACATTGCAGAGTTGAGCCGACCGGAAGATCGACTCTGGGATGCGGCATTAAAATCGATGTCTTCACGCCAAAGTGACGAATCGAACTTAGTTCGTTTAACTCAGCTCGCAAAGCATGAAGGGATAAATGAATTACGTGTTGTCATGCCATATTCACTCGACTCAAAGCAGATTGAATATATTGAATCTCGCAGTAAGTTGAAGGTCGATGCGTCGGAGCAAGATGTTCTGAATATCAAGTTTTAAGCTTTTAAGCGTGGCCTTCTAATCTCACTTATACGCTTAAATAGAATCACCACAAAAGCGACCTCTCTGGGTCGCTTTTTTCGTATCTCAAGTGCTATGCATTCCACCTGCTCTGTCTAGCTCATATTATTGATTGGCTTAGTCTAATGCCACTTTTGTTGGAAGTGTGATGAATATAGAGTATTTACACTTAATTTAACAAAAACGTAACCTTTAGAAATGCAATTGTCATAACTAGCTTCTAACTTAGTGTTTTTAGGACAAATTACCGACCCAAATCATCGGCGCTGTGAGCTCGAATCAATACCCTTTTGTCTGCGGATAGGGAGATTTTTATTCGTTGCGTTATTTGGGCAAAAATAAAAACACAATAAGAAAGGAAGTCAGTATGTCTTTGTCTCGTCGAGACTTTATGAAAGTTGTCTCTTCAACCGCCGTTGCTACCGGTTTAATCGGTTGTGGCAGCGACGATAATGAATCCGTTGCCGTTAGTTTTGAACATGGTGTCGCCAGTGGCGATCCGACTCAAGCACAAGTAATTATTTGGACTCGGGTGACTACAGCCGCGAGTTACGTGGATGTGAGCTGGCAAGTCGCATCCGACATGGAGTTTTCCAATGTCGTGCAAAGTGGCGTATTCACTACCGATACAGGACGTGATTTCACGGTAAAAGTGGACGTACAAAACCTCAACGCCAATTCTCAGTACTACTACCGATTTATGGTCGGCGAGATGATGAGTGAGGTAGGGCAAACTCAAACTCTGCCTGAAGATGGTGTAGAAAAAGCATCGATGGCTGTGGTGTCTTGCGCCAACTATCCAGCGGGTTATTTCCACGTTTATCGCGAAATTTTAAATCAACATGAACAATCGCCATTCGACGTTGTGTTACATCTTGGTGACTACATTTATGAATATGGGGCTGGAGGCTATGCCAGTGAAGATGCCGCTGCATTAGGGCGCGAACCGAGCAAAGGCACAGAATGTATCACGCTGGACGATTACCGAAAAAGATACGCCCAATATCGTCAAGATGCCGATCTGCAAGCATTACATGCCAAACTGCCCATGATTGCAGTTTGGGATGATCACGAGTTAGCTAATGACACATGGAAAAATGGCGCAGAGAACCATCAAGACGACGAAGGTAGCTTTATCGACCGTCGAGCCGCCGCTGCGGCTGCATGGACTGAGTGGTTGCCAGTTCGTGAGAATACATTCTCAAACATGTTGATTTATCGTCAGTTCTCATTTGGCAACTTAGTGAATCTCATGATGCTCGATACGCGCCTTGTTGGTCGTGATAAGCCGTTGGATTACTTCTCACTCAGTGCACCTACAATGGAAGCTATCGGTGGGTTAGTTGCTCAATCACGTAGTGCAGACAGAGAACTGCTAGGCACTGAACAACTTGCTTGGTTGATGAATGAATTCAACACGCACGACGCAAAATGGAACGTTTTAGGCCAACAAGTTTTGATGTCGCGAATGGAGCTACCAAGTTCAGTGATGACGGCGATGTTCCAACTGTTTACGTCAACAGAAGAGAAGAAAACAGAAGCGTTGTTGGCGGTGAATACAGCGATCACGGGTTATCTTGCCGATCCAAGTGCAGATCCCATTTCTCTGCCTTACAACCTCGATGCTTGGGATGGTTACTATGTCGAGCGTGAAAAAGTCTACCAACTGGCCAAAGCAAGTAGTGGCAATTTTGTGTGTTTAGCGGGCGATACTCACAACGCGTGGGCAAGTGAGTTAAAAGATGTGTCAAACAATCCGATAGGGGTCGAGTTTGCGACGAGCTCGGTGAGCTCTCCGGGGTTGGAAGAGTATTTGGCGTTGGACCCGGTGGCGATTGCGCAAATGGAATACACCTTGCCGCATTTAGTCTCCGAGCTGCAATGGGCTGACATTAAACAACGTGGCTTTATGCGAGTGACCTTTACTGCTGATGCCGCTCAATCGACGTGGTACTTGGTGTCGACCATCAAAGATAAAAAGTATCAGGTGACGACGAAGTCGGCGTCTACGACAAATGGCACAACGTTAGACATTATCTAATCTAAACTGGCGAAAAAGTAAAAGTCCGCTCATCAAGGCGGACTTTTTTGTTGGCAATTTTCAATCAGCTTTCGGATAGCTAGTCGATCAAACCGTACTCTTTGCTGAGAATTTCGATGATTTCAGCTTTTGGATTTTCGCTTAGCGTAATTGGGTTACCTGTAATTTTCTCGGCGATACCAATGTAGGTTCTTGAAATATCCATCAAAGATTCAACAGGAAGATCGTTATCGCGTGCAAGAGCTTCGCGCTCTGGCATACGTTCTTTGTTTAATAAGATATCTGGGTCAGGGAAGTGGTTAAGTAGGAACTGACGGAAACCTTCTTTCGAGTTTTCAACGATGTTACCTGCTCGGTACTCCTTTGCATCCCAAATACGAGAAGAATCTGGCGTGCCAACTTCATCCATGTAGATCAGCTTTTCATTACCTGCGGCGTCATGAACATAACCAAATTCGAATTTGGTATCGACAAAGATTTGGTCGATTTCTTCTAACGCTTGGCTGATAACGTTAAAGCCTTCTTTCAACAATTTTTCGTACTGAGCGATATCTTCTGCACTTGAGAAGTTAAACGCTTCATAGTTGTCCACGATATTTTGGCGAGTGATGTTCACATCGTCTGCTTCTGGTACACCAGGAATGCCTTTTAGGATGCCTTTGGTTGACGGCGTCATTAGCAAATCCGGTAGAGCCTTATCTTTTTCTAACCCTTCAGGAAGTTGGATACCACAAAACTCGCGCTCACCATTTGCGTATGCACGCCACATGGAACCAGTGATGTATTTACGGCAGATTGCCTCAATTTTTACCGGTTTTGCTTTTTGAACGATCCAAACAAATGGGTGAGGAATATCTAAGATGTGGCTGTCAGCTAAGCCGTTGTCTTTAAAAAGCTTAAACCAATGATTTGAAATGGCATTCAATGCGGCACCTTTACCCGGCACACCTTTAAGCCCACCTTCACCATGCCAAATACAATCGAAAGCAGAAATACGATCGCTGATCACCATGATGGCCAGGGGCGCATCTGGTGCGACATCGTATCCTTTCTCTTTGATCAGTCGGGCACTGTCTTCTTCAGTTAACCAGTAAACTGAACGAACTTTTCCGCTGTGTACGGGTTTGTGGGTGCGAATTGGCAGGTCGTCATTGACGGCAAGTACTTGATTAGCAAGGCTCATTGCGACATTCCTATCATCTTAATCAAACGTCTTAAGGAGAAGATATTCAGCGGAAAATATCAGCTGAATAAATCGAATGAGGGCATCATACCAGAACTATTTTAACTCGCCAGAGAAAAAGCAAACGTTTGCCTCTTTTCTTTAATACAAAAAATGCCCCCTTAAAAGGAGGCGAGATGCAGGATAGATAACGTCGATCTTGTTAGTGATACTGGTTTACTCTGCCATCGACGAAAAAGACTTCACACTGATAACGCTGAGCAATGTCACGCAACATGGATTGGTTCATAAGAGCAATTTTGTTTGATGCGACAACCGCGCAGGCATTGCCAGACTGAATGGCTTTGATAACGATTTCGACTTCAGAAAGCTGTTGAGACGGCTTCATCTGAATAACGTTTTTGCAGCAAATATTGGAAGCAGTGAGTTGCTCAAAATCAGGACGAGGACACTCAGCGGTAAACAGAATCCATTGTTTTTGCTGTGACAATACTGCCAACTTAGAAAGAAGCTGATCAGACACATCCATTGGTTGAGTGGTTTGTGCCAGTACGTTGTAACGTGAGTATGTACGAGATTGACTTTGTAACTGCATCTTACTGTTCCTTTATACATGCTGTATGTGTATACAGTAGTTTGTTTTGGCTATCTGATCAACCCATTTTTACTGATGAGTACGTGAGATAACGCTCACTGATAGTTGAGTGATTTGCTTAAAGTATTGATTTGTAATGAATTGTCTTTGTTCTTGATATGTTGGGTATGGATTGAAAAGTGTGAAGTTAGCAACATTATCCGAGTGGTATATACAGGTGTTTACTACTGTATATACAGTGCTTTTGTTGATGTTATACAGTGGTTTTTGATGGTCGATACAGGTATGAGTCACACGATGAGCGTGTTTACGTCGTGATTATGGGGAAGAGATGTGAATCATAAGCGATCAAAAAAGCGCCCTAAAAGGCGCTTTTGAAAATCAGTTCCATTGATTCTAACCGGATTAGCTCGCTCGTTGTGCCATGCGCTCACGCATTTGCATTTCGCCTTGGTTAAACAGACAAACATCGATCTTCGCCATGTCGTAGCAGGTTTGGCAAGAGTGATGATATTTGCCATCTACATAATCGTGACGAGTAACAAAACTAGGTTTTTTACACCAATCGCAGGTGCCTTCTTCAGTGAACATTGATTTTCTCCCCACCTAGATAAATATGAGTCGTTAGGTGTTATTTTTCGCCGGGCATTATGGCATGAAAAAGAGATTGACGTTAAATGTCTGTTAATTTGTTTGAGAGCGAGATCGATTGCGAACCTTGTTTTACTTAGACTTAAAGCTAGCCATCAAGCGCTCTCTAGTTGTGATTTACGATTTTGTAACATTTTGTGAGATGATTTTAAACGCCTGGTTCAAACGTTTCATTTCTTCTTCACTTCCACGAGTATCTGGATGATAGAGTTTTGAAAGTTGTCGATAGCGGAGTTTCACTGCTTGGTTATCAGGAATGGTTTGTGGTGTGTAACCAAACATCGCGCAGGCAACCGCAACTTTATGATTGTCGGATTGGCTGCGAGTCTTTTTAAACTCTTTGAATACTTTCTCCAACTGACGCTTCAATTGTTTATTCGTGAACTCTAACTCTTTTACTTTTGCATTAAGTTGCTGAGTTTGGTTTGCCTCTTGGGAAGACTGTGCGGCCAAAGCTCGTTGCTGCTTTCTTAGAACTACGCATCCACCGAAGCCTGCTAGAGCGATCACCAATCCACCAATAGCCAACCACATAATCGTGCCATTATCAGACGTTACGGTTGATTGTGGAGCGACAGGCTGCTCTTCTTTTGTCGCTTCTTTATCTAATTCCACAATTTCGGAGACTTGCTTTGCACGCAGTTGATTGAAGCGCTCTTCGAGATAATGATTGTAAGCTTCTTCCGCTTGAGGGTTTGTGTCCGAGGCTAATTGGTACCACGCCTCAACGAGATCGCTGGTGGTGATGTCTTTTTGGTGATGCTGAACAAAGTCCGCTAACAAGAACCCGCGGTCGCGAGGGTCATTCAACGCTACAGAGGTAAACCAATACGTTGCCTGTGAGTAATTAACCGCACCGGTCAATCCTCGGGAATAGTCTTCGGCCAGCTGTTTCTGCGCAGGTAAATAGCCTTGGCTTGCGGATTGCTCTAGCCAATAGCGAACATCCGATGGCGAATCTGATTTTGGAGAAAGAGCCAGTTGCTGCGCCAGTTCAAATTGTTCTGCTGGGGATGTTGGTGCTTGAGAAGCAAATGCAGATACAGAAAGACAGCTGCTTAACGTAAAGGATAGGGCGATGGTTTTGAATGACATTGAATGTGTCAGGCCTAGCGTATGTTGCTAGGCCTGCTCCGGTAATTTTTGTTATTACCGTTATGGTGCTACCAAATTACTTCAGTGGCAAGATCTGGATTTCAACACGGCGGTTGCAAGCACGACCTTCAGAAGTTTGGTTTGAGCAAATTGGATTGCGCTCGCCGTAGCCACGTGCAATTGCACGGCCTGGAGCCACTTTTTGAGACACTAGGAACTGACGAACAGATTCCGCGCGACGCTCAGAAAGCGTTTGGTTGTATGATTCGCTACCAGTGCTGTCTGTGTAGCCATCAATGACTAGGCTTGTATCTGGGTATTCAACCAGAATACGAGCAACACCACGTAGAGTATTGTGGATGCTTGCATCCAGTTGGTATGAGCTTGAAGAGAAGCCAATGCCATTTTCCATGCGAAGTAGAAGTTGGTTTTCACCTACACGCTGTACTTGTACGCCAGAGTTTAGCAACGCACGACGCAGTTCTGCTTCTTGTTGGTCAAAGTAGTAACCGACGCCTGCTCCAGTAGCACCGCCTGCCGCCGCACCAATAAGAGCATGTTTACGACGTTCTTTTGCGTTATCACCAGTTGCCAAACCGATCGCTGCACCAGCAATAGCACCAATTAGCGCGCCTTGCGTGGTAGAGTTCGTTTCGTATTCACCCGTTGTTGCATTTTGGCGTTGAGTAGCTTGACAGCCTGTAAGAGCTAGCACTAGTGCCAGTGCAATAGACATCTTTTTCAAGGGAAAATCTCCGTATAAAACTGAGGCGAAACAGTGCCTCATAATGGGATGCGAATTATGAATCAGTAGATATTGATATTTGTTATGCGAAAGTAAGATTGATAGAGAGCTGTGTAAGAATTTTCTTATAACGCTCAATATCAACCCACTTTTACGTATCTAGTTGAGTATGTTGCGCTTACTTCGAGGTGTTGCCCAACATTTTTCTGGCTTGTTCTCCACCGACACCACGGTTTACAGAGACTTTTCTGCCTTTCTTTAATCCGACTTCGTAGTCTTCAGTCAGATTCTTCATGGCTTCTCTTAATTGTTTTTTGAACGTTTCACGGTCGATGTTCTGAAACTCTTTATCAATGTAATCATTGATTTTGTTTGCAGACTCTTCATCTGGTGAGATCACAGGTAGCTTTTCAAGTGCGCCTTCTACCCAGCCAGAAACAAAAGAGTTAACGCGACGAGTCACTTCCATTGAAGACGTACCAGAACCTGCAAAGCTATTACGGAACTGGCCGGTGCTTTCATTCAATTCTCGATAGATGATGTCGAAAGCAAAGGCAGCAAAGATAGCGCGATCGGCTTCACCAATAAACTCAACGCGTTTAAGCCCTTTGTGATTCAACAATACGGCTTCAACACCAAACTTAGTGTTAATGCCGCGAATCACGCGCAATAGGGTAGAACTGATGTTGGACGGCAACAAATGGGAAGATTGAGTTTTTCCCATTTTGATAAACTCAATATCGTCTTTGTCCAAACCATATTTGAGCATAAGGCGATGCGCCATCTTGATGGCGTTTGCCGCCTCATTCACGTTGGCGGAGTTACCCAGTTCCAAACACTTGGCGATTTTTTTCAGAGCTTTTTGTTTATCCATCGACAACCAGTAACGAAAGCAGAAAATTTACGAAGTCAGACATATTACCTTTTTTGACATAAAAACGAAATACAAGGCGAGGTGGAAGTGGTTTCTTCCGAGAAAAAATAAGCCCCGCAAGGAGCGAGGCTAGGCGTTTTTAGGTCGTCTTAATCAGGCGAAACGATATTACCTTATCGAGATGACTTCTTTTGGGATGGCATGGCTTACGGTTACAAACCCAGTTGGCTCAGTAAGTCGTCAGCGTCATCTTTAGGGTTCGAAGATTCCGACTCTTTTTCTGCCATGTTTTTACGCGCGGCTTCTAAGATGTCATCTGGGTTTTCATCTTCTGCAATTTCAAATTCTTCAAGCTGGATGAACTCTGTTTTGTCCATCGCTAGCTCTAAATAGAAAATGTTGTTGTTCGCGGTCGAGAACGTCACACGACGTGCTTGAGGGCGATCCAAATTGGTGTCAACTTGCAAAATTACCTGTTTGTTCAGCGCCAGCATCTTCGGTTGGTTTTGCGTGATGTTGGTTTGCAGTTCTTTACGGATTTTATTGGTAAAGTCACCGACCAATTGGTTCATGAGTTCACCCAATACGTCTGCAACTTCATCAGAAGTATGGGAGATAGCCAGTTCTTCTTCTGGCATGCCCATATTGCGCATGTAGTTTGTGTAAATCTCTAAAGCGGCTTTTGCAGTAAAGTTAATCACTACAAGTCCGGTAAATCCGCCATCAAATAGGACAAAACAGCCAAAATCTGGTTTGAGGCTGGTCTTGTTGATCTTTTGAACCATTGCGGAGTAATTAACTTGAGAAGAGGTGGCCGAAGTAAGAACGCCAGAAACAGACTGGCAAAGTTTTAGAAGGATATCTTCCGTGGTAACAACTTTATTTTTTTTCATTCTGAAAGCTCATCTAGAAACGCGATTTCTATCCCAATGTAAGGCATCAAGCCTCAAAAAATAAAGCATAAGTTTAATTATTGTATTGAGATTCTGATTTGATCGCCTTTTTAAATGTTGTAAAGTGACGAAATTCAAAGAATATTACTCCTCTCACTTTTTTTGCGGCGTCTTGTTGTGCTGATAGCTGCGCTGTATGAGAAATGAGCAAATAATTAGATAACCCGCAGCTGATGGGATCAGCGTCGTAGGGGCAGGAAGCAAATGTTACCAAGATTACACTCGCAAACTGATGTCGATCCTCTTGTGCTTCGTTTTCTGAAAGAGCTTGAACAAGCCGGATTCACTGGCGACATCGAAAGCCAATATTCAAGTCGTTTAGCCGTCGCTACTGACAACAGCGTTTACCAGCAACTCCCTCAAGCAGTCGTCCATCCTCGAACGACTCAAGATGTTTCTCTCATCGGGAAACTGAGCAATCAAGAAAAGTACGAAAGAATCACATTCTCCCCTCGTGGTGGCGGTACCGGTACAAATGGCCAGTCGCTGACCAAAGGAATTGTGGTGGATTTGTCTCGCCACATGAACAAAGTATTGGAAGTGAATGAAGATGAAGGGTGGGTTCGCGTTCAAACTGGTGTTGTGAAAGATCAGTTGAACGATGCGGTTCGTCCTTACGGCTACTTTTTCTCTCCAGATTTGTCGACCAGCAACCGCGCAACGATTGGCGGGATGGTGAATACCGACGCCTCTGGTCAAGGCTCTCTTAAATACGGGAAAACGTCTGATCATGTACTGTCGTTGCAAGCGGTGTTTGCTGATGGCTCGATTTTAGAGTCTGATTTGTCTCATGGGTATCCAAAAGAAGGCGAGTTTGCCGCGACGGCGTTACAAGTGACGGAATCAGTTTGTCGAGAAAAACGCCAGCAGATCGTGGATAAATTTCCTCCTCTCAACCGCTTCCTAACGGGCTATGACTTAAAGAACGCGTTAAATGAAGACGATGACCGTTTCGATATCACGCGAGTGCTGTGTGGAGCAGAAGGCTCATTGGCCTTTATTACGGAAGCGAAGCTAAACCTGACGCCAATTCCGAAAGCGCGTACCTTAGTTAACGTGAAATACAACAGCTTTGACTCTGCACTGCGCAACGCGCCATTTATGGTCGAAGCGAAAGCTCTTTCTGTCGAAACTGTTGACTCAAAAGTACTTAATCTCGCGAAGCAAGACATTGTCTGGCACACCGTGAGCGATCTGATCACCGACGTGCCAAACAAAGAAATGCTTGGCATCAATATGGTGGAATACGCAGGGCAAGACGAAGAAGAAGTTACTGCGCAGGTCGCGGCGTTAACCGCCAAACTCGATATCATGTTGGAAACAGAAGAAGCGGGCATTATCGGCTACCAAGTTTGTAACGATGTGGCGAGTATTGGACGTATCTACAACATGCGTAAAAAAGCGGTGGGTTTGTTAGGCGCTGCAAAAGGCCGCGCTAAACCGGTCGCATTCGCTGAAGATACGTGTGTACCACCAGAAAACTTGGCCGATTTCATTGTAGAGTTCCGCGAACTATTAGATAGCAAGTCTCTGAATTACGGTATGTTTGGTCACGTTGATGCAGGGGTGCTGCATGTGCGTCCTGCGTTGGACTTGTGCGACCCGCACCAAGAAGCATTGATGCATGAAGTCTCTGATGAAGTTGTCAAGCTGGTAGCGAAATACGGCGGCCTGATGTGGGGTGAGCACGGAAAAGGTTTCCGCTCGGAATATGGTCCGGAGTTCTTTGGTAAAGAGTTGTTTACTGAGCTTAGACGCGTAAAAGCTGCATTCGACCCACACAATAAAATGAACCCAGGTAAAATCTGTACGCCACTTGATAGCGATGCAGAGTTGGTAAAAGTAACCGACACCAAACGTGGTTACTATGATCGCCAAATTGACGTACAAGTACGTGACAGCTTTAAGCAAGCGATGGAATGTAACGGTAACGGTTTGTGCTTTAACTACGATACCAGCTCGCCGATGTGTCCATCTATGAAAGTGACGGCTGATCGTCGTCATTCGCCAAAAGGGCGCGCTGGATTGGTTCGTGAATGGTTGCGTCAGCTTACTGAGCAAGGTATTGATATTCTTGATCTAGAAAAGCACACGTTAGAAAACAAAACATCGATCAAAACCATGATTGATCGTGTGCGTCATTCCATTAATCGTCGTCACGAATACGATTTCTCTCATGAAGTTTATGAAGCAATGAACGGCTGCTTAGCGTGTAAAGCGTGTGCGAGCCAATGTCCGATCAAAGTGGATGTCCCAAGTTTCCGCTCCCGCTTTTTAAACATTTATCACTCGCGCTATCAGCGTCCGGCAAAAGATTATTTGGTTGCCAACATTGAAACCATGCTGCCAATGATGGCAAAAGCACCAGCAGTCGTGAACGGCGTATTGAAACAGTCGTGGGTTAAGAGTTTAACGGCTTCAACAGTAGGGTATGTGGATGCGCCGTTGCTGTCTGTTCCTACGTTGAAACAGCGCGTAGAGTCGCTGACAACGCCGTATGATCTGCAAGTATTGAGTGGTTTGTCTTCGACTGAAAAGAGCAAGCACGTATTAATCGTTCAAGACCCATTTACCAGTTATTACGATGCGGACGTTGTTGAAGACTTCGTCAAGTTGGTTAAAAAGCTAGGTATGTATCCAGTGCTTTTGCCATTTAAGCCAAATGGTAAAGCGCAACACATCAAAGGTTTCCTACGCCAGTTTAAAGATACCGCGGCTGATACGGCGAAGTTCTTGGCGATGGTGGCGGAATTAGACATTCCGTTGGTCGGCGTTGATCCGGCATTGGTGCTGTGCTATCGAGATGAGTACGCGGAAGTACTCGGTAGCAAGCGAGGCGATTTCGATGTGCTAACGGCACACGAATGGCTGTACCCAAGGTTGGAAGCGTTTGAAGTAGCAAAGCAACGGGAAAATCAGGAACCGTGGTACTTGTTTGCGCACTGCACTGAAAAAACCAAAATGCCGAACGCAGAGAAAGAATGGGGCGCTATTTTTGCTCACTTTGGCGCGGTATTGAACACAGTACCGGTTGGTTGTTGTGGCATGGCGGGGACATTTGGCCACGAGGTGGATAAGCTGTCGATGTCGAAAGACATATACAATTTAAGTTGGAAGCCAAACCTAGATAAGTTAGATAACGAAAGATGTTTGATTACTGGTTATTCTTGCCGAAGCCAAGTAAAACGCTTTGAAGGAACAAAGCCTAAGCATCCCGTTCAAGCACTGTTAACTTTGGTATAATGACATCAAGCCCAGTCTAACTGGGCTTTTTTGCCCAATGATGAACATTCCATTTCAAAGGATCTGAACCTTGAGAAAACTTGAACTCAAAGTCCCACCTGTTGCGGTGTTTTTGCTGGTCATACTCTTGATGTACGGGCTTAAAGTCTTGACGCCGAGCATGAACATTCGAGTGCCCTTTGTTGAGTTTGTAGTCGGTGCACTAACTTTGTTGTCTGGCTACATGGGGATTGCCGGTGTATATGAATTTCGCAAAGTAAAGACTACCGTGAACCCAGTAAAACCTGATGCAGCATCTTCCGTTGTAAGAACTGGTGTGTTTGCCTTCTCACGTAACCCAATGTACATGGCGTTGTTACTGCTCATCATTGCGGTGGGTTTATGGTGGCAACATTTAAGTGTGGTGCTTTGCGGTGTGCTGTTTGTTAGTTATATGAATCGATTTCAAATCAAACCAGAAGAACATGTATTGGAAAGGTTGTTTGGTGAGGAATACTTGGATTATAAAAACCAAGTTCGTCGCTGGATTTGAATACCGAGCTGCCATCGAATCATTTTTTAAGTAAAAAGAAAGCCCAACATCAATCGTTGGGCTTTCTTTTTGGTATCCGATTGTTATCGCTAATTCGGCAGTCTGTTACGCTGCCTTAACGAACTTTGCTAGGAATGCATCCTTACGCTCATTAAAGCGGTGTACAAGGTCGTCAACGGCTTCTTGATCGTATGGCTTCAAACCACTCGCTACCATACGTTTAATGCCTTTACCGACCACTTCACCATCTTCTTTGAATGCGAAGTTCAAAGTCACCACGCCGCGCTTACCATCTACATCAAACGTCGCACCAGTAAAATCCACTTCAGGATGTGTAAGGTCTAAGCGTGAAAATTCAACTTCCATGCTTTCATAAATAACCAGTGGACGCTGACAGTTGATCATCATTTGTTTCTCTTCCATAAGAGGAACCATGATGTGCGGGAAGTTCATGCCAGAAAACTGCACGTAATTCGTTACCACGTGCTCAATAAAAGCCGGGTTGTGATTGGTTTCGCCTTCACGAGACATGTGCAAGTATTCTTTGCCTGCCTCATCTACGACTGCGCTTTCTTTTTCACACTTATTTTCAATATGCAGCTCAATGCCATCATTTACCATGCCAGAGAAACGAAAGCGCATTTTTTGGCTGATGCCTTCTTTACTTAGTAGAACGGCAAATAGCAGGTCGCCAGGCACACAAAAGCGTTTGTTATCTTCATCATGAATAGGGTTGTAATCACCAGCCACGCGCTTAGCAAAGTGACTTGCTTGTTCACGAGTGAATTGAAATTGATGATTATTGTTTGAAAAATAAGGTGTTAGAAACATAATTATTAAGTAGTAACCAAAACTGTAAGGGATTATATGCGAATATCTGAGTAGCAATGGTCCATCCAGTAGAAAGTTCACTGCATTTTGACAATGCGCACCCAAATCAGCAGATAAACGTTTAAAAACACATGCTTGAATGGCTTATCCATTTATGATGCGAATAAGTGCGTCGCGCGACTCTGATATCACTCACGAATTGTTAAGAGTATAGACACAAAAAAGGCTCCACGAAGAGGTGGAGCCTAGACTGAAGTTTGCTTCTACAGATTAATGTACGCTTGGCAGAAGGTTCTCTGGCATCAGTGCGTTATGTAGAGCGAGTTTCAACAATGTGTTTGCTTGCTCGATATCGGGTGCAAAGTAACGGTCTTTATCGTAGAACGACACTTTTTCACGCAGCATCTGTTTTGCAATTTCGATTCGCTCAGACGATTTATTTGGCGCTCTGAAATCCAAACCTTGCGCCGCCGATAGATATTCGACAGCTAGAATGCCGCGAGTGTTTTCACCCATTTCTTTCAGTCTGCGAGCCGCGAATGTCGCCATTGACACGTGGTCTTCTTGGTTTGCTGATGTTGGTAAGCTATCTACTGAGGCTGGGTGAGCAAGGGTCTTATTTTCACTTGCTAATGCCGCAGAGGTTACTTGAGCAATCATGAAGCCAGAGTTCACGCCACCATTATCGACTAAGAATGGCGGTAGTTTTGATAGCGCGCTGTCGATGAGAAGTGCCATACGACGTTCAGACAAACTGCCAATTTCTGCAATGGCGAGAGCTAAGTTATCGGCTGCCATCGCAACAGGTTCTGCATGGAAGTTACCGCCGGAGATGATGTCGTTATCTTCTGCAAATACTAATGGGTTATCAGAAACGGAGTTCGCTTCTACTTGCAATACTTCAGCGGAGTTACGAATTTGCTGCAAACACGCGCCCATTACTTGCGGCTGACAACGCAGTGAGTATGGGTCTTGCACTTTTTCACAGTTAGTGTGCGATTCACCAATTTCACTTGATGTATCCAGTAGGTGACGGTATGCGAGTGCTGCGTCCATTTGGCTACGATGACCACGTACGCGGTGGATTCGAGGGTCGAACGGACGTCGGCTACCTAGTGCGGCTTCTACAGACATGGCGCCACACACGGTTGCTGACGCGAAAAGATCCTCGGCAATAAACAGACCTTCTAGCGCGAATGCTGTTGAAGCCTGTGTACCATTGAGTAACGCCAAGCCTTCTTTTGGCGCTAGTGTAATAGGCTCAAGACCAGCAATTTTTAGTGCTTCGTAGCCGGATACGATTTGGCCATTGTGACGTGCTTGACCTTCACCAAGTAGCACCGTACTCATGTGGGCTAGGGGAGCCAAATCGCCTGAAGCGCCCACCGAGCCTTTTTGAGGGACGCATGGATAAACTTGTGCATTGACTAAATCAATCAACATGTTGATGACTTTCAAACGAATGCCAGAAAATCCACGAGCCAAGCTGTTGATTTTTAAAACCATCATGAGGCGGACGGTTTCATCAGACATGAATTTGCCGATACCCGCAGCGTGAGATAAAACAATGCTTCTTTGCAGCGTTTCTAAGTCTTCCGGTGCAATTCGAGTGTTTGCCAAAAGACCGAAACCGGTGTTGATACCATAGACGGTACGATCTTCCGCAATGACGCGATCGACGACTTGAGTACTTTCTTCAATGCCCGGAATGGCCTCTGGGTCCAAAGTAAGGTTAACCGAGGAACGGCTCACTTGACGCAGTTCGTTTAAGCTAATATGACCTGGCTTTAGCGTTAAATTTAACATCTCTTCCATCCTTACTTGAGCTTCTTCAGTTCTTCGTTGAGCATTGGTAAATCCAGTCCTTGCTCGGCTGCACATTGTTTGGCGATATCATATCCTGCATCAGCATGACGCATTACACCCGTTGCAGGGTCGTTATGCAGTACGCGAGCAATGCGTTGAGCAGCATCGTCACTACCGTCACAACAAATGACCATACCCGAGTGTTGGGAGAAGCCCATACCTACGCCACCACCATGATGAAGTGATACCCATGTTGCGCCGCCAGCAGTGTTCAATAATGCGTTTAATAGTGGCCAGTCTGATACTGCGTCAGATCCGTCCATCATGCCTTCTGTTTCTCGGTTCGGGCTTGCTACAGAGCCTGAATCTAAGTGGTCGCGACCAATAACGATAGGAGCTTTCAGCTCACCATTTTTCACCATTTCGTTGAACGCTTGACCAAGGCGCTCACGATCTTTCAAACCTACCCAACAAATACGAGCCGGAAGACCTTGGAACTGAATACGCTCACGCGCCATATCTAACCAGTTATGCAGATGTGGGTTGTCAGGAATCAACTCTTTTACTTTTTGGTCGGTTTTGTAAATGTCTTCTGGATCACCTGATAGAGCTGCCCAACGGAAAGGCCCAATGCCTTCACAGAATAAAGGACGAATATAAGCAGGAACGAAACCTGGGAAATCAAACGCATTTTCTACGCCTTCTTCCAGTGCCATCTGACGAATGTTGTTACCGTAATCGAGTGTCGCCGCGCCACGGCTTTGCAGATCAAGCATCGCTTGCACTTGTACTGCCATGGATTTCTTCGCTGCTTTTACAACAGCGGCTTCATCTTGCAGACGCATTTCTGCTGCGTGAGACATGCTCCAACCTTGTGGTAGGTAACCATTTAATGGGTCGTGCGCAGAGGTTTGGTCAGTAACTACATCTGGTGTGATATTGCGCTCAACAAGCTCAGAGAAAACGTCGGCCGCGTTACCTAGAAGACCTACAGATACTGGCGTGTCCGATTCGGTGATGATTGCGAGTGCTTCGTCTAGGGAAGTCGCTTTTTGGTCAACATAACCAGTACGCAGACGGTAATCGATACGTGATTCGTCACACTCAACGGCAATCATTGAAAAACCTGCCATGGTGCCCGCAAGTGGTTGAGCGCCACCCATGCCACCAAGACCACCAGTTAGAACCCAACGACCTTTTGCATCGCCGTTAAAGTGCTTTTTCGCAACTGACACGAAGGTTTCGTAAGTGCCTTGTACGATGCCTTGTGAACCGATATAAATCCAGCTACCCGCGGTCATTTGGCCGTACATCATCAAACCTTGCTTATCAAGCTCGTTGAAGTGTTCCCAGTTTGCCCAATGCGGAACCAAGTTTGAGTTAGCAATGAGCACACGCGGTGCGTTTTTGTGGGTTGGGAAAACACCCACAGGTTTACCTGATTGCACTAAAAGCGTTTGGTCATCTTCGAGTCTTTCCAGTACTTCTACAATCTTGTCGTAACATTCCCAGTTTCGTGCTGCGCGACCAATGCCGCCGTATACCACTAATGAATGTGGATGTTCTGCCACATCAGGATCTAGGTTGTTCATCAGCATACGAAGTGGGGCTTCTGTAAGCCAAGATTTTGCGCGCAGTTTATTTCCGTGAGGTGCACGAATTGTTCTGCTTGTATCAAGTCGTGGATCTTGTCCCTGGCGCTGTGTCATTTTCAGACTCCTTTAGTTTCTCGTGATGACCAAGTGCTTGCTTGGTCTTTTTATTCAAAATTCACTTAGATTTCAAAGTGATGGTTATTTAATAGGTTGAGGTTTATGTTCTTTCTCCGCCATGGCGTTGGCGATGTCCCAACACAAACGGGCAGCTAAGCGAGCGGTTTGACTATCGACATCGTAATTCGGGTTGTACTCTGCGATATCGGCTAACATAAGCTTGTTTTTGTAGTGAAGAATTCGTTCTAAAAAAGGTGCGATTGTGTCGTAACTTACACCTCTAGCCGCAGGAGCACTTACGCCTGGCGCGGTTGCTGCTGGGAATACATCCAAATCAATGGTGAGATAGAGATAGTCACAATCGTCGATAAAGTGTTGCAGTTGGGTTAGGTGGTAGCTGTGATTCAAGTAATTGAGTTGACTATCTTCTACATACCATACGTTCAGCTCGTCTGCTTTTTGGAACAAAGCTTGCGTGTTGCTGCTGCGACTCACCCCCAAACAGGCGTAATGGAAAGCCCAATTATTACGCTGACAAAAATGATGAATTTGGTTGAATGGTGTACCTGAGCTTGGTTTTACATCCGCTAATGAACTTTCGAACGCACGCAAATCGAAGTGCGCATCGAAGTTAATGATGCCAATTTTTGGCTTTTTTTCTGGATGATGCGTTTTGAAATATTCCGCTAGACCAGAAAACGATGCCCACGCAATTTCGTGTCCGCCCCCCAAAACGATAGTTGGCGTGTGAGGTAGCGCTTCTGAAATGAGGTTTGCACAGCGTGATTGGCTTTCTTCTAACAAGTCATCATCGCAAACGACAGTCCCAAGATCATAAAGCGGGGCATCTTTATGCCAAGCGAGATTCGCTAGCGCTCTACGAATCAAATCTGGTGCTTTTTTTGCTCCAATTCGGCCTTTGTTTCTCGCAACGCCTGCGTCGGTAGCAAAACCCAGAATGGATACGCCTTGAGAGGCTTTTTCTAGTTCGCTTGTTTTTTGATGTTTAACGACGTGGTGAATGCGTTGACCCAATTTGCCATCTTCAGCATCATGACGGCCTTGCCAGTGAAATTTTTGCTGGTGTAAATCTGACTGAGACATATTAAAAGCCTCCGTGTGAAACATATTCACCATTTACTATACGACCTACGAGACGTTTTGCTCCGACTTGGTAACTTAAATCTGCTGGGTGTTCGATATCCCAGATAGCAAAGTCCGCATCGAAACCTGTTTTTATCACTCCTCGTGAGTTGGTGTAGCCAAGTGCTTGTGCAGCATGTTGCGTTACGCCGCGCAATGCTTCTTGTGGCGTGAGACGAAATAGGGTGCATGCCATATTCATCATTAGAGTCAGGTCGGAAAAGGGAGATGTACCTGGGTTTACATCGGTGGCGATGGCCATTGGCACGTGGTACTTCCTTAGTAGCTCAATCGGTGGTAACTGAGTTTCTCTCAAAAAGTAAAAAGCACCGGGTAGTAGTGTGGCTACGGTATCGGATTTCGAAAGGGCGATCACACCGTCTTCATCGAGATATTCGATATGGTCAGCCGAAAGGCCTTTGTATCGTGCAGTCAATTCAGTGCCACCAAGGTTCGATAGCTGCTCTGTGTGGCCTTTTACGTGTAAGCCATATTGTTTCGCTGTCGCAAATACTTTTTCGGTTTGATCCAAATTAAAACCGATAGACTCACAAAACACATCCACACTGGTAGCCAAGTTTTCCTCTGCGACGATTGGGATGATTTCCTGACAAATATGTTCGATGTAATCGTCTGCGCGAGCTTCAAATTCAGGCGGTAAAGCATGAGCGGCAAGAAGGGTAGTTGTGATTTTGACTTTACGCTCTTGTTCTAAGGCTTTTGCAGCACGCAGCATTTTTAGTTCGTCTTTGAGCGTCAAGCCGTAGCCTGATTTTACTTCAACCGACGTAACCCCACTTGCTAACAAGCCATCTAAACGAGGCAACGCGAGCTCAATTAATTGCTCTTCAGTAGCTGCTCGAGTGGCCTTTACGCTGGAAAGGATACCGCCACCTTGCTTCGCTATTTCCTGATAAGGCACGCCGTTTAAGCGCATCTCAAATTCATTCGCGCGATTCCCCGCGTAAATTAAGTGGGTGTGGCAATCAATGAGTCCCGGCGTCAGAAGTTGACCTTGTAGGTCGATAGTTTGCGAATAGTGCTGAGGAGACAGAAGCGCTTCTATTTGAGGGGTGTCACTTCCAACTGGATGAGCACTGATAGCCGCGATTTTACCAGCTTGAATACCAACACGGGCTGGCGGCGTTGGTAAGTAACCTGCTTCACCACGTTCCATGCTAACTAGTCGGGCATTCTCAATCAGCAAATCCATTCTCTCATTCCTACTTTGATTTGTATCTTTAAATGTATATACAAATAAATAAGTCAAAAAGAATGCGGTGACAAGCGTGATGTTGCTAAAATGTGATCAAAACGTAGTGGGAAAGGCTGTTTATATGCACCTAGAGCAGAACTTTAGAGCTCAGCTTGTACTTATTACCTGGGTGGTAGAGTAGAGCTGTACTGACCAATTTGTCTTGGCTCCATGTTCTACGATTAAGAAGAAGACAAGGTTCATTGGCCTGCATTTTCAAATCCAGTTTGATGCGATTATCGGGAACAATGGCTTCAACCGTGTGTTCAATCGCACTCAACGGACAGTTATTAGATAGGTATTGATTAGGAGTAATTTGGGTGAAGTCTTGGCTAAGATAACTCGGGGCGTATTGGCTGTTTACCCAACGCAGTTCTAACTGAATAGGTGTGCTGTCTTCATAGTGAATGATCTCACTGTAAAACACCGTTGTACCAAGCATTACTCCTAGTTTTATTGCGATGCTATCGTCCGCTTTTATCGCGACTTGTTGAACTACTTTACTGCTGTATTGGCGTCCTCGGTCACTGACTTCTTCCGCTATATTGCGAATATCTAGTAATGGGGATTCTGATTTCTCACTAGGGTCACAAACGAACGTTCCCAACCTTGGGCGACGTTGTAGCTTCCCTTCATTCACCAAATCTCGTATCGCTTTGTTTACTGTCATTCGGCTTACACCAAACTGTTCAGTCAGCTCGATTTCAGTCGCAATGCGCTGTCCGACCATCCAATCTCCGGAATCAATTTTATCGAGGATAAATTGTTTGATTTGCATGTAGAGTGGCGCAGACATAATGATACCTTTTAAATTGACTATACAAATACTGCTCAATTTAAGTACAAATTGCAAATAGTTATCGACAAATACGACATTTAGAGACAAATAACGGGCATTTGCTTGCTGAATGATTTGGCTGATTTGATATTTTTTGAATCGATAGTGGAATCAAGCCGTATTCTTGCGGTCTATTGCTTGCAGCTTATAAGGCAATTGTGTAAACAAAGCACAACTAATAAAAACAGTCGCAAAAAAGGAAAGGCATGTTTAAGAAATTAAAAGCATCGTTGGGTATTGGATCTGCAAAAGTGGATACTATTTTGGATGAAATGAGCGTGTTTCAAGGTGCGACGCTGAAGGGACATGTTCATATCAAAGGTGGGGATGTTGAACAGCAGATCGACGCCATCACCATTAAATTGAACACAGAAATGAAAGTTGAAGTGGACGATAGCGTAAGTTATCAAACCTTCACTATCGACCAGCTCAAGGCGGTTGACCCGTTTGTGATTCAACCGAATGAAGAAAAACAAGTGCCTTTCGAGCTAAAACTGCATGATGAAACACCTATCACTGCGGTTAGCGCATTGAAGAACCAGTGCAATGTTTGGGTCGAAACCACTCTGGATATTGATTTTGCCATCGACCCACGAGATCGCGATTACATTGAAGTGAAACCACTACCAGTGGCATCTCGCGTTATTCGAGCGATTGAACAAGCTGGTTTTACGATGGTGAAAGCAGATGTCGAAAAAGGCTTCTTGCGCGGCGACTCTTTTGCCTCCCGTTCTGGTATCTATCAAGAGCTTGAGTTTCGCAATAGCGGGTTTGTGTCTTCAAAGGAAATTGAGCTGTCTTTCATTTTGGAAGGGCAGGTGATGCACTGTTTGGCTGAAATTGACCGTTCTTTGAGCTTCTCAGGTGATCAGTATCGCTCATTCACATTGCCAATCAATGCCACTGATGCGCAAGTGGCAGCCGCAGTGGCACCAACATTGAGTCTATAAAAACTCGCTTTCCGAGTTAGATGAAAGCAGGTACCGATATCCAATCGTGAATGCGATATCGGTACTGTTATCCATATTTCTTGCATTCTCTATCGCCATGATTTCAAGGGCGGAGTTGCCCATGAGATAGCGATATCCCATCACAATTTCATTTGACGCATCGGCAAATTCTGCTGGCCCCTCAGTGGAACCTTGATACCAGTGGTATTCAACAATAAAGTGGTGGTTTTCCCAAGGTGCATAACGATATCCACCCGCCATTGCAGCGGTGTTGTGGCGGTAAGGTAAATCGAGAAGAGCACGATCGTCAGAACGAAAAGTCATCCCGAACATTGAATAGAAAGCGTGTGCTCCGTACAGATAAGAGTAATTGAGTTGCACGCCTTGCTCAAAGTTACTGCCTTTAAAGGTACCGTGCGCGACTTTGTTATAATAGAGGCTTCCTCCTAGCGAAAGACCATGACGTTCATTTTGCAATATTTGGTATTGAACATACGTCGAGAGGTTGTTCGCGATGGTTTGGCCTTCGAAGCCGTCTTCCAACACATCATATTGCGGCATTGAGATGTAAAAGCGGTTGTTATCAACTTTATCTCGCCCGTTTTGTCCAATTCCAAATAGGTCATGAAAGCTTTCTGTTAAGCCATCCAGATGATTATCTGCAGCAAATACCCAGCGATAATTCAGTTCCCATTGCCATTGAGAACTGACTTGCCACTTAGCTCCAATTTCTAATTGGTTGTGGTAATAATCCAAAGCGTATTCGTTAGTATGAGCCCAAACACTCGCTATTGTCGCCGAGCCATAAGCTTCTCTGTACTCTGAAGGCAAGCTAAACCCAGAGCGGAGATGGTTGGTATGACTGACCACTTGCATTGGCGATTGAGCGTAAGATCGAAGTGGTCCGTAAAGGTCGTTAGAGGCAAAAGTGGAAGCAGGCAACCAAAAAGCAAAAGCCAATATTGTAGGTTGCCATCGATTTTTCTTCATGATGAATACCTAAATATAGATTACTCAATAAATTAACTATAGTGCCACTCATTGTTTCGTGCTGGCTATTATACCAATGGTGTTTTTCGCCGAGTAGCTTATTTAGTAGTGAACTTTCAATGACAAACTGAAATCGCGCTTTGCAATCTAAATGTGAGCTAGGTACAATCGCTCTTCCGATAGCGGTCCGGTATTCGTGTTACTGAGCGACCTCTATCGCTTCTCAACTATTTATCAACAAATAGCTTCTAAATTTGAATAACATGTGTTGCTTGGTATGCAACACCACTGTAAAGGACATAGCATGCCTATTATTACTCTTCCTGACGGCAGTCAGCGTCAATTTGACAACCCAGTATCTACAATGGAAGTTGCGCAATCGATCGGTCCCGGTCTTGCAAAAGCAACGATTGCTGGTCGTGTTAACGGTAACCGCGTTGATGCGTGTGATCTAATTGAAGAAGACGCAAGCCTAGAAATCATCACAGTAAAAGATGAAGTTGACGGTCTAGAAATCGTTCGTCACTCTTGTGCTCACCTTCTTGGTCACGCTCTAAAACAGCTATACCCACAAGCTAAAATGGCGATTGGTCCTACCATCGACAATGGCTTCTACTACGACATCGACCTAGACGAGTCTCTAACGCAAGAAGATCTTGAAAAGATCGAAAAGCGTATGAAAGAACTTGCGAAAACCAAGTACGAAGTTGTTAAGAAAAAAGTAAGCTGGCAGGAAGCACGTGATACATTTGAATCACGTGGTGAACCGTACAAAGTGGAAATCCTAGACGAAAACGTATCTCGCGATGATCGTCCGGGCCTATACCACCATGAAGAATACATTGACATGTGTCGTGGTCCTCACGTTCCTAACATGGGCTTCTGTCAACACTTCACTTTATTGAATGTTGCAGGCGCTTACTGGCGTGGTAACAGCGACAACAAAATGCTTCAACGTATCTACGGTACTGCTTTCCACGATAAGAAAGCACTGAAAGCGCACCTAACTCGTCTAGAAGAAGCGGCGAAGCGTGACCACCGTAAAATCGGTAAGCAATTAGACCTATTCCACATGCAACAAGAAGCACCGGGTATGGTGTTCTGGCATCACAATGGTTGGTCTATCTTCCGTGATCTAGAAGTGTTCGTTCGTGACAAACTAAACGAATACGATTACCAAGAAGTGAAAGGTCCACTAATGATGGACCGCGTTCTTTGGGAACGTTCTGGTCACTGGGATAAATACGCAGACGCGATGTTCACGACTTCTTCTGAGAACCGTGAATACGCGATTAAACCAATGAACTGTCCTGGTCACGTTCAGATCTTTAACCAAGGTCTGAAATCGTACCGTGATCTTCCGCTACGTATGGCAGAGTTTGGCTCATGTCACCGTAACGAACCTTCTGGCGCACTACACGGCATTATGCGTGTACGTGGCTTTACTCAGGATGACGCTCACATCTTCTGTACTGAGAGTCAAATCCAAGAGGAAGTAACAAGCTGTATTAAGATGGTTTACGATACGTACCAAACATTTGGTTTTGACAATATCGTAGTGAAACTGTCTACTCGTCCAGAAAAACGTGTAGGTTCAGACGAAATCTGGGATCAATCTGAAGAAGCATTGAAACAGTCTCTAGAATCAATGGAAATTCCATACGAGATTCAAGAAGGCGAGGGTGCATTCTACGGTCCTAAGATCGAGTTTACGCTATATGACTGTCTAGACCGTGCATGGCAATGTGGTACAGTTCAGCTAGACTTCAACCTACCAGGTCGCCTAGGTGCAACTTACGTAGGTGAAAACAACGAACGTCTTGTTCCGGTAATGATTCACCGTGCAATTCTAGGTTCTCTAGAACGTTTCATCGGTATCCTTATCGAAGAATATGCTGGTTTCTTCCCAACTTGGTTGGCGCCAGAACAAGCAGTTCTTATGAACATTACTGATAAACAGTCAGGTTATGTTCAAGAAATCGTACAAAAACTACAAAAAAGTGGAATTAGAGCTAAAGCGGACTTGAGAAATGAGAAGATTGGCTTTAAAATCCGCGAACATACTTTGAAGCGTGTACCGTATATGCTTGTTGTTGGTGACCAAGAAATGGAAGCTGGCGAAATTGCAGTACGTACTCGTAAAGGCAAAGATCTTGGTAAATTTAAAGTGGATGACTTCATCGCATACATCCAAGACGAGATCTCTAGCCGTAAGCTCAATCTGGAGGAATAAGCTATTAAAGGCGGAAGACGTGGCCAACAGCCGGTAAAACAAAACCCGCACCGTATCAACGGTGAAATTCGTGGTATTCGTGAAGTTCGACTAACAGGCGCTGACGGTGAATCAGTTGGTGTTGTATCGATTCAAGAAGCCATTGCAGCTGCTGAAGAAGCTGGTATGGATCTCGTTGAGATCAGCCCTAACGCCGAGCCACCAGTTTGTCGTGTGATGGACTATGGTAAGTTCCTCTTCGAGAAGAGCAAATCTGCTAAAGAGCAGAAGAAGAAGCAAAAGCAGGTCCAGATCAAGGAAGTAAAATTCCGTCCTGGAACTGATATTGGAGACTATCAGGTAAAACTACGCAACCTGACGCGTTTCCTTGAAGAAGGCAACAAAGTGAAGGTAACAATTCGCTTCCGTGGCCGAGAGATGGCACACCAAGACATCGGTGTCGACGTTCTAAACCGCTTGAAAGAAGACACTGCAGAAATTGCTGTAGTAGAAGCTTTCCCTAGCCGTATTGAAGGTCGTCAGATGATCATGGTGCTAGCCCCTAAAAAGAAGTAATTAACGGCTCATAAAGTAATTGAAACCCAGCCGTTTCCCTTTGAATAAAAGGCAACGGATGGGTTTTGTTCGCCCTAATTACATTGTTTATTAAACTACTCAATGCGGAGTTATTCATCATGCCTAAGATGAAAACCAACAAAGGTGCTGCTAAGCGTTTTAAGAAAACTGCTGGTGGTATTAAGTACAAGCACGCTACTAAACGTCACATCCTGACTAAGCGTACTACTAAGAACAAGCGTCAACTACGTCCAAATGCAATCCTTCCACGTTGTGAAGTGGCTGCAGTAATCCGTATGTTGCCATACGCTTAATTCTTTTTAGTTATCAATCGTTTAGTTTAGGAGAAGCATAATGCCTCGCGTAAAACGTGGTGTACAAGCTCGTGCACGTCATAAGAAAGTTCTAAAACAAGCTAAAGGTTACTACGGTGCACGTTCACGTGTTTACCGCGTAGCTTTCCAAGCAGTTACTAAAGCTGGTCAATACGCTTACCGTGACCGTCGCGCTAAGAAACGTCAATTCCGTCAACTATGGATTGCACGTATCAACGCGGCATCTCGTCAAAATGGTCTATCTTACAGCCGTTTCATCAACGGTCTTAAGAAAGCATCTATCGAGATCGACCGTAAGATCCTTGCGGACATCGCAGTATTCGACAAAGCTGCATTTGCAGTTCTAGTTGAAAAAGCGAAAGCTGCTCTTTAATTAGCAGTTTAGGTTTAAGGAAAGGAGAGCATTTGCTCTCCTTTTTTATTATCTGTAATTTCTCTTCTGTGTGTTTTCTTACTTGTTTGCATCACTTCTGGTTACACTCCTCTCACATTGAATACTTTCAATAAAGGTACTCACGCACAGCCACTTCTATATAACTTACTAACACTATCCTGATTTCATATTTAAAGGCTTGGTGGTAACGTACTGTATTTACTTCATAGTATTAAGGGCACGACATGATTTACACAACAACAGATACGATTCCAGGCAAGGAAATAGCAGAAGTTAGAGGAGTGGTGACGGGCAACGTTGTTCAATCTAAGCATATCGGCAGAGACCTAATGGCTGGTCTAAAAAGCATTGTTGGTGGAGAGATCCGCGGATACACCGAAATGATGACCGAAGCACGTGACATTGCTATTCAACGTATGGTCGAGCAAGCGAACCAGAAAGGCGCTGATGCGATTGTAGGAATTCGCTTTACTACAAGCTCAATTGTCGATGGTTCATCTGAAATCCTTGCTTTTGGTACCGCTGTAAAGCTCGTGGAATAGAATTGCTTTTGATTGGCGAGGCAACATCGGTTCTTCGCCTTCTTTAGACTCTCCCTGAAGTGGTTTGAGTAAGCCATGGCTTCACTCCAAAATGTTAAAAAACTCATACTCTAATCCTATGGCTTTATTGGTATATCTTTTTTGTGATTGTGAATTTTTATTCATTTACTTGGCTTGATTTAAGTAGGGTAAATATTCTAAAACTAGTTATGTGATCTGGTGTTATCTTCTTGCTTTAATTATCTAAGCCATACAAATTGCGATCAGGTAAACTGATTTTATTTCTTTTATTATTAAATGACTTAGATATATATAACCAAGTTCAATGTCTTTTGAGTTATGTCATTTGCGTGTTGAATGGTGTTGTTGGTATATTAATTCAAGAATTTATTATAAAAATATGAACTTATAGCTTGCTAATAAGCTCTAAATTGTTACAAATACTATAAAGCTGTAACATTGCCAAAAGGAATAGTAGATGAGAGATCTGACTCCCGAATATTTGCTAGCCGCTTTACGACAAGCGATTAAAACAAAGGGGCTAACATATCGAGAGCTATCTGAAAAAATGGGCATGCCACTGTCCACTTTTAAGAGACATTTAACCAGTACCAACCTCGCGTTAGATAAACTGCTTGAATACTGTCGTGCGATTGACTGTACATTGGATGAATTGCAAAAGTTAGCCAATCAGTTGCAAGGTGAAGATGAAGATTATTTTAGTCGAACACAAGACGAAGTGTTTTTTCAGTTCCCACATCTTTACGATTTTTATCGTGAACTGAGGATGTTGCGCGGAAAAGATGGATACACAATTTTAAAGAAGAAATACGACTTATCAGAGCAAAGCATGTCTGATTATCTGGGTGCACTAGAGTTGCTAGACCTTGTTTACGTAGATGAAAACAAAAGTATTACGTTGCACGGCCCGCTGTACTACAGCTACGCAGAAAACTCGAAGTTAAACGATAAGTACACCGAGATAATCAAAGAGCAAACAACGACACATGATAAATGCGTTCGTGTTGCTTTGGCGCGAATGAAAATTACGGAAGAACAGTTGCTGGAGCTTGAAGATCAAGTAGCGAAAACGGTGATTGATTTTCACTCGAAGAATGTTGTCGCTGAAAACTTTAATGTTTCCGACTTCACAAACGTCGTTCTACTTGCTGGGCCACATCAACCAGTGACATTCTCTGATGGAATTGTAGAAACAGAATATCGTTTTATTGACGATATTCGCTACGCAATTGCAGCAGCAGGGGATAAACCAAGCCTTTCAATTTAATCCATTCACTTATCTCTCAGAGCCAATGGCTTGCATCTTAGGTATTGGGAAATATCGAGTTTGTAAGCTCTTGGCTTAACGTCTATCTCTCGCCTAAATCTTCAGCACATCAGTTTGTCTAGCCTTTGTTTTTGCATTTTAATGATAAAACTATAGATTTTTGTAATTTTTCGTTATGGATAAATTCATACTTGTAATGTTTGTTTTTTGATCTATTATGACGAAGTGTCAATTATGACGGTTCGTCAAAAATGGTGACGTTCCTGTTTTACATAATCGTGTTACAATTATCAGGAGTGTGTGGGTATACGGATCAAAGGATTATGTTTAACTTTCGCTGTAAAAAGGATGGTAAGCGAGACGGGTGTCGTGTCTCGTCCGGGCTAACCAAAAAGCAACAAGCGATTGCGGATAGAGAAGTTGAGCTTATTCAACTGGCTAAGTCACTCGTCCAAGAGCAGGGGTTTGCGAACCTCACTATGGATAAGCTGACCTCGGCTAGCTCTTATTCTAAGGGCACCATCTACAATCATTTTTGCAGCAAAGAAGACGTAATACTTGCGCTTTGTATCCATTCGTTAAAAAGCGAAGCGATATTTTTCGAGCGCACGGCAAACTTCGATGGCAATACTCGAGAGAAAATTATTGCGATGCATGTAGGCTATCGTATTTACGCTCGAATGGAGCCAGTGCTGTCGACTTGCGCGATTGTAGCTAAAACGCCTTGGGTGTTGGAAAAAGCATCACCTGAACGTTTGAATGAGCTGAATCGGCTAGAAGAAGAAGTGATTTCCGGTGCAGATGCGTTGGTCAATAATGCAGTAGAGTGCGGAGATCTAAAGTTTTCTCCTGCTATAGGTGCGGATGCTATTGTGTTTGCTAACTGGTCTATCGCATTTGGTTCTAACGCGCTTGCGCAAAACGCATCGAATAGTCGCTGTATACAACGAATCCAAGACCCATTTTCTGTGTTGCACAATGCGAATATGTTATTAGACGGCTTAGGTTGGGCGCCACTTTCTACAGAGTGGGACTATCGGAAAACCTGGCGTCGAGTAGAACAGGAACTCTTTAGTGAAGAGATTGCTTACTTAGAAACAGTGAACCGTTAAATCGGTTACAGAAGCCAATCCAAACGATGATTGGCTTTTTTATCACACTAAAGTGACGAATCGTCAATATTTGACTTAAAAGATGATGCTTAAGGTGAAGAACCTAGAGAGGCATTTGAAAAGTTACGTAAAAACTAGAAAACAGCGCTGGCTGATTTTTTTAGTTTTTAAATTTGACGAAACGTCACAAAGGAGAGTGTGATGCCACACCGTAAAGCTCAGCAACACCAAGGAATTGGTTTGGGGAAGATACCCACCAAATACAGTTTGCTCGTTCTACTAGCAACTATTTTCTTGATTATTGTCGCTACAATAGGAGGTAAAAACCTGTATTTCAGAGGAGATTACGACATTTTCTTTGATGGTACTAACAAGCAACTGCTTGCGTTTGATGAAATCCAAACCACGTTCGCAAAAACGGACAACCTTGCCATCGTCATCGCGCCTGAAGATGGCGACATTTTTACCCCGCAGACCTTGTCTCTTATCCAGAAAATAACAGTCGACGCTTGGCAAGTCCCATACTCGAGCCGTGTTGACTCTATCGCTAACTATCAACACACAGAAGCCTTTGAAGATGATCTGTTGGTTGAAGATCTTCTATACAGTGAATACGAACTGACCCCAGAACGAATTTCCAAGGTCAAAAGCATTGCACTCAGTGAACCTGTTTTAAAAAGCGCATTGGTGTCAGAGAAAGGCGATGTCACCGTGGTGAATATTACCGTCCAGTTGCCCGAGATGGATAAGACCGCAGAAGTGGAGGAGGTGGTGTCGAGTATCAATGCCATGATTGACCGCTACCAACGCGCGTATCCTGACGTGACTTTTCATAAAGCGGGCATTATTGCTATGAACCACGCTTTTATGACTGCTGCGCAAGATGACAGCTCGACATTAGTGCCAACCATGCTCGTTGTGATTTTGGTCTTTTTGACTATCATGCTGCGTTCCATTCTAAGTGTGATAGCGACGCTGATTGTCATCATTGGTTCTGTGATGGCGACCATGGGCATTTCCGGTTGGGCTGGAATGTTCTTAAGCACTGCGACGGTAAACGTTCCAACGTTGATCATGACGCTTGCGGTTGCTGACTGTGTTCATGTGATTGCGACCATGCGTCAATCAATGAAAAACGGGTTCACGAAAGCGCAGTCAATCGAGCGCAGTATCGCTTTGAATTTCGTGCCTATTCTGATTACATCCGTAACAACCGCGATTGGCTTCTTGATGATGAACATGTCCGATTCTCCTGTCCTGCGAGACTTCGGTAACTTGTCTGCTTTAGGTGTTATGGTCGCCTGTTTTCTTTCCGTTACCTTGTTGCCGGCGTTGCTCAAGTTGCTGCCTATCCACGTAAAAATGGAAACGTCACAAGGCCAAAAACATGTCATGGATCGCTTAGGTGACTTTGTGGTTTCGCAACGAAGAGCCTTGTTGCCACTTTCGGTTGCTGTCATTGTCGTGTGCGCGAGTCTTATCCCACTTAACAAGGTGAATGACGAATCGGTAGAGTACTTTGGTCAACGTAACGAGTTTCGTCAGGCTGCTGATTTTATGGAAGAGCGAATCAGCGGTATGACCAACATCAGCATTGCGATTAAAACCAACGAGTCTCAAGGTATTGCCGCTCCTGATTTTCTTAACACGATAGGTGAGTTTTCTAGTTGGCTACGAGACCAACCTGAAACAGACCATGTGGCGACATTGGCAGATGTTTATAAGCGTCTCAACAAGAACATGCATGGTGATGATGAGGCGTATTACTTGCTCCCTCAAGAGCGAGAGCTCGCAGCGCAATATCTACTGCTTTACGAAATGTCTTTGCCGTACGGCCTTGACCTCAATAATCAAATCAATGTCGATAAATCCTCGATCAAAATGGTGTTGACCGTGGCAAACCTCGGCAGTGTGGAACTGGTCGATTTAGAAAACAGAATCTATCAATGGTTTGCAGAGCATGCCCCTCAGTATCAAGTGGTTGCATCAAGCCCGTCATTAATGTTCGCCCATATTGGAGAGACGAATATGGCGAGCATGCTGTCCACTTTACCGATCACGCTTGTTTTAATTTCTGCCTTGCTGATTTTTGCACTTCGCTCCGTGAGATTAGGGCTAATTAGTTTGATGCCCAATATTGCGCCAGCGGTCATTGGCTTTGGTTTGTGGGCACTGATATCGGGTGAAATCAACCTCGGCTTATCCGTTGTTGTGACATTGACGCTTGGGATTGTGGTCGATGATGCCGTTCACTTCCTTTCCAAATATCAAAGAGCGCGCCGCGAGGGGCAAATAGCAGAGCAAGCCGTTCGTTACGCGTTTCATACCGTTGGTCGCGCACTGTGGATCACTACGGTGGTTTTAGTGGCAGGTTTTTCTGTATTGGCAATGTCTAGCTTCAGGCTGAATGCGGATATGGGGCAGCTCAGCGCCATTGTTATCTTCATCGCTTTGGTTGTGGACTTCTTATTCCTCCCAACCTTACTAATGCTATTCGATAAAAAAGCGTACTTACAAGAAAGTCCGTCTGATAACGCGCGCTTGAAAGCGTCGTCCACCATCACTGCAACTCAGTCGTAACTCAGAATTAAAAGGAATTGAACCATGAAAAAAATGAACCACGTATTGCAAGTTTTGATGTTGTCGGCTTCGCTAGTTACATCGCCATTCACTTATGCGAATGAAGAAAAAGGGCTGGAAATTGCTCAGGAGCGAAAAGCAAGAGATGAAGGTTGGGGCGACTCTATCGCAACCATGGAGATGATTTTAAAGAACGCACAAGGTGAAAGCAGTACGCGCCTTATGCGATTGAAATCTCTCGAAGTTGAAGGGGATGGCGACAAAGGGCTGACCATTTTTGACCAGCCTCGGGACGTCACGGGCACGGCTTTTCTCAACCATTCTCATACCATTGGTGCGGATGACCAATGGTTGTATTTACCTGCCTTAAAGCGAGTAAAGCGAATTTCGTCACGTAATAAGTCGGGCCCGTTTATGGGAAGCGAGTTTGCGTATGAAGACTTGAGTTCATTTGAAATCGAAAAATACCGCTTTAACCACCTCAAGGATGAGAAGTTTAACGGGCAAGACGTATTCGTGCTAGAGCAAATTCCAACGGACAAGAACTCCGGTTATACCAAGCAGGTAGTATGGCTTGACAAGGCGCATTATCGCCCTCTCAAAGTCGAGTTTTACGACCGAAAAGGCGCGTTATTGAAAACTCTAACTTTCGCTAATTATAAGCAGTACCTCGATAAATATTGGCGTGCACATACCATGGCAATGACGAATCACCAAACTGGCAAAAGTACAGAATTGAACACTAGCGATTTGCGCTTTCAAACAGGGTTGGAAGAGAACGACTTCAACAAAAACGTGCTCAAGCGAGTTAAATAAGGGAGTGGTATGAATATGGGCAAAGGAGTAAACCAACTTGGCGGAATACTCGCGATGTTGGTAACGCCCTCGCTGTTCGCATTTGAGCTTGCGGGGCAATTGAATGTTGAGCATCGACAATTTCTCTCTCACGGGCTGCAAGGGCAGAGTAAAGGCCAAAGCTCTGTTGTAGTTCAGCCTGAATTTTACTGGGACTTCCAAAGCGGAGATAGTAGCTTCACCTTCACACCGTTTTTTCGAGTCGATAGCCTCGATGATGAAAGAACCCACGGTGACATTAGAGAAGCGCTTTTTCTCACGTATTGGGATGATTACGAGCTTAGAGTTGGGATCAGTAAAGTGTTTTGGGGCGTCACCGAGTCCGCGCATCTGGTTGATGTTGTGAACCAAACAGATGCCGTGGAAGCGGTTGATGGCGAAGATAAACTGGGTCAGCCAATGGTACATTTTACGGCGATTAAAGATTGGGGCGCTTTTCATGCCATGGTACTTCCTTATTTTCGGGAGCGTACTTTTGCTGGTCAAGACGGACGTTTACGTACGGAGCCTGTTATTTCTGACAGCGCTATTTATGAATCGAGTAGGGAAGAGAAACACATTGATGTGGCATTTCGATATTCCAAAATGCTGGGTGATTGGGATATTGGTTTGAGCTATTTGTATGGGACCAATCGAGATCCCTATTTTCGATTCGAGCAAGGTGAACTCAAACCATATTATGCGCTGATGAGTCATTTCGGTATTGATGTTCAAGGCATTGTCGGAGATTGGTTATGGAAGCTTGAAAGTGTATATCGAGATAGTTATGACCATCATGTTGGCGTGGTGACGGGTTTCGAATATACCATCGTCGGCGCTTTTGATACGGTTTGGGATGTCGGCCTTATTGGAGAGTACCTCTATGATAGTCGGGGAAATAACGCACAGAACATCGGTCAAAATGATGTGTTTGCAGGTGTCCGCTTTGCCTTAAATGATGAGGATGGAACTGAAATTCTCACTGGGATTACGCAAGATTTGGATAACTCAGATGTTTATAACGCAAAGTTAGAAGCCTCTAGCAGAATATCGAACCATCTGAAGTGGCAAGTTGATGCGTGGTTATTTAAAAATGATACGCCGACAGACTTACTTTATTTTGCTCGAGACGACGATTTTATTGAGCTCTCTATACAGTATTATTTTTAGATTTGCTGAATTGCTTAGCGAAAATAATCCATCATGGAGATCTTTGTCATTATTTTGACTACTCAGTGAGGTGTTAGAAAACTTTTATCGTTACTATTCCCTATATTTATTGTGGCATTTCAGGTTGCTCATGGTGACTTGATATAGACTCGTCGATATTGGGAGTAGTAACGTTGAATTCATTTCGTTGGGACATCTATTTTGAAACAGGAATCGAAGATGTTGACGACCAACACCAGTATCTCGTTGAGTTTATTAATAAGTACGGCAAACTTTTGACGCGAAACACGATTTCTATAGCGGATATTCAGAGCGCGTTATTTGAACTCTCTCGTTACGCCGAATTTCACTTCAAAGAAGAGGAAAATTTAATGAGAGAAGTGGGGATTCATCACGAGCATCTCCAAAAGCATATTCAAGTACATCGCACTTTTATGGGCGATATTGTCAGCATGCAAAGTTTTATTAACGAAGATAATCGGCAATCAGCGGAGCAGTTGTTGGATTTTCTCATTCATTGGTTGGCGTACCACATTCTTGGCATCGATCAAAATATGGCGAAACAGATCAAAGCCATCGAACGAGGCGTTTCTCCTTTAGAAGCTTATCGCGAACAAGAGCAACAAGCTAACGCGTCTACCGAGCCATTACTAGAAGCACTCAATGCGCTGTTTTCTCAAGTGTCCGAACGTAATCGTGATCTCTTAAAACTCAATTTGGAATTAGAAGAAAAAGTAGAAGCAAGAACGAACCAGTTGTTAACGGCAAATAAGCAGCTGGAAGCGCTGTCATTAACGGACTCATTAACTCAACTTCCCAATCGACGCAGTGCAATCAAAACGTTGAAAAAGCTTTGGGATGACACGGAGCACAAAGCACTGCCTTTGGTTTGTATCATGATTGATGCGGATTATTTTAAACAAGTCAATGACACGTGTGGGCATGAGGCCGGGGACTTGGTGTTAATCGAGCTTGCACAAGCACTTAAATATCATTTTCGTAGCGATGATATCGTGTGCAGATTGGGAGGTGATGAGTTCTTTGTTATTTGTCCAGACACAGGATTGGACGGCGGGTTATATGTTGCGGAAATGGTAAGAAAACAGGTGTCTCAAATGCTCGTTCCAACGTGTTATGAACCGTGGAGAGGGAGCATCAGTGTTGGTGTTGCAGAACGAACAGAAAACATGAGTACGTACACCGATTTGATTCGCGCAGCCGATGAATCCGTTTATTTAGCGAAGCAAGAAGGTAAAAATAAAGTTCGGGCTGTTCAAAAGTACGTAACGCAAGAGCCGGTTTCTGTCCGACAAAACTAATCAGTGCGGAATGATTTGAATGGTGAGATTCTGCTACCAAGTTAATGCATTTTCCCCTTCTATGTTTGTAAGCTTATTTATGAAACTGGTGCTTGTTACACAAGCGCTCGCACACCGTTAAGTTCGATAACAGTGCTTTTTTTACGTTTTTGTGTTCTTTTTATTCAATAACCTCTTCTTTTTATAATTCAATTTGGCATTGGTGTCTGGTTTGGCTACTATGTACAGCTATCAAAAAACCAATCACTCCCTTATGGACACTACCAACAGGTAGATGAGGAAACGATGCAACATCTAGAAGAGATCATTGCTAGCGCGAGCACTGCAATTGAAGCTGCCGAATCGCTAGTCGCACTTGATGAAGTGCGTGTTCAGTATCTGGGTAAAAAAGGTGAGCTAACTGCTCAACTTCAAAGCCTAGGTAAACTACCACCAGAAGAGCGCCGTGAAGCTGGTCAAGAGATCAACAAAGCGAAAGGCGTAGTTCAGCAAGCTATCGCAGCTCGTAAAGACGCACTACAACGTGCAGAGCTTGAAGCGAAACTAGCAGCAGAAACAATCGACGTAACACTACCAGGTCGTCGTATTGAAAACGGTGGTTTACACCCAGTAACTCGTACTGTAGAGCGTATCGAGAAGTTCTTTGGCGAACTTGGTTTTAACACCGAAGCAGGCCCAGAGATCGAAGATGCATTCCACAACTTCGATGCGCTAAACATCGCCGCTGATCACCCAGCGCGTACTGACCACGATACTTTCTTCTTCAATCCAGATTTGATGCTTCGTACTCATACGTCAGGCGTACAGATCCGTACGATGGAAAATGGTAAACCACCATTCCGTTTCATCGCACCGGGCCGTGTATACCGTAACGACTACGACCAAACGCATACGCCAATGTTCCACCAAGTGGAAGGTATGCTGGTTGATGAGAACGTTAACTTCGCTCAATTAAAAGGCATTCTGCACGATTTCCTATGTAACTTCTTCGAAGAAGAAGTAGAAGTACGTTTCCGTCCATCTTACTTCCCATTCACTGAGCCTTCAGCAGAAGTAGACGTGAAAGGTAAAAACGGTAAATGGTTAGAAGTACTAGGCTGCGGTATGGTTCACCCGAACGTACTACGTAGCGTAGGCATCGATCCTGAAAAATACTCTGGTTTCGCATTCGGTATGGGTGTTGAGCGTCTAACAATGCTTCGTTACGGCGTGAACGACCTTCGTGCGTTCTTCGAGAACGACCTTCGTTTCCTAAAACAGTTCAAGTAATCCAGAGGGTTCATCAACATGAAATTCAGCGAATCATGGCTTCGTGAGTGGGTAAACCCTGCGGTTACTACTGACGAGCTAACTCACCAAATTACAATGGCCGGCCTAGAGGTAGACGACGTTCTTCCTGTTGCTGGTTCTTTTACTGGCGTTAAAGTCGGCCACGTTGTTGAATGTGGTCAACACCCAGATGCAGACAAACTGCGCGTAACTAAAGTTGATGTTGGCGAAGAAGAGCTTCTAGACATCGTTTGTGGCGCACACAACTGTCGCCAAGGTCTGAAAGTAGCAGTAGCAACAGTTGGTGCTGTTCTTCCTGGTGATTTCAAAATCAAAAAAGCGAAACTACGTGGCCAACCATCTCACGGCATGCTTTGTTCATTCACTGAACTAGGTATCGACGTTGAGTCAGACGGCATCATGGAGCTAGCAGAAGACGCAGTAATCGGTACCGATTTCCGTGAATTCCTAGGTCTAGACGACGTAACTGTAGACGTAGACCTAACAGCAAACCGCGCTGACTGTTTCAGCATTCGTGGCCTAGCTCGTGAAGTCGGCGTACTTAACCGCGCTGACGTGACTGAGCCATCAGTAGAAGCGGTTGCTCCTTCAATCGAAGACAAAGTGTCTATCGAAGTGAAAGCACCTGCTGCGTGTCCACGTTACCTAGGTCGTGTGGTTAAGAACGTAAACGTTCAAGCTGAAACGCCACTATGGATGCAAGAGAAACTGCGTCGCTGTGGTATCCGCTCTATCGATCCTGTAGTAGACATCACTAACTATGTTCTTCTAGAGCAAGGCCAACCAATGCACGCGTTCGATCTAGCGAAGATCGAAGGTGGCATCGTAGTTCGTATGGCGGAGCAAGGTGAGAAGCTAACACTTCTAGACGGCAGCGAAGCAGAACTAAACGCAGATACATTAGTTGTAGCTGACCACAACAAAGCGCTTGCAATCGCAGGTATCTTTGGTGGTGAAGAGTCTGGTGTAACAACTGAGACTAAAGACGTTCTACTTGAGTGTGCATTCTTCGCGCCTGACCACATCCGTGGTCGTGCACGTAGCTACGGTCTGCACACTGATTCTTCAATGCGTTTCGAGCGTGGTGTGGATTACGCACTACAAGCGAGCGCAATGGAGCGCGCAACTCAGCTTCTAGTTGAAATTTGTGGTGGTGAAGTAGCACCTGTTGTAGCTGTAGAATCTGAAGCAGACCTACCTAAGCCAAACAAAGTTGCTCTACGTCGTTCTAAACTAGACAACCTATTAGGTCACCACATCGCTGATGCTGACGTAGTAGAAATCCTAGAGCGCCTAGGTTTGACTGTTGAAGCTTCTGAAGAAGGTTGGGTGGCAGTAGCGCCAACATGGCGTTTCGATATCGCTATCGAGCAAGACCTGATTGAAGAAGTTGGCCGTATCTACGGTTACGACAACATTCCTAACCAAAACCCAGCAGCAGCACTTAAGATGCACAACCACGTTGAAGCGGATCTTCCACTGAAACGCGTTCGTGATCTTCTTGTTGACCGTGGTTACCACGAAGCAATTACTTATAGCTTCGTTGAGCCTGAGCAGCAAAAGCTAGTTGTACCTGGTGTTGAGCCTCTAGTACTTCCAAACCCAATTTCTGCAGACATGTCAGCAATGCGTCTTGGTCTTATCCAAGGTCTACTGAACACGGTTGTTCACAACCAGAAGCGTCAACAGCCACGCGTTCGTCTATTCGAATACGGCCTACGTTTCATCCCATGTGAATCTGCAGAAAACGGCATGCGCCAAGAGCCTATGCTAGCGGGTGTTATCGCTGGTACTCGCGGTGAAGAACATTGGGATATCGAAACTAATACGGTTGATTTCTTCGACCTTAAAGGCGACCTAGAAGCAATTCTAGAACTGTCTGCTAACGAAAAAGCGTACTCTTTCGCTGCACTGTCACCTGAAAGCAAAAAAGCTAACCCAGCTCTTCACCCAGGTCAATCTGCGGCAATCATCGTAGATGGCAAAGAAGTGGGCGTGATCGGTACTGTTCACCCTGAGCTTGAGCGTAAGTTCGGTCTAAACGGTCGCACAATCGTATTCGAAATCGAATGGTCTGCAATCAACAGCAAAGTGATCCCAGAAGCGGTAGCGCTTTCTAAGTTCCCTTCAAACCGTCGTGATATCGCAGTAGTCGTGGACGAAGCTGTTGCATCTGGTGACATCGTTAACGCTTGTCTAGAGCAAGGTGGCGAGTTCCTTAAAGATGCGAAGCTGTTCGACGTTTACGTAGGTAAAGGCGTTGAAGAAGGTAAGAAGAGCCTAGCTATCGCTCTGACCCTACAGTCACTTGAGCGTACGCTTGAAGATGCAGACATCGCTGGTGCGGTTGATGCTATCGTTACTCACGTATCTGAGAAGTTTGGTGCAGCTCTACGCGACTAATTAACGCAGCGTAACAAACTTTTTAAGAGACTGAAAACCCTGCCAAATTGGCAGGGTTTTTTTTATGCCTATTCCACTAATGCAACCATAGATTGTGAAACAAGATTACATAGAAAGATAGTGTCGAAAATCCGAACCTTCAGGTTTGCCTACCAACAGCAACGATGGACTCTCAAGGTTCACTTACGCCAACGACAGCGTGTAACTTAGGAGCAATGGCAACGTCAATACGCTAAAGAAGTTCCCAAACAACACCATGGATGCCACTGTCATCGGTTCGATATTCAGTCGCTCTGCAAACAGATAATTCATGACCGCTGGAGGTAGCATGGTGAACAGCACCATCATTTGTAGTTGCATGGTTGGTAAAGGAATAAACCAATAAATGATTGCAAACGCGATTGCGCCAGTCGTTAACGATTGAACGGTACACAAAACGCCAACTTTTAATCCATCCAGTCTTAGATGGCACATTTGTGAGCCAAGAGAAAGCAGCATTACCGGAACAGCGGCTTGCCCTAGCAGTGCTGTTGCTTCATACAACGGTGTCCACGCGCCAATACCTGATAAGTTCAAACATAATGCGAGCGATGCCGATAAGAAAATTGGCATCTTTATGATTTGTTTCAATGGATTCCCGTTACTTAACAACATCACACCTACGCTGATATGTAAGCAAGCTGATACTACAAACAGCAGTACAGCAGAAGAAAGGGCGGCTTCGCCAAATGTATAAGTGAACAACGGTATCGCAAGGTTTCCGCTATTTCGAAACATATGAGGTGGAGCCCAAGCTTTAAATGTTAGCCCAGTGATTTTACAAATCGGAATCATGAGTAACCCCGGAATTAAAACCGCAATGATGGCAGCTAAGAGCAGGGGACCTTGTTCAGAGTCGAGCGGCATGCTCGCTAATGAGGAAAACACCAGAGCTGGCGTGAATACATCGATATTAATTCGATTGATGGGGCGAAAATCAGGTTTGATATGGCGTCCGACTAGATAGCCCACACCGACAAGAGCGAACACAGGAAAAAGAATATTAATGATCTGATTAATCATGGTCGCCTTAGTGTATATGAGGTAGATGTGCGCTTAGTTGGTTAATCAACTAAGTGGTAATCACAGTATCAAACCTTTATGCATTGCGTCATGGTGAAACAATGAGAACCGTGGATTAAATCAAGCTTTCTCAAAGCACATTAGCTATATGGAGTGGTCGTACCTTTGAACTAATTGTTACGTATCAAGTTACATACAAATCACTGAAATACCGACAAGTTTTATGTCATGTGTCTGTAAAATAGCCAATCTCTGATATTTTTATTAAATAGTGATTAATGTCGTTTTGTTGTTATTGTTTAGTCATATTGACTGGATATTTTTTGTAATTAAGCATTCACTAAACAAAAAATATTGAAATGTCGCTATTTAACAATAATTTATACATCGGCATTCCTTTTATTCGCAAAGAAAAAAGTTGGCGAAAATCATAAGCTTGTCATACACTTCCTGATGTAACCCCGATATGTTGTTGAATTGGTAGGGTAAAACTGCTCTGGCGCTACACTAGGTAGCATTGTTTAACATAGCTTTGAGGAAAGTTTTATGGCGCTCACAAAAGCCGAATTGGCAGAAAACCTGTTTGATAAATTAGGATTTAGTAAACGGGACGCCAAGGAAACGGTGGAAGTGTTCTTTGAAGAGATTCGTAAGGCACTGGAAAGTGGCGAACAGGTAAAACTGTCAGGTTTTGGTAATTTTGATCTTCGTGACAAGAATGAACGACCTGGTCGTAACCCGAAAACCGGTGAAGATATTCCAATTACTGCTCGACGTGTAGTTACGTTTCGCCCGGGCCAGAAGTTAAAAGCTCGTGTAGAAAATCTAAAAAAAGAACAGTAAAACCAATCAAATAGATCACGCTTAGTCGTGGTCTTTTGTTATGTATGAAATTTGATGTTTTCATACAAACGAAAACCACCGCATTGCGGTGGTTTTGTTGTTTCTCAAGCTGCGTTTTTGTTTATGCCGCTTCTAAATGCGTCGTTAAGTAAGGCTGCCATGCTTGTTGGTATAAGTTTTTCGCTTGGCTACGCATATTCTTAATGGAAGCCATTTCAATCTCGCTTAGATTTCGCTTTTCCATTGATGCTTGACGTTCAAGCTTTTGAATTTGCTCATACAGGTCGTGTTCAGGACCATTTTTTACATCCGCAATCGCTTTTAAGTGCAGCTGTACTTCTGCGATCAAATTCGTTTTTGGCAAACGGACTAACAAGTTCAGATCACGGTAGCCAGAAGGGCCAGGTTTCTTAAAGCGGTTTTTGACTTTAACGATAGTTGTTTCGCGCTCTAGCGTTTCGTAAATAGAGACCAAACTTGCCACATCTTCCGCCACAATAGTCGCACGAGCTAAGTCAGTAATGCGTTCTACTTGGCCATCCAGTTCATGTGCGATTTTTTCTTCGGCGCGATGTTTAGATTTTACGCCAGCGAAATATGGCTGAGCATCGTTGAGTAGGGCGGTACTTTTACAAATGGTTTCAAGCTCGAATTGGGCTTGATGCGCTTTGCTGTAAAGAATATCGAAATCTGAATAAGGCTGGGTTGGACGAGAGTCGATGGATTGGATTCCATACAAGCCGCTAAGGCTGTGTTTAAATAGTTTAGAACAAACCTCGTTTTGACTAGGGGAACGATTTTGTTCATTACTTGGGGCATTAGGAAGTGCGGCGAATGCCGGCGCACGGCTTAGTACCAAAAGCATCAATGCTGTAGTACGTAGAAATAAGCTCATTCACTCTCCTTAACTTGCTTGCACTTAGAAAATGGGAACGTAAAAGTCGCTAAGACTGGGCAAATTAGGTACTAACTTATTTATGGGGACTTTCCGAAAGATTCCAAGGCTAAAAATTAACCTTTTGGAGGAATCGTGCGTTAGATCACCATTTCTCTTTTCTTTATTCTGCTTAGAGAATAAAGAGTTTGTTCTCCAAGGAACGATGACATCCTATCATCGCAGTATTAACCAAAGATGAACGGCATAGACAAATTTAAAAAAATCATTAGTCTTACCCCACAAAACGAAAATCAGCCAACAAGTAGAAAGTAAGAATGAGAGATCAAGAATTTTGGCACAGTAAGTGGGCCAGTAATCAAATCGGTTTTCATTTGGAAGATGTGAACCCTCTATTGCCAGCGTACTGGCACCATGCGAATCCGAAACGTGAAGACAAAGTCTTGGTTCCTTTGTGTGGTAAGTCTGAAGATCTCGTTTGGTTAGCAACGAAACATGATTCTGTGGAGGGGGTTGAGTTGAGCCAAATAGCGGTGCGTTCTTTCTTTGCTGAACACTTTTATACACCAACTGTGACCCCAATTAGTGGTATGCACGAGTTGTATCAGTTTGATGAACTGTCGATTTATGCTGGTGATTTCTTTACTGCTCCAGTTTCTCAAGCCGATATCGTTTATGATCGCGCTGCGTTGGTGGCTTTGCCGCAAGATATGCGAGAAGAGTACGTAGCGCGCTTGAAGCAGCTTTTGAATCCGGGCGGTCGTATTTTGCTTGTGACATTGAACTATCCGCAAGAGGAAATGGCTGGTCCTCCATTTAGTGTGCCATTGGAAGAAATTCAACAGTTGTTTGCAGGCTACAAGGTAACATGCTTAAACGTCGATCAAGCTGATGAACATCATCCAAAGATCGCGAAGAAGGGTTTAAGCCGCTTCTCTGAAGAAGTGTACTTAATTGAAGCTCAGTAAGACGATTTCCGTACTAGTGAGTTTATGAATAGAACTCGCAAATAAAAGAAAAGCGCAGCGATATAAAGCTGCGCTTTTTTTGATTGTTGAGAACTCAAAGATTAGTAAACGATTTTTACTTTCTTTGCGTTTTCGACCGCGTCTTGAACAGACTCTTCAATAGTTTTACGGCGAGTTAACACGACACCCAAACGACGACGACCATCGATTTCTGGTTTGCCAAATAAGCGCACTTGAGTTTGAGGTTGCGCTAAAGCCTTCGCAAGGTTGTCGAAACGAATGTCCGTTGATGTGCCTTGGCCTAGGATCACCGCTGATGCAGAAGGGCCATACTGAACGATTTTATTAATCGGCATTCCAGTAAATGCGCGAACATGAAGAGCAAACTCGGACATCTCTTGAGAGATCATCGTAACCATGCCAGTGTCATGCGGACGAGGAGACACTTCATTGAAAATAACCTTGTCACCTTTAACAAAGAGCTCTACGCCGAAAATACCGTACCCACCTAAAGCGTTTACGACTTTCTCTGCCGTGTACTCTGCTGCTTTTATTGCATTTTCCGACATTGCTTGTGGCTGCCATGATTCACGGTAATCACCATCTTCTTGACGGTGACCAATTGGCGCGCAGAAGTGAACACCATCCACTGCTCTAACGGTCAACAAAGTAATTTCGTAATCAAAATCGATAAAGCCTTCAACGATGACTCGACCTGCGCCAGTTCGGCCGCCTTCTTGTGCGTAGTCCCATGCTTTTTCAATATCGTCTTCCGTTTTGATGACACTCTGTCCCTTGCCAGATGAACTCATGACAGGTTTGACCACACATGGGATACCTACGTGCTCTACTGCGGCTTTAAAGTCATCGTAGTTGTCTGCAAATCGGTAAGGGGAGGTGGATAGGTCTAGTTCTTCTGCGGCTAAGCGACGAATACCTTCACGGTTCATTGTGAGCTTGGTCGCTTTCGCCGTTGGCACAACATTCAGGCCTTTCTCTTCAAGTTCGACAAGTTTGTCGGTCGCGATAGCTTCTATTTCTGGAACAACGTAAGCAGGCTGCTCTTTGTTTATGATCTCTTCTAGAGCCTTACCATCCAACATATCGAGCACGTAGCTACGATGAGCGACTTGCATCGCAGGTGCGTCTGCATAACGGTCACAAGCAATCACTTCTAGACCTAGTCGTTGGCATTCAATTGCCACTTCTTTACCAAGCTCACCAGAGCCTAATAGTAATACACGGGTAGCATTTGCGCTGGTTGCAGTACCGAACATAGTGTTCCCTTACAAAATAAAGTGATGAGACAGAAATTGCAGGGGATCATACTGATTTTTCATTGCGAAGCAAACGTTTGCTTGTGGTTTTTTGTCAATAAAAAAGCTCTACATGTTGTAGAGCTTTTAATGACATATTAGTGAATTTTATACGTTAACAAAACTGACGGGAATATCTGGGTTTAGCGCTTCTAACGTAGACTGTGTGTCTGCTAGGTGACTGATTTTCCCCTTAGAGTTTTCAACTAGAGCGGCAGCCTTAATGCTGTCGAAGGTTTCGCCTGCCAACAACACTTGAATCAGTGCTACTTGCAGCGGTGGAAGGCTTGGGTTAAATGCGGCGTTTTCTGCATAAGCACCTTTAAACACACGACCGTTCGCGAGCTCTAATGCCAAACCACTGAGGTTATTGGTATACGGCGCATGGCTCATGTTCATCGCTTCGACGGCTTGTTGAATCAATGCGTCTTCATCATCACACACAAATTGGTGTTTTACTTCGGCCATCAAACCAGACTCAATACCAAGGTCTGCTGGACCAAAAGCTTCTGGTAAGTATTCATGTAATGACTTTTCGTCGCGCTCAGGTAGCTGAACTTTCAACTCTTTAGCAGTCGACAGTTCGTTCATAAACTGGCGGCAGTGACCACAAGGGCTAAAGTTGATGGTGATGTCTTTGACACCGTGTTCGCCTTTCATCCAAGCGTGGCTAATTGCAGATTGTTCTGCGTGAACAGTTTGGCCTAACTGAACACCAAAGAACTCCATGTTTGCACCAAAGTACAGACGGCCAGACAAGCCTCGAACAATTGCACCAACATAGAACTCAGAAATAGGAGCGTAAGAATATGCAGCGGCAAAAGGAAGTAGAGCAACACGCAGCTCTTTATCTGATAGGCTGGTAGCTGAAAGCAATTGCTCAAACTGCTGCGCTGAAAGAGTAGCATCAAAATCGTCGGCTAGGACGATAGGAGCAAGTTGTTTTGAAAGTGCTTCAGGAGCGCTTGCTAGCGCCTGTTCAATGCGACTTTTCATGTTGAATCCTTGTTATTGCATGGACAGTTATTCTATGCAAAGGAGAGAAATGTTCCGTGCTTTAGATCACGTTAAATAATGCAATTGATATTTCTGTTACATAATTAGAGTGAGCTCACACATGTATTCGATTGCAATCGTGTTGAGCGTTAACTTCGTCTCATAAATAACTATATCAATGGATATTCATATACCCAAGTAATGAAAATATGCTAGCAGCGAAAGATAGCGTTTAGTTATGAATCTTGTTGGGACACGTTAGATGGGAAGTGTGCTTTGTAGCGAAAATCGTTTTCAACAGCGTACTACGATGAGAAAAGGAAAGTGACGGCCTGTCGGAAGGAGGACAGACCGTCACAATGACTTATTGATATAGCCAGACTGCTAAACCAAAAAAGCTCGGAGCGAGAATGGAAGTGATGATGCCGCATAGCACCAACGCTAACGATGAAAACGCTGCGTCGACAGGTTGTTTCTCTGCGCAAGTTGCAGTACCCAGCGCGTGCGATACTGTGCCCATCGTCAAACCGCGAGCAATTGGATGCTTAATGCCGATTAGGTTGTAGATTGGGTACGCCAAAATAGCGCCAAGAAGACCTACGATCAGTACTAAGATTGCAGCGACTGCCGCTTCACCACCAAGGTGGCTTGAGATTTCCATTGCAATCGGAGTGGTCACTGACTTACCTACTAGGCTCGCGATTAAACTGATGTCAGCTTTAAATGCAACGGCGATGAGGGTTGTGGTTGCCATTGACATAACACTTCCGAGCGTACAAGCAAACGTGATGATTCGCCAGTTGGCTTTGATTTGAGGGAGTTGCTCGTACAAAGGGTAAGCCAACGCTACAACAGCTGGTTGTAGTAAAAAGCTGATGCCTTCGTTGTCGGCGTAGTATGTCTCAAACGGTACATTGAGGTACGTTAATAAAGGAATCAGTACTGCAATACTGATCAACAAAGGGTTTGCAAGTGGGCTGTTGATCTTAATTGCGATTTGGCGAGCAATCAGGAAAACGACAATAGTGACAATTAACCACATATTAATGTTTCTCCTTTAGCAAGTAGTCCAGTAGCCAAGCAAGGCTGACCAAGACAATGAGTGAACCACCGACGGCACTGGCGATGATTGGCAATGCATTCGCAAGTAGCATATCGAAGTGCTGCATGAGTCCCACACTGATTGGGACAAAGAGTAAGATCATGTAGCGAATGAATAGCGTTGCGCCCGGTTTTACCCAATCCACTTTGACAAGGCCAAGTGTCATGGAGAAAAACAGTACAAGCATACCGATGACACTTCCGGGAACAGAAACGCCAGTGAATTTTTGAATAGTAATTCCGATTCCAAGTGCTCCCATGATGAGGAAGAGGGAGATGAGCAGTTGGATCAGTTGTAAGAATCGATCTTTTATCATTTTGACAGCATATAAACGACAAGCACACCATAAGGTGCGCTTGGATAAGTAGAAATTAGGAGGCTAGGCTCTCTACATAACGGTAAACGGATTTTAATATTGCAATCTTCTTTTCGTCACTTTCATGTTCGTGAACTAAGTTTTCTAAATTCAGCATATACTCTTCGATTTGGCTTTCAAATACCTCTCGGCAATGAAGTGCCCAGCGTCGTTGCTCTTGCTCATCGAGAGTGCCTGGGAAGTTACGAGCACGGTATCTGAATAGCAGCGGTTTGATGCGTTTATCGTCAAACTCGATATCTAAGGCAGCAAGATTGTTTGGATCGGTTTCGCGGATAATATCCATCGCTGCACGGTCAGCTGGAGAGAAGAAGCCATCGTAAAGTTGAGTGTCCACATCATCGCTTTTTTCAAATTGACGCTCGATAGAGAACAAGCCGATTAGTTTTTCTCGAATCTCAGGGTGCTGGCGAAGTAGTGCCAAATTATCGAGACACTTCTGACGATCAATACCGATGTTTTCTGCGTTTTCCGCCGTCAACGTTTTCGCTGGTGCTAAAATAGGGCACTTATTGAGGTGAACCAGTTTCACCGGTACGGGTAGTAGGTCGCCGAGGTCTTCACGCTTGGTGTAGAGACGTTCGTGCAACTCTTCGGTTGAAAGTTCAAGAATTGGCTGCGGATCTTTGGCTAAATCAATCGTAATAACCGCGTTGTTATTCGTTGGATGCCACGCGACAGGCACAATCCAGCTGGTGTATTGGCATTCGCGACCTAACATGCCTGAGACATGCATCAGCGGTGTCATGTTTACAATATCAACCAGTTCATTCAGCTTACGTTTGTGGCGCATAGAGAAGAAGTAATCGAACAGTTTTGGCTGTGCGGCTTTGACTTTCTTTGCCATCTCAATCGTTGCGATAACGTCAGCCATCGCGTCGTGCGCATTACTGTGCTCAATGCCATTTTTAACCGATAAATGTTCTAACTTGAAACTGGTGAAGCCGTCTTCATTCTCGGGCCATTCTACGCCTTCAGGACGCAACGCATGGCATGCACGCAATACATCGAGCAAGTCCCAACGCGAGTTGCCGTTTTGCCAGCTCCACGCGTATGGGTCGATAAAGTTGCGGTAACAGGTGTAACGCGTCACTTCGTCATCAAAACGAATGCTGTTGTAGCCTAGGCTGGTGGTTTTGGGTTTCGATAACTCGGCGTGAATCTTAACAATGAACTCAGGCTCGGATAGACCTTCTTGCATCGCCTTTTGCGGCGTAATACCCGTAATTAATGCAGCTTCCGGAGAAGGTAGATAATCAGCAGGAAGCTGGCAGTACATCACCAGAGGTTCGCCGATGATATTGAAGTTTTCATCTGTGCGAACACCAGCAAATTGGCTTGGACGATCTTTCGCGGGATTTGTACCCCAAGTCTCGTAGTCAAAGAAGAAAAAAGTGGGCTGATTATCTTGGTGCATTCTGCTTACCGTTTACGGAACCGATAAGAGTATTAGACCATTCAACGCCTTGACTAGCAACGAAAGATGCAAGGTGAAGTTGTGAAAATGAAAAAGCCGATGGCGAACCATCGGCTTGAAGTTTTGCATTTGTCTGCTTAGGCAGCAAATAAGGATTAGGCTTTCGTTTCTTCAAGAGCCGTTTCAGCTTCTGAGGACTTCAACACTCGGCTTGCAATGGTGCCTGCCGTCATTGAGCCAGAAACGTTCAGCGCAGTACGAGCCATATCAATCAGAGGTTCAATTGAGATCAAAAGTGCAGCGATCGTTACAGGCAAGCCCATTGCTGGAAGAACAATCAATGCCGCAAATGTTGCACCGCCACCAACGCCCGCAATACCAAACGAGCTGATAGTAATGATCGCAATCAGAGAAAGAATGAAGTTTACGTCTAGTGGGTTAATACCCATTGTTGGGGCAACCATCACAGCTAGCATCGCAGGGTAGATACCCGCACAACCATTCTGACCAATTGTTGCACCGAAAGAAGCAGATAGGTTCGCGATCGCTGGTGGCACATTGAGCTTGGTCACTTGCGCTTCAATATTCAATGGGATGGTTGCCGCCGAACTGCGAGAAGTGAACGCAAACGTCAATACAGGCCAAATTTTCTTGAAGTATTCAACAGGGCTAACGCCAACGAATGAAACCAAAATGCCGTGCACAACAAACATCAAACCAATAGCGACGTATGACGCGACGATAAAACCAAGTAGGTTTAGGATGTCGGATGCATTTGAGGTTGCAACCACTTTCGCCATCAATGCAGCAATACCGTAAGGTGTAAGCGCCATGATCATTTTTACTAAGCGCATAACGATAGATTGAGCCGCTTCAACAAACGTGCGAATTGGTGATTCCAATTCCTCTTTTTCCATCATTACTTTGCGAGCTGCAATACCAGTTAGTACACCAAAAATGACAACAGCAATGATTGAGGTTGAGCGTGCTCCCGTTAAGTCTGCAAATGGGTTTGTCGGAATAAAGCTTACTAGCATTTGTGGAATGGTTAGATCGCTTACTGTACCCGCTCGGCTTTCAAGAACCGCAATTCGAGCCGTTTCACGAGCGCCTTCAGTTAGCCCTTCTGCTGACAGACCAAACGCAGAAGTAACAAGAATACCGATCAAAGCCGAAATTGCTGTGGTGACTAGCAACACAGAAATCGTCAGACCAGAGATTTTGCCAAGTGAGCCACCTTTCTCCAGTTTTACTACCGCAGAAATCATCGAAACCAACACAAGTGGCATGATCACCATTTTTAGCAAGCCGACATAGCCGCTACCAACAATACCAACCCATTCTAGTGTTTTCGAAATGACGTCGCTGCCTTCACCGTGAATAAGCTGAAGAGCCAAGCCAAAAAGAGAGCCAGTAACAAGACCAATTAAAACGAGACGAGAAAGGGTGTTCTGTTTTTGTTGCTGGGTAAAAAGAAAGAATAATATGCCTATAAACACGGCAAGAGAGGCTATCACTGCAAAATCCATAATCTGACCTTATCAATCTGGCGTGAAACGCCGACTGTTTTTTATACGGGGTTATATACTGATGCCGTAAGATAACGCTCAGGATATAACTTTAAAAATGACAAACAGGTATTAGATAGATCTAAAATGAATATAAAAATGAGAGATAAATCTCGTGAGCTTACTGTTTAGCGTGATTTTTAAGCAAAATGACTAGTCATAATGATGCAGTAGGTCGAGCATTTCTTTTCTTTGTAGATAAACAACCGAATTTTCCTGATAACTGTAAACTTGACAAATCATCGCTTTGGCCACTTCTTCGGCTTTAATCGGTAGAAAGTTAGACAATTTCCCTATCATAAGTGGGCGAATGACTTTGAATAAAGCTTGAACAAGCTTTTCATCACTTCGCGGGTGATCGCGTTCACCAACTAAAGGGCCTGGACGCACAAACACCACTTCATCAAATCCCATTTTTTCAATGGTCTGCTCCATTTGTCCTTTGCAAGCAAGATAGTGAGAAGGAGAGGAACGGTTGGCACCTAAACTAGACACCACCGCAAGGCGTTTTACGCCGACCATTTTCATTTGCTGTGCGACCGAAGTGACCAGTTCGACATCGACTTTACGCAGGTTTTCTTTACTGCCTGCTTGCTTGAGAGTCGTGCCCAAACAAATGAAACCTATATCGGGCGTTGTTTGATTTTCATTCCATTGATGAATAGTGAGCTCTGCATCAATGATTGGAATGATTTTGTTTGTTGGGTCATAAATGTCTTTAAGCGGGCGTCTGGAGAGGGAGTACAAATGAGAAATACCTGACTGAGCAATGAGGTTTTCGACCACTTTGCTGCCGACTAACCCAGTTGCGCCAGCGATGATTACGCAAGTGTTAACATCGTTTGTCATTGTATGCTTCCTCTTTAGAGAACAAGTGCTTAGGCATTAGTAGCTTATGCCAACACGCTGAAAGAGCAAGAATAAGCCGCAACTCTCCATCAAATTTGTGCAGTGGCGAGCTCGATATCGCATGTTAAAAAAAGACCCGTTATTTACGGGTCTTAGGCTCAGGAGAGTGATAAGGGAATTGAGCGCCGGGTTTTGCGCTGCGGCTTGGGCTTGCTTCTCTTAGCAGGGCGACGACTTTGATTGGCAAACATAATTCTCTCTCCATTTTATTGGGACAAGTTAATTCAAGCATTTGTTGTGCCAATCGTTGAGTTTATTAGGTGTTAGACATGTTATAAATGCTTGGTTTTAGTCACTTTGGTTTGTTTTTTGGTTATAGATTTCAATGGTTTGCTTGGTTGTATGGGCTTGGTTTTTTGTGCCGGATATCCAGGTGATATGTATTCGTATCACTTTTCTATTTATGTAAAAACAGCCACCTAGAATCATATTCTTGTCAATATGACAGTCAGAATGCTAAAAACATCAGCAAAAAGAGAAAATCAGATGAAATAGAATGAAAGAGGCGTACACTTATTCTCTCATTCGTCGTCAGCCTTTTATCTTGTCTCGTCGTAATGCATACGCAACTGTAGACAACGTTTCTATCGAACGAACACCAATTACTTGAAGGAATACCAAACATGGATTGCTCTTTTTCCGCAGATATTCAAACGCGCATTGATAACAAAACCAAACCCTTAGGTGCTCTAGGGTTGCTAGAAAAAGTCGCATTGCAGTTAGCGTTGATTCAAAGCCAAGATCAAGCACAAGCCGTTGAAGAGATTGTTATTCGCAAGCCAACGATGTTGGTGTTTGCTGGCGACCATGGTGTTGCGAAAGAAGGCATTAGCATCGCACCGAGTGAAGTTACCCAGCAAATGGTTGCAAACTTCCTTGCTGGAGGTGCGGCAATTAACTGCTTTTGCGATGTAAACCAAATCGAATTCAAAGTGATTGACTGCGGTATGCTTGCGCCAATCGAAGTCATGGTTCCTGAGTTTAAATCTCATCCGAATTTAATTGAGCAGCGTTTAGGAAATGGCACTGCCAATTTTTCAAAGCAAGCGGCGATGTCTTCTGAACAAGTAGCGCTTGGTTTGGAATATGGTGCAAGAGTGGCGCAAAGCACCATCTATTCAGGATCTAACTTACTGATGTTTGGCGAGATGGGCATTGGAAATACCAGCTCGGCTTCCGCATTATTGGCGGCACTCAGCCCGCTTGAGGTAAACCACTGTGTTGGTCTTGGTACGGGCATCAACTCAGAGCAGTTGAGCCGAAAGTTAAAGTTGGTTGCTCAAGGGGTAAGTCGTTGTCGAGGTCTAGACGCCAAAGCTGTATTATCGCAAGTTGGTGGATTTGAAATCGTACAGATGGTTGGGGCGTTCCTTGAGGCGAAGCGTTTGAAAACGCCAGTGCTTGTCGATGGTTTTATTGTCTCTGTCGCGGCGTATGTTGCCACGTTACTAGATGAAGAAACACGTGACTACATGCTGTTTGCACATCGTTCAGAAGAAAACGGACACAAGTTTGTGTTGGAGTCATTAAAAGCCGAACCTTTGCTGGATTTAGGGCTCCGCCTCGGTGAAGGAACAGGTGCTGCGTTGGCATTGCCGCTATTGAGGGCCGCTGCGCAGTTCTATAATAAAATGGCCAGTTTTGAGAGTGCAGGAGTAACGGTTTAGTGTCTGAGTCAAAAAGTTCAAGACAAGCAACGCTACGCTATCAAATGGAGCTATTCCTCTTGGCTGTGAGCTTTTTTAGCCGCTTGCCTGTACCGAGTGACTTACCTTACAGCGAAGAGCGTATGAACCAAGCCGGGCGATATTTTGCCTTGGTTGGTGTGATTCTTGGTGTGCTTTGCGCGCTTGTGTTCTACTTCACTCAACTTATTTTCCCTGATTCTGTTGCTATTGTATTAACCATGGCGTTCAGCCTGTTGCTCACCGGTGCTTTTCACGAAGATGGTTTGACTGATATGGCGGATGGCATTGGCGGCGGTATGACGGTTGAACGTCGTCTTTCTATCATGAAGGACAGCCGCATCGGGACTTATGGTGCCGCAACATTAGTGATGGCGTTGTTGGCTAAGTTTGTCCTTTGGAGCGAGTTGGTGCATTTGCCTGATTTTTGGCTCGTTATTGTTGTGGCCTACACCACGAGTCGTGCCCTCGCTGCAACGCTAATTTACGACATGCCTTATGTGAGTGACAGTGACACCTCGAAAAGCAAGCCGCTTGCGAACAAGCAGTCCTCGTCTGAAGTTGCCATTTTGCTGTTTACTGCGGGCGTGGTTTCGCTCTTTCTCGGGGTAATGCAGACATCATTTATCGTCATCGTTTTGTTTGCATTTCGATTTGCATTCAAACGTTGGCTTGCTAAGCGCATTGGCGGTTTTACTGGCGATTGCTTAGGTGCAGCGCAGCAGCTTTCTGAACTCTTGGTTTACCTTACTCTAATCGCGTTTTATCAAAATATATGAAGCAGTTAATTCTCGGTGGTGCTCGTTCAGGAAAATCGAAACTTGCTGAACAAACCGCAAGACAGTTATCCGAAAAGCAGAACAAGTCATTACATTATGTCGCTACTGCGTTGCCATTTGATGATGAGATGCGAGAGCGGATTAAGCATCATCAAGCTCAACGTGGGGAAGGGTGGCATGAACACGAATGCCACCTTCGACTTCCTGATTTACTTGCTCATTTTGATGCTAATGACGTTGTATTGGTTGATTGCTTAACGTTGTGGCTGAACAACTGGATTTTTGAGCTAGGTGAAGTCTGCAGTAACGAGTCATTAGAACAAGAGATAGAAAAGCTCATTCAAGCGGTTGAAAATTCTCGCGCGACACTGATTTTTGTCTCTAACGAGGTGGGAATGGGCATCGTGCCGCTGGGTGCTGTGAGCCGCTATTTTGTTGATAATGCAGGGCGCATGAATCAACAACTTGCTCAAGTATGCTCTCGAGTAACGTTTGTTGCGGCAGGGTTGCCATTGGTTCTTAAAGAATAGGATACGAAGGTAATGAAAACGCTCAATATCTATCTTATGCGTCATGGAAAAGTAGACGCCGCGCCTGGCTTACATGGTCAGACTGATCTCAAAGTGAAAGAGGCCGAGCAGCAGCAAATCGCCATGGCTTGGAAAACCAAAGGATACGACGTAGCGGGGATAATATCGTCGCCGCTTTCTCGTTGTCACGATTTGGCGCAAATATTAGCTGAGCAACAATTGTTGCCAATGACCACCGAAGACGATCTGCAAGAAATGGACTTTGGTGACTTCGATGGCATGCCATTTGATTTGCTTACTGAACATTGGAAAAAACTCGATGCCTTTTGGCAATCACCCGCTCACCATTCGTTGCCTAATGCCGAGAGCTTAAGCACATTTTCTCAGCGCGTTAGTCGCGCTTGGTCTCAAATCATTAACGATATCAATGACAACTTGTTAATTGTCACGCATGGTGGCGTAATTCGAATAATTCTCGCTCATGTTTTGGGCGTGGATTGGCGCAATCCTCAATGGTATTCGACATTGGCGATAGGAAATGCCTCAGTCACTCATATAACAATTACTATTGATGACCAAATTTACGCCTCAGTTCGTTCAATAGGCGTGCCTCTTGTAGAAGATTAAAATCAGGCGCTGTTGGCCTTCAACGCGAAACAAATCAAGGAAGAAAAGCAGCCCTAGTCATGGAAGAAATCGGCTTTCTAAATCCTATTTTGTTAGGAGGAAGAGGAAAGGCCGATTCGATTACATCAAAAGGAACTCTAAAAAATGACCACTCCTAGTTGGGACTTATCCATCGTTTACAACGACCTTGCCGACCCTCGAATTCAAGACGATATCGCACTTGTTGAGCAATGTATTGACCTGCTGAATAAGCAATCGCAAGATTGTGAAAATGTGGAAGTGATGCAAAATGCCATTCTGACTAACGAAGCAGCAAGTCGCTTGGCGGGCACGGTCTACAACTTCGCAAATTGCTACTCATCAGTGAACGCTACTAACGCCGAAGCGAAAGCGCTTTCTGGTCGTATGATGCGTATTTTCTCTGAATTGTCTCAAGCGTTTAGTGCTTTCGAACTTACCTTAACGCATGCAGATGATGAGTTCATTGCTCGCGTTCTCGATCACGAAAATCCAGACATCAGCGGTCAAGCTTTCTCTATTATGGAGTCGAGAAAACTGGCAGATACACGCTTGAGTATGGAAGAAGAAAAGCTTTTAGCTGCGATGAGTGTGGACGGAAAATCCGCGTGGGGCAATTTGTACGATAACTTGACGGGTTCGTTAAAGGTTACGTTAGACCATGCTGATGGCACTACTGAAGAGCTCGGTTTCTCCCAAGCTGCAAGTATCCTTTACGGTTCAGAGTTTGACCGCCAAGAAGCGGCATGGCGTGGCGTCCAAAAAGCAATGGAAACGCACCAAGAGTCTTTCGCCGCGATTTTAAATGCACTTGCAGGCTGGCGTTTAACTGAAAACAAAAAGCGCTCGACTAAGCGAGAGGTACACTTTTTAGATCCAAGTTTGTACGGTAGCCGCATTCACTCTGAAACCTTGGCTGCCATGATGAAAGTGGCGAAGGACAGTCGTGATATTGGTCAAAAAGCCGGTAAATTGATGGCGCAAGTGCACGGTTTGGATGAGATGAAGCCGTGGAACCACCTTGCTGCAATGCCTGCATTAAGCGGTGATGCTAAAGTCTACGATTTCAATGAAGCAATCGATGTGATTTGCGAAGCGTTTGAAACTGTCAACCCAGAGATGTCTGAGTTTGTGCGTTTAATGGTTCAAAACGGTTGGATTGATGCCGCGCCCAATGCCAATAAACGTTTGGGGGCGTACTGCACTAAGCTACCAGCCACGCGCACACCGTTGGTATTCATGACGTGGAGTGGTAGCCGTTCTGATTTGATGACATTGGCTCACGAACTTGGTCATGCCTTCCATAACTGGGTTATTCGAGATCTGCCGCTTTGCCAAACTTACTACCCAATGACACTGGCAGAAACCGCTTCTATTTTTGCAGAGAATATCGTACGCGATCATTTGATCTCGAAAGCAGAAAGTGTGGACGACAAACTCGAAATGCTGTGGGAAGAGTTGTCTTCTGCGCTGGCGTTAATGATCAATATTCCTGTTCGATACGAGTTTGAAAAAGCATTCTACGAACGTCGTCAGGAGGGAGAATTAACCGCTCAGGATTTCTGTAATCTGATGTCAGAAACGTGGGAAGATTGGTACGGAGACGTGATGAGTGAAGCTGACCCCTATTTTTGGGCAAGCAAGCTGCACTTCTCGATTGCCGATGTGAGTTTCTATAACTATCCGTATCTATTCGGCTTCTTGTTCAGTAAAGGCATTTATGCGCAACGTGAAGCTAAAGGTGAAAACTTCTACATTGATTACGTTAATTTACTGCGTGATACTGGCAACATGATGGCAGAAGAGGTGGTTGAAAAACATCTATCGATGGACTTAACCAAACCAGACTTCTGGCAACAAAGCGTGGAGCTCGTGCGCGACAAAGTCGATGAGTTTGAACGCCTACTTGCGCAGCGTAGCCAATAAAACGTTGAGTTCTGTTGACCCTAGTTGATGAATCTTGCTCGGATAGGGCTTCAGTTCGAACTATTTGGTGGTACTGGCGGTTTCTTTGGTTCGCATAGCCGCTTGCTCATAGAAGCAGTGACAAAGCAAATGACCATGTGTTGTATAAAGAATCCGCACACCGCCGAAAAAATCGGCTCAAAAGGTTAACAGACACTCAAACTTGATCAAATCATAATGATCTTACAGAAGGCTGTGGTAAAGTTCACAGCCCTAACACTTTGTAATTGTTTAAAAAATAAACGCCTCAATGCTTGATTTGAGTGCATGGCGCAAATGGGTATCGGATTTTTGATAAATTTAGCGGTTTCTACTCATAAGTGAGATCGCAGCAACAAAAATCCTTTGTACAATTTATTAACATACCCGCCGTGCTATTAAGGAGTAACGCATGACGAAGTCTCTCTTTCGCCAATCGTTTTTAACTGACACGTTAGATGTTCATATTGATGTAGCGCCAGCGGAGCAGGTGCTATCAAACGGCGTACAACTCAAACTCTATCAGCGTGGTGTGCTAGAAGTCATTCCTGAATACCCGACTCAGGAAACGAAGAACATCATCATCTCTTGTGGTATTCACGGGGATGAAACCGCACCGATGGAGCTGGTGGATTCGATCATTAAAGACATCGAATCTGGATTCCAGAAAGTCGATGCACGTTGCCTATTCATTATTGCTCACCCTGAGTCAACTCTGGCGCATACACGATTCCTAGAAGAAAACCTCAATCGTCTATTCGATGAAAAAGAGCACGAACCAACGAAAGAACTGGCGATTGCTGATACGCTGAAACTGTTGGTGCGAGATTTCTATCAAGATACCGAACCAAAAACGCGTTGGCACCTAGATTTGCATTGTGCTATTCGTGGTTCGAAACATTACACGTTTGCGGTAAGCCCAAAAACGCGCCACCCAGTTCGCAGCAAAGCGTTGGTGGATTTTCTCGATAGTGCGCATATTGAAGCTGTGTTGTTATCCAATTCACCATCAAGTACGTTCAGTTGGTACAGTGCAGAGAATTACGGTGCACAAGCGCTAACGATGGAGCTTGGCCGCGTCGCTAGAATTGGTGAAAACGCTCTGGACAGATTAACGGCATTTGACTTGGCTCTGCGTAATTTGATTGCAGAAGCTCAGCCAGAGCACTTATCGAAACCGTGTATTAAATATCGCGTAAGTCGCACTATCGTCCGCTTGCATGATGATTTCAATTTCATGTTTGACGACAACGTGGAGAATTTTACTTCGTTTGTTCATGGTGAAGTCTTTGGTCATGATGGCGACAAGCCTCTGATGGCTAAAAATGATAACGAAGCGATTGTCTTCCCAAATCGTCATGTCGCTATTGGTCAACGTGCTGCACTGATGGTTTGTGAAGTGAAAACGCGTTTTGAAGAGGGTGAGTTGGTTTACGATTAATCCAATATTACTCTTAGAAGTTAATTGCAATCTACCGAGGCTTAACTGTAAGGTTAAGCCTCGTTTGTTTTTATCGGCCACTATGGATTTTCAACAACTTATCTTGAACAAGGAGCGACGCTGGCAGCGTAATCTCGTGATTATGTCAGTCGTACTCGTTTTACTCTCTACTATTCATTTGATGGTCGGAGAGGTTTTCCTTTCTCCTTTTCAATCCCTCTCTGTATTTGAGCAAAAGCTATTACTGGATTTGCGTCTGCCAAGATTGGTCGCAGCAGCAATGATAGGAGCTGCATTGGCCGTATCTGGTGCCACACTACAAGTTTTGTTGGGGAATGTGCTGGCAGAGCCGGGCGTGCTTGGCATTTCTGGGGGCGCAAGTTTGGCGATGGTTTTGGTGATGTTTGCATTGCCTGTGCTGCCAACGCCTATGATCTTTATGTTGGCGGCGATAGCTGGCTCGATGTTGTTCACGCTGATATTGGTTGGTATTGCTCGGGCGATGCATCTCACGACAGCGCGTTTACTGTTAGTCGGTGTCGCGTTGGGTATTTTATCCAGTGCCATCGTGACATGGGCTTTTTACTTCAGTGACGATTTAAGTCTACGCCAGCTAATGTACTGGCTTATGGGGAGCATTGGTGGCGCGAGTTGGTATCAGCACACGGTAACATTAGTCATGTTCCCTGTTCTAGTTTGGCTATGTTGCCAAGGTAAACCGCTCGATAAGTTAATGCTTGGAGAGATTCATGCCACTCAACTCGGTGTCGATGTTCATCAGATGCGCTGGAAGTTGATTTTAGCCATCTCAGTGTTGGTTGGTTGCTCCGTCGCATTAGGTGGCATCATTAGCTTTGTTGGCTTGGTGGTTCCGCATTTGCTGCGATTAGCGTTTGGCACAGAAAACCGTTACTTGTTGCCAATGTCGGCAATATCTGGTGCAGCTTTGCTTGTTTTTGCAGATATTGGTGCGCGCTTATTGTTGGATTCCGCAGAACTGCCTTTAGGTGTGATGACGACTTCTATCGGTGCGCCTATTTTCATTTGGATGTTGGTGAAGAGTCATGATGCGCGTTAAGCATATAGCGGTTGGAAGTCGTTTGCTGCCACTTTCATTTGAATGCAAAGCTGGCGAAGTCGTCCACATTGTCGGACCAAACGGCTCTGGTAAGAGTACGTTACTCGCAGCGATTTCTGGCACATTAACTGGCAGGGACGGAGCGAGCGGTGAAGTTCATGTGGATGACAAGAACTTGCTTACGTTATCTTTGTCGGAACAAGCTCATGTTCGCGGTTACTTATGTCAGCAATCTAGACCTGCATTTAACGTCGATGTTTTTCAATATCTTGCGTTGTCCTTGCCAAGTGGCACTGCGATCACTGATGGTAAAGTTCGTGATGCCGTTAATATGGTGGTCGAGCTCGTCCAACTGCAAGATAAGTTGCACCGCAGCATTCAAACGCTATCAGGAGGCGAGTGGCAACGCGTACGCTTAGCGGGTGTATGCTTACAAGTGTGGAGAACGATAAATCCATACTCGCAGTTGTTGATTTTAGATGAGCCAGCCGCTCCGCTCGACATCGCTCAAGAAGGTTTGTTGTATCAGTTAATCAATGCTATCGCGGCACAAGGTATTAGCGTGCTCGTGGCGAATCATGATTTGAATCGCACCCTTAAACATGCCGATAAAGTGTTATTGCTCAGTAATGGTGTGTTGCATGCGTCGGGCAGGGCGGATGACGTGCTCTCCGAGACTGGTCTCGCTGAAGTGTTCAAAACTCAGGTCAGAAAAGTGATGATAGACGAGAGACCGTATTTGATCTTCGATTAGAGCCTAGGTTTGTGCTGATAAAATAAAAACGACCCGTATAAGGTCGTTTTTTTGTTTCTTGAATACTTAACCAAGTATTTATTGAGTTAGCGGTTTTAAGTCCGCTGGACGGTAGTAAACCGACTTGAGCACTTTGCCTTTACGTACGGTTTTGCCTTCAGACACGAAGTCTTGTGCACATTTTGCGATGATGTATTCGCCTTTTTGTACAGCCATCAACTTGATACCTTGCTCTGCGTAGAAGGTTTCGGTCTCAGTATACTCTTGCTCATTGCGGCATACTTTGCTCATGTTGCTTGAATGAACTTCGTCCCAACAAGGAATAAAGTCGATTCCGCGGTTTACTGCAACGTTCAGTAAAAGATCAATGAGGTAGCTGATCGCTAGGTTATCTTCTACTTTGCTGTGACCAAGGTGAACTAGACGACCCATTAGAACGTAAACGCTGTCTACAATCGCATCGGCTTGTTCAGTTTTACAATCTGCTTCTGCTAGCTCTGTTAGCTCTTCGATCGCCAAAGAGGTGTGTAGTGTGTCTGCTTGTGCATCTAGGCTTGCAGCGTCTGCGACTGGTAGGTCGAACGTACTACGGAACTCGGTGATGTCACGGTATAAGTGATCAAAAATCTCTTGGGTTAGCTTTGACAGTTGCATTCTAATGTCCATTGAATCGATTGAAGGGGCAATGATACCAAACCGCACTTTAATCCCCAAGAGATCAGAATCTAACTGATTAGAAATCGTCTCTTGAGGTTCTAAACTGTGGCTTAACGAAATAGATAAGGGAAGAGCTTTTTACGTTCTTCTTCTGAAAGAGCAGAAACTCGCGCGATGTTTGTGTCGGGAATAGACTCAGGGTCAGGGTAGTGCTTCAACACCTTTTCCATACTCTCTTCTCGAATAAGATGGAAGATTGGGTATGGTGAACGATTGGTTAAGTTCTCGTCATCTTCTGGCGCTGCACCACCGAAGCAATAGTCTGGATGGAAAGTCGCCACTTGGAATATACCTTCCCAATCCTGTTGTTTGATCAGCCCTTCAACCCAATCGATGCAGAAGTTGTAGTCCCAGAAATCTTGCAGCATGTTAGGTACGACGACCAATGTTGTTTCCAGCTTTTCTGGTTCGGTGGTGCTGAGTTCAATAAGTTGCAGCAGAATATCCTCAAGCAGCGCTTCTTCTTGTGTTGCTTCGCTGACAAAAATCTTGATTTGTTTGTTACGCTGCGGCTTTGCAGCGAAAGGACACAAATTCAGACCAATCACGACATCATTAAGCCATTGATCGACTTGTTGCGTGATCGCATTAATATCTGTATTCGGTGTTTCTTGTGTTGAGCGCGTTGGCATACGACTTTCTTGCTTTTATGAATTTGGCGCAAGCATAGCAGAGAAGTCGATTAACTTCTTCCCAAGCTTGCTACATCAGTGTTGCTGTCGGTATCTACGCTTTCACAAATGTGTTTTAAGTAGGCAATGGCAGCAAACATCACGGCATACAAAACGCTTCCGCCAAGCAGTACGGTTGGCCAACCGCCATGTTGCCAACAGTAGAGCAATAAAAAACCACCTAAACTTCCGCCAACATAGTAGTGCACCAAGTACAAAGCTGTTGCGGTTGCTTTTGCTTGTGTTGCGTTTTGGCCTACCCAGCCGTAAGCCAAAGTATGGGTAAAAAACGCGCCAAAACTAATCAGCAGAAGACCGATAAGCATAGCGGCGAGGCTCTCAAAAGCCGCAATCCACATGCCTGCCATGCTAACCACAGCGCCTATGAACATACCTAGAATAGAAGAGTAACGTTTGCTCCAATGCCCTGCGCATCGAGAAGAAAAAGTTCCTCCCAGATAACAGATGAATATCAACGATGCCAGACCGACCGGAACGTTGTGCGGCGCGCTAACCAAACGAAAGCCCATCACTGAGTAAAGATTGACGAACAACGCAAAGTTAAGGCCGCCGATGAGCATTGCAAACCAAACCCGCTGATTTCGGAAGTGGCCAATAATGGCGCGATTTTGGTGTCTTAAGCTGCTGGATGAAGGTGTGAAATTGCGCTGCTTTGGCAATAAGTAGTGCACGCAGATTACGCCAATCAGTGTTACAACCATCATGACTTCGATGGCGACATCGACACTAAAGTTATCCGCCAACAAACCGCCGCTAATACGTCCTGCGATACCACCTAATGAGTTTGCTGCAATGTAAGTACCAATGGCCATTGAAAATGCGTGCTTATCAAGTTCTTCTGCCATGTATGCGACGGCAACAGCGGCAAATGCGGCTAAAGCGATTCCGATTAATGCTCGGCATGCAACCAAAAATATAAATGAGTCTCCGAGTAGCATCAACGCAGAAATGGCAGGAATAGAGAACAAGCCAACCATCATGACTGGCTTACGACCAATGGATTCGGACAAGACCGCCATTGGCACCAAACTGAATGAAAGCGCTAACGTCGAGGCAGCAAACAACCAGTTAACCTGCGTTTCTGAAATGGAAAACAGCGTTGCGAAGGTCGGCAGCATAGGTTGTAAAAGGTATAGGTTAGAAAAAACCAAAAAAGAGCCAAGCGCCAGAGATAGCGTAATGCGTTTGTATTCCGGAGTACCAAAGCTGACCATGTTTCCTGCCTGATAGGAGCAATAAAGGAGATTGTGATCAATCTATCAGTTGGATATGGATTAAAAAAATATATTAAAAATATGGATACGATATATTTTTGATCTTATGGAATCGAAACAACTGAAACATTTTCTGGCTGTCGCTGAGCATGGCAATATCACCCACGCAGCTAAGGCACTTCATATCGCGCAACCAGCGTTAAGCATTTCGATAAAAAAATTCGAACAGTCACTCGGCGTGACGTTGTTTCGTCGTGAAGATAAGAAAATCAGCCTAACGAAAGAGGGGGAAACCTTACTCATTCACGCGCAGCGAGTGATTCAACAACTGCACGACGCGCAATTAGCGATTGATGAACTAAAAGGTTTAGCAAAAGGAGAAGTGCGCCTTGGCACGCCTTCTATGATGGGGAGTTACTTCTTCCCGCGTATCGTGATGGCGTTTAAGAGCCAGTTTCCTGATCTGAAATTGACGCTCGTTGAGGCTGGCACGCAATCTATTCGTCGAATGTTGCTCAATGGACAACTAGATATCGGCGTGATCAGCTGTGACGATGTACCTGAAGATCTAGAAACGGACCATTTGTTCAGCAGCCAAATGGTGGCCGTTGTTGCTCCCGAGCATGAGCTAGCGCAGCGCGAAGCCATAACGTTTGATGAATTTTTCGAGCATGAATTGGTGATGTTTCAGCACGGATATTTTCATCGAGAATTCTTAGACCATGTCAGTGAAGAGCACGGTTTCAGCATGAAATCTTCCTTTGAAACCAACTTGCTGCCGCTGATATTGAGCATCGTCAGGCAGGAGTTTGCCATTACGGCCCTGCTTGAGCTTGTTACTCAAAACGAGAAGGGGGTTGTTGGCATTCCGTTTTATCCACCAGTAACGCTCGATTTGGCACTAGCTTGGCGGAAAGAAGGGTATTTATCTATCGCAGATCGGACGTTTATTGATTTTGTGAAACGTTACGTCTGATACAAAAAGAGCTTCTTATTTCAGAAGCTCTTGTCACTATCCATTTATAGGCGATTAACTGCCACTGTACATCTTTTCGAAGTTCTTCGGATTCCAACCGATCATTACTCGGTCACCAATCTTCAATACAGGCACAGAGCGAGCACCAAGTGCATCAAGCTCTTTACGACCACGTTGCATTTTCGCGTTACAAAGGCGGTAATTAATGTTTTTCGAATCAAGATAACGTTGAGCATCTTTGCAGTGAGGGCATTTGTCTTTGACATAAAGAACGACACGTTTCATTGAATTTCTCTCCATTATCATTGGGAGGCGAAGTCTACTATATGCTTCTTCAACTCTCCAGAACTTGATTTGTTGAGTAAAAGAATGAGGTTTGGAAAGTGAAAGTCATAAAAATGTAATGCCAATAAAGAACGTAAGGTTGGGAAAAAGTACCAAACGCTTTGATTGGTACCTGTAGCAATAGAACTTAAATATCCTTTTATTTACTATCTGAATGCTAATTGTTGCATTGATATGACGTTTTTATGAATTGTTGTAACTAATTCACTTAAACGTCGAGTTTTACTTTAAATTCGGAAGAGAAAATGTCAGGGAAGCGGGTCGCGAAAAATACTCTTTTTCAGATCGTCAAAATGCTAATTACGACCGTAGTTAACCTGTATATGGTACGTGTTTTACTCCATCAACTTGGTGTTGAAGGCTATGGTATTTTCAACCTTATTGCCGGCGTTTTGGCGTTAATGCTGTTTTTAAATGGAGCAATGACAACATCAAGTCAGCGTTATTTGTCTTTTTACAGTACCCAACAGTTAGAAAAAAGAACTAGCGTCTTTGCTACCACAAAATCGCTACATATTGTTGTTGCAATGATTATTTTTTTACTGTTATTTTCGCTGCAAACTTTTATTTTTGAAGATTTAATTAACATTCCAGTATCAGTTGTTTCTTCCGCTCAATCGTTATACCAGATTATGGCTGTCGGCGTATTAGCATCTGTAGTAACCGTGCCATTTAATGCGCAAATTAATGCCAATGAAGATTTAGGTATTGATGCTGTGTTTAGTGTTTTTGAATCACTGCTTAAGTTGATTTCGGCATTTTTGATTATCCTCTTTGAAAATCAACTAGTCGCTCTGGGAGCTTTGTTTGTCTTAGTTTCTTGGACAATGCTTATTATGAAGGTGGCTTACTGTCGGATTAAATATGAAGAATGTAACCTTATAAACTTCAAATTAGATATTGCCTTATTTAAAGAAATGATTGGCTTCACGAGTTGGAACTCGTTTGGTGCCATTTGTGGCGTTGCTAGAGTTCAAGGCTTGGCTGTTGTGCTCAATAACTTCTTTGGCGTTTATATCAATGCTGTTTATGCCATTGCTGTTCAAGTAAATGGAAAGCTAAAGGAATTTAGCATTAACATTATGAAAGCATTCAATCCAAGAATCGTAAAGGCAGAAAGTAAGGGTAATAGGGAGAAAATGCTCCACTTATCTATGTTAGCAAGCCGTTTTAGCTTGTTGCTTTACTCAGTCATCGCGCTGCCGATCTTTTTTGAAACAGATTTTATGTTGTCGATATGGTTGGGAGATTATCCTGATGGTGTACTGACTTTTATCAAGCTATTTTTAGTACTTGCGTTTGTAAACCTTACGACGGTTGGTCTTCAAACGGCTATACAAGCAACCGGAGACGTAAAGGCTTACCAGTCAACAATTGGGTCAGTGCTGCTGCTAACTGTGCCATTGGCCTATATTTTCCTATCGTTAGGTTATCCCCCTTACACCGTTATCGTTGTTTCCATTTTTATGGAGGTAGTTTCTTGTGGAATGAGGCTCGCTTTTCTCAAGCTCAAAGCCGGGTTATCCATTAAGAAATATATATTGTTTGTCATCAACAAAGCGCTTCAAGTACTAATACCAACGATAGTCGTATTGTTTTCATTAACGATAAGTTTCGAGCAAAGTATTTTAAGGTTTATTTCTACCACTTTGGTTTCATTCGGGATGATTAGCTTTTTAACGTATTGGCTGGTGTTAGGTGTAGAAGAAAAGAAAATGATAAGACTAAAGGTATAAGAGCATGACAGCGAAAAAGTTGGTGATGGTTGGCTATACACATGACACAAACCTTGGTGATCAAGTGATAGCAGATAGTGCAGAATATCTTATAAAGAAGAATATTATAGATAATGAATTCTCTGTTGAAAGGTTTAACCTAAATTATTCAAACGAATTTAATAGTTTTAAAAAATCAAAAAGAAAAGTAATAAATAAAATTTTAAGCAGACTATCTTCTAGCTCATCGTTTGATTATAAAGTTGGCTGTTATAAACGAGATTATAAAAATAAATTTAATGATGCGTCTGCAATTGTATTTGCAGGCGGAGGAATGATTAAATTTAAGTACCAAGATTGTTGGGCGCATATTTCTGCTTTAGTTGACACGGTTGCGAATAAGCCATGCCCGATTTTTTTCAACGCTGTGGGCGTCGAAGGTTATGACCAAAGCAACTACAAATGTCGATTGTTAAAAGAAAGTCTGAATCATAGTGCTATAAAAATGATTACGACACGTGATGATTTGAGCTTGCTCAATGATGGCTACATAGAAAACGGGTACATCAAAACCGCTCAAGTAGCAGATTCAGCAGTTTTCAGCTCAGAAGTTTATGGGATACAGAAAAAATCGCGAGATGTTGTCGGGCTTGGATTGGTGCGTGCAAGGATCTTCAAAGATAACGGTATTGAGCTGGATAGAACGCAAGTTATCGAGCTATATGCCTCGCTTATTTCAGAACTGGAAGCTCGCGAGCAATCTTATCAGCTATTTACTAATGGCTTGAAAAGCGACGTAGATATTCTCGAAGATCTGGAGACCTATCTAGGGAAGCAACTAAACGTTATTGAGCCACAAACGCCAAGAGAGCTGGTTGAGCTTATTTCAACATTTAAATGCACAATCGCCGCTCGACTTCATGCCTGCATTATTTCTTATTCGTTGACTGTTCCTGTTGTAGGGCTTGTTTGGAACAACAAAGTCAAAATGTTCGGTGAGTGTATAGGTTATCCAGAACGTTTCTTTTCCCATCAAGATTTTGATGCAAATGAGATCATTGATCGCTTAACCCTGTCTATCACGGAAGGTTACGAACCCAATCACTATGAGCGATATAGAGAGACTGTGAACACTAGCATTAACAAAATGATATCTATGATTTAGGAGTGAATTATGAATGTTGCCTTGATTTTTGCTGGTGGTGTCGGAACCCGAATGCAAAACAGCACTAAACCGAAGCAGTTTTTAGAGCTATATAACAAGCCAGTAATTATATACACACTTGAGAAGTTTGAAGAGAACAAAAACATTGATGCCATTGTTGTGGTTTGCGTTGAACCGTGGATCGATTATTTACGCAAACTGTTGTTCAAATTTGATATTCAGAAAGTGAAGTTTGTTATTCCCGGTGGTGAAACTGGCCAGGAGTCTATATTTAACGGCTTATGTAAGATAGAAGAAGAATTTGATCATAACTCTGTTGTTTTGATTCATGATGGCGTTCGACCTTTAATCAATGACGAAATTATCAACCGAAATATCGAAGCGGTCAAAAGTCACGGTAGTGCGATCACTACTTGTCCTCCAGTAGAGACCTTTGTCCTTGTCGACAATGAAGACGTCGTGAAAGACGTTCACGATCGTTCGTTATCTCGATTAGCGAAAGCGCCACAAAGCTTTTATTTGCGCGATATTCTTAAAGTACATCGTCAAGCGCGTGAGGACTGTTACACCGAAGCGATCGATTCATGTTCGTTGATGACAAAGTACGGATACGATGTCCGCCTAGTCTCTGGCATTTCTGAAAACATTAAAATCACGTCACCCATCGATTTCTTTATTTTTAAGGCAATAATCGATACGCAGGAAAATCTACAGGTTTTTGGTTAATTATATGAAAAATAATCGGATTAACATCATCAGTGATGATAACGAGCAATTGTACTTGAGCCAAAAGTCATGGGGTTCGTTGCGAAATAAAACTGTACTTGTTACGGGTGCGACAGGAATGCTTGCAGCTTGTATGGTTCGCTTTTTTGTTTATCTCAATAGAAAAGATCAACTGAACATCAGAGTTTTGCTGTTAGCCCGTAGTGAACAGAAAGTTCAAGACTTATTTGGTGAGCTGACCGGTGAATTTGAATGTTTTTACCAAGATGTTTGCCAGCCGATTGAGTTTGATGACGAAGTCGATTTCGTTATTCATGCGGCGAGTAATGCAAGCCCACATCACATCAAACATGATCCTGTTGGGATCATTCAGGCCAACGTTGTTGGAACCATGAATTTGCTTGAGCTCGTTAAAAACAAACGAGTAAAAAACTTTTTGTTCATGTCCACTCGTGAAGTGTATGGAAACTTAGAGAGTCAAGAGCTGATCCGCGAAAGGGACTTTGGCAGCTTTGACCCATTGGACTCAAGATCTTGCTACCCAGAGAGCAAAAGAATGGCTGAGACATTGTTACAAAGCTACGCCATTCAGCATGACGTTCCTTTCACTGCAGTGCGAATCGCTCATTCTTACGGGCCAGGTATGTTCCTAAATGATGGACGCGTGATGTCAGATTTAGTTGGTTGTGTGATAGATAATCAACCGATAGTACTGAAAAGCGATGGAAGTGCGCTGCGCTCATTTTGCTATATCACAGATGCTGTATCAGCAATGCTTTTGGTGTTGTTAAAAGGTGAGGTAAATACTGCGTACAACATTGCCAATGAAACGGAAGAAGTTTCTATATTGCAACTGGCAAACCTTCTTTCGGACCTAGGCGGTGGTATTTCTTCTGTTAAGCATGAAATATCTAACGACAATGCGTATTGTCAATATAAAAGAACCAAGTTGTGTACGGAGAAAATTGAAGCTCTGAGCTGGAAGCCAAGGGTTGATCTGAAATCTGGTCTAGAGAAAACCATCGAGTTTATTAGGTAAGTTAAATTGAAAAAACTAACATTTGAGCAGCTCAGAAGCGTACAGATGTCTATTTTAGATAGAGTGCATCTGTTTTGTGAGCGTCACGATTTGGAGTACTCGCTGGCGGGTGGAACGCTGTTAGGGGCGATACGCCACAAAGGTTACATTCCTTGGGATGATGACATCGATATTATGATGCCAAGGGAAGATTACGAATACCTGTTGCAAAATTTTGCCAAAGAGTATCCTGATTTCACGTTTTTCAACTTGGACACCAAGCACAATCCTTATCCGTTTTTGTTCAGCAAGCTATCTCTGAATGATTCTGTTATTTCGAACGGGCGAATTAAAGGCGTCGGGATCAATATTGATATATTTCCTATTGATAGCCTTGGTAAAGAGAAGGGGGCAGCAAAGTTACGCTTTTCATTAATGAAAGCGATCAACTTTTTCGCTCGTATTCAACGTTCGAGACATGATAGGGCAAACCCAATAGTAAATATCGCATTCCGGTTGTTTCAAAAGTGTTTAAAGCTTTTGCCTAAAAAATGGTTTCTATCAGCAATCAAAGGGTTGTGTTCAACATGCTCAGTTAATGATGATGGCTATGCCGTGAGCATTGGCAGCAGTTACCTTGCTAAAGAGTTTACGGAGTCATCGCTTTATCATGATTATACTTCGTGCCCATTTGAAGATCGTCAATATAAATGCATCGCTAGATACGATGATTACCTATCTATGATTTATGGTGACTACATGCAGTTGCCAAAAGAACAGGATAGAGAAAACCACGATAACGTAGGTTTTATCAAAGAGCACTTGCTTCCTATGTAGTCTCGTTATGCCTAGCTTCTCTACAAGGTTAGGCAATAACACAACAATTTATCCTTGTTAAAGTTGCGTACAGTTGACTGTTATTGGTATTACCGATTGATAAAAGCTAGAATTAGCGCCTTTACTTTGTCATAGCAGACTTAACACTCATGCATCCGTCACTTCGATACATTCAAGGCTATCCTCAGAACATCGTTGAGCAGGTGAGCTCATTGGTCGACAATGGAAAACTGATCCCTTGGTTCGAAAAGCGCTATCCAGATAGACACCAAATCAAAAGCGAGAAGGCTCTCTACGAGTATGCAATAGCGATTAAAAACCGCTATATGAAGAAAGCCTCACCAATCAGTAAAGTAGTCTACGATAAGAAAATTCATGCGGTGAACAACGCGCTGGGGCTTCATAGTGTGATCAGTCGAAATCATGGCGGGAAGCTAAAGTCAAAAAACGAAATTCGCATTGCGAACGTTTTTAAAGATGCGCCAGAGGCACTGTTGCGAATGTTAGTGGTGCATGAGCTGGCTCATACTCGCGAGAAGAATCACGATAAAGCGTTTTACCAACTGTGTTGTTACATGGAGCCTGAGTATCACCAACTCGAATTTGATGCTCGTCTGTTTATGATTTACCTCGATTTAAAAGCGAACTCGAATGAAGAACAATAGCCACAACGCGAAACAGGCTCCGTTTAAAGCAGCTAAGCCAAAGCATGATAACGACGTTAACAAGGCCAAGCCGAAGCGGGTAAAAAAGAAAGCAGCAGTGAAAGCGAAACTATCGGCAGAAAAGAGCGATGTCGATTTTATCAAGATTGCTAAAAGTGGCTTGCATGAAAGTAATGCGCATCGTGGTCGCTATGATTTCAAAAAGCTAATCGCCAGTGAGCCAGCACTGGAGTCGTTTGTTATCAAGAATCCTAAAGGCGAGGATTCAATCAACTTCTCTGACCCGAATGCAGTGAAAATACTTAACAAAGCACTTCTCACGGCGTATTACGACATTGATTTTTGGGATATTCCTGAGCACTATTTATGTCCACCAATTCCTGGTCGAGCGGACTACATTCACCGAGTGGCAGAACTGCTTGATGGTGAAGTCAAAGGAAAGTACCGCCATCAGAATGTACGCGCGCTGGATGTGGGTGTTGGAGCAAACTGTATTTATCCGATCGTCGGTGTTACTCAATACGGCTGGCACTATACGGGCAGCGATGTTGATCCGAAATCCATAGACTCCGCAGCCAATATCGTTGAGCGCAACGTCGCGTTAAACGGAAAAATTGAACTCGTACAACAAATGAGCGAGTCACACATCTATCGCGGTGTAATTCAGCCAAATGATCGCTTTGATGTGACGACCTGTAACCCGCCGTTTCATCGTTCAGCAGAAGATGCTGCGATGGGCAGTCAGCGTAAACTCGACAACCTAAAAGCAAACCAGCGAAAAAAAGGGGTCAAGTCGCAAAATAGCCCAGTGAAGCAGGGCAAGCCAACGTTGAACTTTGGTGGTCAAAACGCCGAGCTTTGGTGTGAAGGTGGAGAAGCGGCATTTATTCGTCGAATGGCCAATGAAAGCCAAGCATTCAGCTCTCAAGTGCTGTGGTTTACGACGTTGATTTCGAAAAAAGACAACGTGCGTCCGATGCGTAAGCAGCTAGAAAAGCTAGGAGTTAAAGCGATTCGTGTGGTGGAAATGAGCCAAGGCCAAAAGATCAGTCGTTTTATGGCTTGGTCATTCATGGACAAGCAGCAAAGAAAGACTTGGATTGAGCTGAAATAATTTTATCTAGTTGTATTTGTTCAGCAGAATAGATAAGAAAAGCCCGCAATTTTCAGCGGGCTTTTTGATCAACGTTTGGTGACTGGTTCACAATTCAGTGCTGTTAGTGGCACAAACTGGTCTGTTTTCGCGTAGAACAGTCCGCAGGTTGTACCGCGAATCTGCAATGTGTACTGGTCAGGAAAATCGGTATAGCTACCGTCTAGTAGCACGTTATCCTTGCCTTTAACTCTGCCTTTCTCAATCAACAAGTGCGGAGACGATTCAAATACGTTGCTTGCGATTCTCGGTGCTGGCGTACCTTGAATTTGTGCAATCGCAGCTTGTACTTCCGTTACGGCCTCCGGCGTGGTTTTAGTGCTTAAGGCTTCAACAGGTTCTCGTGACATTGCTTCACACCCCAAAATCGGTAGTGTTAGTCCAAGGCAAGCACAAAGTCTTATAGCTGTTGCGCGCCTTGATCTAGTTGATCTCAACATGAATAGCCTCTGTTCTTAGTGGTGAACGGTGATCCTTAAGTGCTGGAGAGTCGCTGTTAAGTGGCATTGTGTTGAAACTCGCAGGCGACACTTGTGGACAAGTTCCTGTATCCATGTAGTTGAGTGCGGCAGATAGCATGCGCTCGGATGTATCGCCTAGCGGCTTCGTTAAGTCGTCATCTACCCAACAACCTTCAACTCGATTATCTAAACCAAGGTTGCTGCTAATTTGGCTCTTAGGTGTTGGAACAAAACCGTCGGCAAAGTCGCCAAATTGTTTTTCGTTCGCAGATTTAAACTGAATGGTGTAGTACATGGTGCCACAGTTCTGCTCGGGTGCGAATCCATAAGGTTTACCCATTGTGGTTGAGCCAATTTGGATAACATTAACATCAATACCGCGCAGTGCATTCATCAGTAATTCACTTGAAGAGGCCGTACCGCCAGAGGTCAGCACATAAACTTGCTGCTTGCCTAGAGTAGGCAACACTTGGTCTGAGAACTTGCCTGCTGCCCAGTCGATGGCTACGTTAGTAAATGGGTATACATTGTCGCCATTAGGTATGGTTTTCATGATCTTATCGTTGTGAATAAGCTCACTAAAGACACGATTTTTATCCGCGCCGCTGAGCATGTATCCCACTTGAGAAGATTGCAGCACTAAACCGCCGCCGTTGTATCGTAAATCGATAACAATTTCATCAACCTGAGCTTCTGCCAATTTATTAAAGGCGTTAATGAGCGGTGTTTGTGCACTTGGCTCGAACGAGTTGTATTGCAGGTAACCGACTTTTTTACCGTTGTGCTCAATGACTTTCGCATTACGAACCGGAGAAGTCGCAACATCTGCGGCTTTCAGTATTACTGACTTTCTGTATCCATCTACGGTTTCAAATGTAAACGAATACTCTTTATTTATTTCTGGACTAAATAGCGTGGTATTAATCGTGTTAATTTCTGCGTTGTTTGAAGTATTAACCACATCGATTGAGCCAATCTTTATTAACTTATCTCCACGAACAATACCATTTAACGCAGCTGGAGAGTTGTCTTCCGTATAAGAAATACGGACGTTTCGAGGCTCTGTCGCTTGAATGAACGACCAATTAAATCCAAACCCAGCAACCAATCCTGATTGTGAGGATTTCATTTCATCTTCATAAGGAATAGCGAAGTGAAAGCGATCTTTCGTTTTTCCAGTTGCAGTTGTTTCAGAAGTCACGAGTGAGTGGAAATAAGCAATGACACTGCTGTAAAAGCTTGGGTTTCTATCAGGTACTTCATCGTACCAAAGGTAGGATTCATTAGTAAAAGCACGTAAAAAGAGTTTTTCTTGCAACGCTGAACCTGCTTTGTCTGGGTATGGTTGGTAACCCGCGTACGGATCTAAGCCCGTTCTTGGCGTTTCACATCGGTTGGCAAATTCGTTAGAGGTTTTACTGTAATCGCCTTGCGTCCATGCCGAATTGGTTGACGTATTGATGGATGGAGAAGCGCCGTCGCCACCACCGCCACAGCCTTGTAATAACGCTAGAGTAACTGCCGTTGCAATAGAATACTGAAATTTCATATTTGTATGTCCCTACAAGTGATGATTTTATAATTATTTAATCTGCTTGTTTTTATTTCCTTAGCATTGATGAATGTATAAATTTCAACTGTTTATGCGCAAATTTATATTTAAATATTGTGATAGGTTTAACGGAAGGTAGGTTAGTGTTTTAGCAGTATATTTATATGTGGATATTTAAATGACGTGTTTTAACAGAATTTAATGTCAATTAAATGGATTGGTTTGACAAAGTATACTGACTTGTTCAATTTATTTTAAGTTTGGAATTAATATTGGTATGTGCGATTTAATTTAAACACGTTGATTGAGCTGAGAAACATACTTTAATAAATCCCCATCAATATTAGGTAATCCGTCAGAGAAAAATATTTGTGTTCCTGGAGTGCAACGCATTAAAACGTTAGTTAACTCGCCATCTTGGTTGGAGGTATTGAGCGCATTGAACTTGACCAGTTTATTGTAAACATCATCTTCTAACTGCAATCGCTGCGCTTCGGTCAGACGAATACGACCAATACAAATACCGGGGCTGACTTCATGCGAAAGTGATTCTTTCTGAAAACGTTCACGAAATAGAGAGTCGAGATCTGAGCCTTCTTCCATCAAAAATCGGCGGCCGGAGCGATAAAACAAACCATCACCAAAATCTTCCACATAACCGAGAATCTCTGCAATGCGGAGGTAAAAACGCAAGCTTGTCTCTGTTAGGTTGTATATTTCCGCAATCTTTTTCGGCTCAAGATTTCGAGATGTTACCATATAGATGAAGTCGAGGAGGTAAGGGTGTTCGAGAAAGAGTGCACTTTGTTCATCCGTCAGCATTTGTTCGTTTTCATGCTGGAGTTGATTGGCTAAATTGGCTAGCTCGATGAGGTCAGTATTTAGGTAGTTTAGGTAGAGGAGAATTTTATCCAATCCGAGAGAGGGATTGTGAAGGTGTCGTTTAATACTCGAGAGAGGAATGCCACTTTTCTCTGATAAAGAGCTGTAACACAGCCCTTCATCTTTTATTTTTTGTCGCAGCGCCGCCAACAGAAATTTAGGTCCAACATTCATCCGTGATTCCCCTAAGTTATCTGTTTAGTTATTTGGGCTCTGTCTTTCTAACAGCAAGTTACGAATAGCTGTACCTGCTTCTAGAATGTGTTTTTTCAACAGATATTTTGCGCCATCAATATCTCTGTTCTGGCACATCTCAAACAAGGTCAAATGTTCTTGTTCCGCTTTTTTAATGCCTGTGGTAAATAACAACTGCATACGAATGTAGCGATCGCATTTGGTATTTAAGTTGTAAATCACATCCATGGTTTCTGGCATGTTGGCAGGTGCGTATAACGCTTTGTGGAATTCGTAGTTATAGTTACTCCATTCTTCCACTTCGTCGCCACTATTTACCACCGCTTCGAAACGTTCACGAACTTCACGAGCGCGTTCTAGATCTTCATCCGTCATGTTTTGAATCGCACGTTCCAGAATGTGGCATTCCACAACCGCACGCAGTTCAAATAGCTCATCGATTTTATCTGGAGACAGTTCAGTCACTGTCGCGCCTTTATGTGGCTCGAAACTGACTAAACCCTGCGCTTCCAATTGTACTAGTGCTTCACGCACAGGAATTCGGCTGACATTGAACTCTTTTGCTAACGCATCCTGACGTAAAGGCTGACCAGTTTTTAACTCGCCCTTCAGGATCTGAGTTCGAATTGCTTCTTCAACGAGCTGAGTACGCGTCTTAAAAACAGGTTTTTGTGACATTGAAGGCTCCCCTCAAAAATAAATATTGTATCCAATCCATTTAACTCTAGTAGTTTATTGTTTTTCCGGCTTAAGCCAACTACGAAATAAGGTTTTGAGAAGTAGAGTGAATTAAAAGGCACCAACTGGTGCCTTTTTGAACCATTTAGCTAAGTGTATGTTGCCTGTTATGATGTTTTGCCGTCGATAGCGCGTTGGATGTTTAACGGGTTAGACGTTTTTAATGAATCGGGCAACAAGCTTTCAGGCAACGCTTGGTAAGCGACCGGGCGTAACCAACGGTGAATCGCCTCTGCTCCGACAGAGGTTGATGCCGCATGGGTCGACGCAGGATACGGCCCACCATGAACCATCGCATAACCAACCTCTACGCCAGTTGGCCAGCCATTGAACACCAGGCGTCCGGCAATTTCTTCCAGGCATGGAATCAACTGCTCAGCGAGTGATGAATCTGCTTCAGTCGCGTGGATGGTAGCGGTGAGCGTGCCGCTCAGTGTTTCACTTAGATCGAGTAAGTCCTCGAAGTCCTTACAGACAACAATCACTGATTGAGGGCCGAAAATCTCTTCTTCCCATTTTGGGTTTGTGCGCCAGTTTTGGCTGTCGGTGACAAACAGCGCAGAGGCGACATTTGGAGAGTCAGCCTGAGAGTAAGTCACGTTAATACCCTGATCAGCGGCCCGCTTGACGACTTCGTTCTCATAGGTTTCTCGGATACCTTGAGTGAGAAGCGTAGAAGGGGACTGTTGACGAATCAAAGCCTGAGCGGTTTCGATAAAGGCTTGTGTTTCTGGAGTATTCAACGCGAACACTACTCCCGGTTTTGTACAAAACTGGCCGCAACCCATGGTCATTGATGCGACAAACTGCTCTGCAAGTGAAGCGTTGTTCTTCATTGCTTCTGGGAGAATAAAGGTTGGGTTAATGGCGCCGAGTTCTCCATAAAAAGGGATCGGCTCAGGTCTCTGTTGAGCAAGGTTGAATAAGGCACGCCCTCCGCTAACTGAGCCTGTGAACCCAACGGCTTTAATCTTAGGGTGTGTCACTAACGCTTGGCCAAGTTCACGTTTGTTACCTTGAAGCAAAGTAAAAATAGCTGAAGGCAGGTCTTCTTTATTCAGTGCGTTTTCAATACATTCGGCGACGATTTGGCTCGTTCCCGGATGCGCGGTATGACCTTTAACAATAACCGGACAGCCAGCCGCAAGTGCAGATGCGGTATCGCCACCCGCGGCTGAGAATGCCAGCGGAAAGTTCGAAGCACCAAATACGGCAACAGGGCCAATGGCAATTTGTTGGCGACGAATGTCAGGCTTTGGTAGAGGTTGGCGTTCAGGATTTGGTGTATCGAAGATAGCTTGATGATAACTGCCCGATTTTACAACATCTGCGAACAATCGTAGCTGGTTCGCCGTTCTGCCGACTTCCCCCTCTAAACGTGCCTGTGGAAGCGCTGTTTCTAAATGCGCACACGCGACAATATCTTCACGTCTTGCTTCTAACTCTGACGCAATAGAGCAGAGTAGGTTGGCGCGCTTTTCGTTGCTGAGTCGGCGAAAACTGCGTGCAATTTTGGCTGCTGCTTCCGCTGCTTGGTTAACTTCCATCTCTCCATGAACGGGAAACGCCGTCGTTAATAGTTCACCGGTAAAGGCGTTGGTGGCGTAAAACACCTGTGAGTTTTGCGAATTCATTGTTCTTCCTTACTGTCCTTATTTCACTTCAAATCCGTACGCGTACGGGTCTTCGTCATCGACCCAAATGGTGTTGTGTCCATACACTTGTGCCCAACCTTCAATGCTCGGCAAAATCGCCGTTTGCCCGTTTACTTCGGTGATGCCCTCAATACGGCCGTTAAATAGGCTGCCGATGATGCTTTCATGCACGAAATCTTCGCCTGATTTGAGTTTTCCTTTCGCGTGCCATTGCGCCATACGTGCGCTCGTGCCGGTTCCACATGGCGATCGGTCGAGTGCTTTATCGCCATAAAAAACGGCATTGCGAGCCGTTGCGCCGTCTTGCGTTGGTTTCCCTGTCCAAAGTACATGGGAAACGCCGCAAACCGTGGGGTCATTTGGATGGATGCATTCCACTGCATTAGAAACGGCGGTACGCACTTTGGGGGAGAGCATTAAAATCTCATCAGGGGAGTAATGTTCGAGTCCCGCATAATTTTCTTGTGGATCAACAATAACGTAGTAGTTGCCGCCATAAGCGACATCTACCGTGATTTCTCCTAAACCTTCGATTTCAACCGTGACATCTTGATGCGCAAGATAAGCTGGAACATTAAAAATCTTTACTGACGTGACCCTGTCACCTTTGGTTTGGTAGTGGACTTCTATTTGGCCGGCTGGCACGTCGAGGATCAAACGGCCTTCTTCTTTCGGCGTAATCAAACGATTTTCGATGGCGGTGGTCACGGTACCAATGGTGCCGTGTCCACACATAGGCAGGCAGCCACTAGTTTCAATAAAAAGGATGGAAGCATCTGCATTGTCACTGCAAGGCGGTAAAACAACGGAGCCCGACATCATTGAATGGCCACGCGGTTCAAACATTAGTGCTTGTCGAATCCAATCATAATGCTCTAAGAAATACTGACGCTTTTCACTCATCGTGTTGCCCTCAAGTGGTGGAACACCACCAGCCACCAATCTCACTGGGTTTCCACAGGTATGGGCATCGATACAGAAAAAGGTTCCTTGTCTCATTTTTCTCTCCTTGCTGAAGAAATGGGTTGAATCGAACGAGCTTGATGTTATCGTAATGTAAAATATATTGTATACAATCTACTTTTTCAAATGTGACTTGGAGCATATTCATGTTGGGTAAGGAAGAACTCAGAAATCAAAGCATCGCGGTTATAGGGGCGGGAATCATCGGTTTGTCGATTGGCTTAAAACTGCAACAGCAGGGGTATCGCGTCACCATTTTTGATCCGAATGGAGTGGGCAATGGGTGCTCGAAAGGTAATGCTGGGCACATCGCGACCGAGCAAGTTTTTCCTCTTGCCACGCCGGCCTTGATCCCTCAATTACCTAAGATGTTATTGAGTTCGACAAGTCCAGTTTCTATTCGTTGGCAAGACTTGCCCAATACCGTAGGGTGGATGACACGCTTTTTATTGAAAGCGAAACCTTCAGCGGCAAAAGCTTCCACGCAGGCGATAACAAGCCTTAACACGCGAGCCGTTCAGAGTTGGAATCTGCTATTAGATTCGATCGGAAAAAGTGGGCTGATTAAGATGGATGGTTCACTGCTGACGTTTGAAAGCGAAAGCTTGTTTGAAGGTTATCAAAGTACGCTTGATGCGTTAGCGGAACAAGGTGTTCGGTACGAGATTTGGACGCAAAACGAAATCCGACGTCGGCTTCCTGAACTCAGCAGAAAGGTTCGGTTTGGCGTCTTTTTTCCAGAAACAGGACATACAATAAACCCTTATGCACTCTGCGTTGAGCTAAGTAATGCATTTGAAAAACTCGGAGGTTCACTTGTCCATGAAGAAGTAGACGCAGTAAGTAAAAACGGCGATGTCTTGGTCAATACTCAGCGAATGTCTTTTGACAAAATTGTGGTCGCAGCGGGTGTTCATTCTAAAGCTTTGGTTCGCCAGTTAACCGGTGTGAATGTCCCGATACAAGCTGAGCGAGGCTACCATCTCATGATGAATGACAAGCGTGAGTCATTGCCGTTTCCTATCAGTTCTGCCGACAGAAAGTTCATTATGACGCCCATGTCTGAAGGCTTACGTTTGGCGGGAACGGTCGAGTATGCCGATGTGAAATCGCCACCAAACATGAAGCGCGCAGAGATGTTGTATCAGCAGGCGAACGCGATGTTTGAGTCCGGTTTAAATCCGTTAAAACAGCAGGAACAGTGGATGGGAAATCGACCTTCAACAATCGACTCGTTGCCGGTAATCGACCAGTGTTTTAATGGCAAGATATTGCTGGCATTTGGTCATCAGCACTTGGGATTGACTCAAGCGGCGATCACTGCAGACCTAATCTCTGAGCTCGTTGCAGACAAGCCAACATCGGTGAACATTGCGCCGTTCACACTACAGCGATTTGCCTAAAAAATTTTAAAATTAAATATTGTATAAAATATATTTAATGCTAATGTTAACAGAAACTTAACAAATGTGGTGTCCAACAGCCGTAACGGATACCTCCAGAAAAACAACCAAAGGAGTAAACCATGTCTCGAATGACGAAAACACCACTGGTGATGTTGATTTCAGGAATGCTGTTGGGTACCTCGGCATACGCTGAAGATAAACTAACGGTCGTCTCATGGGGTGGCGCGTTCACCAAAAGCCAAGTAGAGGCTTACCACAAACCATTCATCCAAAAGACCGGTGTTGAGATCGTATCGGAGGATTTCAGTGGCGGTTTGGCGGAGATAAAAGCGCAAGTAGAAGCAAACAACGTGCGCTGGGATTTGGTCTCGCTGGATAAACCAGATATTGTTCGAGGCTGCGCGGAAGGGCTTTTGGAACCCGTCAACCCCAGTATTCTGCCTCCCGGCGCTGACGGGACACCAGCAAAAGAGGATTTTATCGATGGGGCGATCCACGAGTGTGCGATTAACACCATCGTCGTATCGACCGTCTTAGCGGTGAACGAGGATGCTTTCAACGGCAAAACGGCTCCAACCAAGTTGACGGACCTTTTTGATTTAACAAACTTTCCCGGTCGACGAGCACTACAAAAGCAACCTCAAGGTAACCTTGAATGGGCATTATTGGCCGATGGCGTTAAACCTGACGAAGTTTACCGCCTACTAGAAACTGAAGAGGGGCGAGCACGCGCCTTTGCCAAACTCGACACCATCAAACCGCAAGTGCTTTGGTGGACGACAGGTGCGCAGCCACCACAAATGTTGGCAGATAAAGAAGTGGTAATCGCGTCTGCTTTCAATGGCCGGATACACAACGCGCGTAAAGATGAAGGCCAACCATTTCGCATCATTTGGGATCACCAAATGGGTTACATGAACGGCTGGGCTATTCCTAAAGGAAGCGCGAATACCAAACTTGCCCTCGATTTCATTGCTTTCTCTTCGGGTACTAAGCCTCTGGCAGATCAAGCTAAATACGTCGCGTATGGCCCAACTCGTAAGTCTTCTTCCGCAGAAGTAAGCCCAGAGATTCTGGCGAACCTGCCGACCGCGCCTCAGAACTTTAAAACGGCGTTTTTGATTAACGACGAATGGTGGTCTGATTATGCCGATGAGTTGAATGAAGAGTTCAATACTTGGCTGCTTAATTAGGCGTTAACTGTAGGGGGTTGTTTATCGATTGATGAGTTAAACCCCAAATTGGAACTCAACGTACCTATTTTGGAGAAGTGATGAAAGTCATCGATGCACAGCAAGTCGCGCGAAGTTTGAGTATGCACTCTTTGATTGAAACCATGCGAGACATCTATGCACAGCCTGCCACGATTCCGCAGCGCAGAGTGATGTCATTAGAAGAGGGAAAGTATGAAGCTTTTGCTTTACTGCCTGCATGGAACCAAGAACTGATTGCCGTTAAGGCATTTACTTACTTTCCTGAGAATCCCCTGCAAGGTAAAGATACTTTGGCATCTAAGTTGTTGGTCTTCAAACGCGGAGATGGTGAACCTATCGCGCTGGTGGACGGTAAAGTCTTAACTTTTTGGCGTACAGCTGCCGCATCTGCTTTAGCCGCCGATTACTTAGCGCGCAAAAATGCCTCCCGCTTGTTGATTTGTGGCACTGGCAACTTAGCCCCTTATTTTGCGTGGGCTTACGCAGCGATTCGACCACTCAAACAAGTTTATGTTTGGGGACGAAACCCAGAAAAGGCTGCCTCAACGGTGGATCAGATTCTGTCTTCCTCTGAATATCAATCACTGCCAGAAGAGCGCCAGTTCTCTGTGTCTGTGGTCGAAAACGTTGAGCAAGTGATTGATCAAGTCGACATCATCAGTTGCATTACTGCGTCTGCTCAGCCTTTGTTTAATGGCTCTGATGTGCAGTCAGGAACACACATTGATCTGGTCGGTAATCACGACTTAGACAAGCGTGAATGCGATTCTGTCTCGGTACAAAGAGCGAATGTGTATGTCGACAGTCGCATTAATGTGTTGGCGGAAGCGGGAGATTTGCTGATCCCAATACAAGAGGGGGTATTCACACCTGAAGACATTTATGGGGAGTTGCCTGAGCTTTGCGCTCAGCAAGTGCAAGGGCGTCAAAGTGACGAGGTGATTACCTTATATAAATCGGTTGGCAGTGCCTTGGCTGATTTAGCCGCAGTAAAAGCGGTGTTGTTAAAACATGGCGTTGAAAGCCAAATTTGAGCATTTTCGCTCGTCTTTATAAATTGCATACAATATACATAAAGGAAAAGAAGTTCATGAAAGTAGATTGGAAAGGTGTTTATCCGGCGGTCAGTACGCAGTTTCGTCAAGATCAGTCCATTGACCTAGACGCAACACAAACCGTTATCGATAACCAAATTAAAGATGGTGTGAACGGCATTATTTGCCTTGGTACGGTAGGTGAGAACTGCGCGCTATATCCGGAAGAAAAGCGTCAGGTGCTACAAGCTGCCAAAGAAGTGGTTAATGGTCGTGTTCCTCTTATTGCTGGTACGGCAGAGTCAATTACCACAGCGGCTATCGATTACATGCAAGACGCGCACAAAATTGGTATCGACGGGTGTATGGTAATGCCTGCGATGGTCTACCGCACGTCTGAAAGCGAAACATATGATTACTACCGCACGCTGGCAGAAGCGACACCAGAGATGCCTATCATGATTTACAACAACCCTGTTGCGTACGGCGTCGATGTAAATCTCGATATCATGGCGAAGCTGGCTGAGTTTGACAGCATTGTTGCAATCAAAGAGTCGACTACCGACACGCGTCGTATCACTGAGCTTTACAACAAGTTCGATGATCGTTTTACCGTGTTCAGCGGTGTTGATGATATTGCGCTTGAGTCGCTGATGTTAGGAGCGACAGGCTGGATTTCTGGCTTAACCAATGCGTTCCCAGAAGAATCAGTTGCAATTTACAAGCTGGCGAGCCAAGGCCGTTATGCAGAAGCGTTAGAAATTTACCGTTGGTTCTTACCGCTGCTGCGTCTCGACACCATTCCTACGCTGGTTCAGTGCATTAAGCTTGCTGAACAAGTGTGTGGCCGTGGTTCAGAGCAAGTTCGTGCACCGCGCCAACTGCTTAAAGGTGAGGAGCGTCAACAAGTGATCCAGATGGTGGAGCACGCGCTTGCTACCCGTTTAGGCCTATCAAAATACAATCTGTAATTGAGCTAGTGAGTAGGGCGCTTTGTGGCGCTCTACTTATTTTCGCTATACAAAAATGAACGGAGGGATGCCATGAGCACAGCAAACAAGGATTATGTGAGCTTTCAACATGTTAAGAAAACCTACGACGGTGCAAACTTGGTGGTTAAAGACTTCAACTTAGACATCGCACCCGGAGAGTTTGTCACCATGTTGGGGCCTTCTGGATCAGGCAAAACAACGTGTCTGATGATGCTGGCGGGTTTTGAAACGGCAACAGGCGGAGAGATTTACATTGATGGCGTTCCGGTAAACAATCTCGCGCCACATAAACGCGACATCGGAATGGTATTTCAAAACTACGCGCTGTTTCCTCACATGACGATTGCGGAGAACCTTGCTTTTCCTCTAAAAGTGCGCAAGCTCGATAATCAAACCATTCAAAATAAAGTACAGAGCGCACTGGACATGGTCGAGTTGGGGCACGTTGCCAGTCGTTATCCCAAGCAGTTATCTGGCGGGCAGCAACAACGTGTCGCGTTAGCGAGGGCACTTGTGTTTGAACCTAAACTCGTCCTGATGGATGAGCCTTTGGGCGCGTTGGACAAACAACTTCGTGAGCAAATGCAGATGGAGATTAAACACCTGCACGAAAAGCTCGGTATTACGATTTTGTATGTCACGCATGACCAAGATGAAGCGCTCACTATGTCTGACCGAATCGCAGTTTTTAATCAAGGCGAAGTGCAGCAACTTGCCCCGCCAACGGAGCTGTATGAATCTCCGAGTAACGCGTTTGTCGCTCAGTTTATTGGTGAAAATAATCAGCTTTCTGGTGTGGTAAAAGAGTGGCAATCAGAGCGATGCCAAGTCCAGGTCGGCCCCGCTCACTTCGTTGCCAAACCGGTTCGAGTGACCCAAAACGGCGAGCACACAACCTTGTCTATTCGACCAGAGAAAATTTCCATCCAACCTGATGACGAATCGTGTGATAACCAAATTGAAGGCGTGCTGCGTGAGCTAATTTATCACGGTGATCATTATCGGTTAGTGGTCGACGTTGAACTGGTTGGTCAGTTTGTCGTGAAAGTGCCGAACGACAACCGAACGCATCTGAACCTTATTCCGGGAACGGTTTGTCGAATTGGGTGGCAAAGTACAGATTGCCATGCGCTAGATGCGATTCAACCGGAAACCGAGGAGGTGGCGGCATGAGTCGAGAGCTAACCTCGTTAGATTCGGTACTGGAAATCGAACGACATGTGAATGACCAACAGAGCGATCTCAGAGCCCAACTACAAAAAGCGGAGCGCAATAAAAACCTACGCTCAATCATGCTGACGTTGCCGTTGGTATGCTTTATTTTGCTCACATTTGCGTTTCCTATTTTAGAAATGCTTTATCGCAGTGTCGACAACCGAGATATTCCGCAGGCCTTGCCGAAAACAATCCAAGCGTTAGCGCATTGGGATTATCAAAGATTGCCAGATTCCGAAGTGGTAGAAGCATTTTCGGTTGAGCTGCTGGCACTGTATGAGACCAAAGCCCTGCCTAAAATCGCCAATCGCATGAACATAGAAGTCTCTGGCATGCGCAGTTTGATGATGAAAACGGGACGAAAATTGTCTCGTTTAGAAGTGCTTCCTACGTCAATAAAAGAACTGAGTAGGCTCGATAAACGCTGGGCGGATGCAAAATATTGGGTTGCTTTTAAGAACCTGAGCGGTGCGATAACCGTCAACCATTACCTTGCGGCATTGGATATGCAGGTGAACGAAATGGGCGAGATTGAAGCGCAACCAGAAAAACGGCAGATCTACGTTGACCTTTTCTTTAAAACCTTTTGGATGTCGATCTTAATTACCGTGATTTGTTTGTTGATGGCTTATCCCGTGGCGTATCTGTTAGCAAACTTGCCAGACAAACGCGCCAACTTGCTGTTGATTGTGGTGCTACTGCCTTTTTGGACGTCACTATTGGTCCGTACGACCTCTTGGATTGTGTTGTTGCAAAATCAGGGGGTGATTAATGATTTACTGATTTGGTCTGGTTTAACGTCTGAGCGAATTCAGATGATACACAATACCTTTGGTACGGTTGTTTCTATGGTACACATCTTATTGCCTTTTATGATTCTGCCGCTCTACAGTGTAATGAAAGGCATCAGTCCAACGTATTTCCGCGCTGCTCGTTCCTTAGGGGCGTCCCCTCTTGTTGCATTCGTCAAAGTCTACATGCCGCTTACTTTACCGGGTATTGGCGCTGGAGCGTTGCTCACGTTCATTCTTTCGATTGGTTTTTACATTACGCCGGCACTCGTGGGAGGAAGGAGTGGGCAAATGATCTCCAATATGATTGCATACCACATGCAAACCTCGCTCAACTGGGGAATGGCGGGGGCGTTAGGTGGGCTGCTTTTGTTTGTCGTGCTCGCGCTGTTTTATGTGTTTAACCGTGTGGTTGGCATAAATAACATTAAGGTAGGAGGATAACCATGGCACTACCAAACTACGCTTCAAAAAGTGAGAGAATGGCTTACGCAGGCTACTTGGTATTTTGTGGACTGGTGCTGTTCTTTCTCATTGCGCCTATTCTGACAATCATCCCCTTGTCGTTTAATGCCACCCCTTATTTTACGTTTACAGAAGGCATGCTGAACTTGGACGCAGACGCCTATTCTGTACGCTGGTATCAAGAAATGTTCACCAATGAGCAGTGGTTATTAGCACTCAAAAACAGCACGTTTATTGCGCTCATGGCTACCTTGATCGCGACGGGTCTGGGTACGTTAGCCGCATTGGGGCTAGCCAACAGCAATTTGCCGTTTAGAAATGCCATTATGGCGTTGCTGATTTCTCCAATGATTGTGCCTGTGATTATTTCTGCCGCTGCGATGTATTTTTTCTACACTCGGTTGGGTTTATCTCAGACGTATTTTGGCATTATCTTAGCGCATGCCGCGCTAGGTACGCCTTTTGTCGTGATCACAGTGAGCGCGACGCTGAGTGGTTTTGATCAAAGCCTCGTCAAAGCGGCGGCCAGTTTGGGCGCAAATCCGGTTTATACCTTTAGGCATGTGACTTTTCCGTTGATCCGTCCCGGCATGATTTCCGGTGGATTGTTTGCGTTTGGCACGTCGTTTGATGAAGTGGTCGTGGCGTTGTTTTTAACGGGCGCAGAACAAAAAACCGTCCCAAGGCAGATGTGGTCAGGGATCCGAGAACAAATCAGCCCGACAATTTTGGCTGTTGCGACCTTGCTGATTTTTATGTCCGTGTGTTTGCTCGTGACGTTGGAGATCTTACGTAGACGCAATGTCCGTATTCGTGGGATTCAAGAATAAATAAGCCTTTTTCGGTTGCTCAGAGCTTTCTCGTCCAGGAATTACTCACCCTTTGACCGAACGCGCCTCCTTGTGGGCGCTTTTTTACGTCTGCGGCTCGATAGGGGGGCTATTTGATTTGTTGAATTTCTATTCCCGCTTGCTCAAAACGGGCGAATACAGGCCTGTGATGCTGCTGATACCAGCTCGCTGGCATGTTAGGTTTAAGCTGTAGCTTCTCCTGTTTGCTGATCACCACATAGTGCAAAAACGCGTTAAGCGTAGCCGTCATTACATCAAACGTCATCTCTCCATCTTTACTGATGGCTTTGAGCAAACCAACCACGGTTTCTTCAGGAACTAAAGGCTCAATAACCGCCTGTTTACGAGTTTTAAGGCTGATAGAGGCTGGCAATGCATCACGGGCTGTTTCCCAACAAACCTTGTTGTTTTTATTTACTAAATTGTTTTTATAGCAGTAGTAACTGAATAAAAAACGGGACACGTTTTGCCAGCGTTGCGTTTGGATTTCTAACCACAGGTGCTGAAGTTCGATATCGGCATCGGTCATAGATTTCATTCTAAATATGTTGGGAGAGCGATAGTGTAGCTTGGTTTTTTCATAACGCCAAAATCCTTCGTTGTGGCGTCTTTAAGTGCTAGTTCATCAAAGTCTATTGAGCAAATCGATTTTAATAAAGTTCGTAGTGTGGCGAATTGGGTACTAAAAAGTGATACCGCTAAATTTGTTTGTTAATGAATTGTTTATTTTAAAGCTCAATCAGATTTATATGAGGATGCTCTTTGTTGTGAAAAGAGCACGAAGTGATGTCACGTGGTATCGGCATTTAAGGAACACATTATATAGAAGAACAAAGATGGAACTGAAAACCCTCAGCGTCGCGATTGCGGCAACCTTGAGCAGCACTGCTGCGTTCGCAATGAGCGAGCCAGTAGCGCAAGTCACAGAGAAAGTTGAACATCATCAGCACGAACACGGTGTAGAAACGGCGCAGCCTGAGTATGCACCGACAGAATTGTTACCACAGCTACCGAAACAGACGTTACGTACCCGGGCTACCCAATCGGTTGAAGCGGCAAGCGTGGTTTGTGACGTAGAATCGTTCACAACCACCAACAGCAACGACTTGATCAGCGCGATAAAAACTCAAGGTGCAAGTTGCATCAACGAGCTGTTCTCTGCTCAAAGCCGAGTGCAAGAAGCGGCGTTTGATTCTGACCACATGTACAACGTGGCAAAGCATACGGTGACTTTGGCGAAGGCCTATACTGGCGGTGGTAGTGATGAGCTTGAAGCCTTGTACTTGTATTTGCGCGCTGGCTATTACGCCGAGTTTTACAACAACAATATCTCGTTTGTTTCTTGGGTCACGCCCGCAGTGCAAGAGGCGGTAGACGCGTTCGTAAACAACGCTAATTTTTACGAAAACAGCGACCCGCACGGCAAGGTATTAAGTGAAGTGATCATCACGATGGACAGTGCGGGGCTGCAACACGCTTATTTACCGCAAGTGACGGAGTGGCTGATGCGCTGGAATGACCAATACGCTCAAAACTGGTACATGCGCAACGCGGTGAATGGGGTGTTCACCATCTTATTTGGTGGTCAGTGGAACGACCAATATTTGCAAACCATCGGTAACCAAACCGAACTTGCAAAAGCATTGGGTGACTTTGCGTTGAGAGAGTCCTCGATAGGAGCGAGTGACGAGTTCATGGTGGCAAATGCGGGTCGCGAATTGGGGCGTCTGACCAAATATTCGGGCAGCGCTGCCACAACGGTGAGTAGCAAGTTAAAAGATATTTTTGCTCGCTACGAGATGTATGGAAAAGGGGATGCCGTTTGGCTTGCTGCTGCGGATACGGTCTCGTACTACGCCGAATGCAGCGAGTACGGAATTTGTGATTTCGAAACCAAGCTCAAAGGTTTGGTGTTATCGCAAACCTACACTTGTAGCCCAACCATCCGTATTTTGTCGCAAAACATGACGCAAGAGCAGCATGTGGCCGCTTGTAGCAAAATGGGTTACGAAGAAGGGTATTTTCATCAATCTTTGGAAACAGGCGAGCAGCCAGTCGCTGATGATCATAATACACAGCTTCAAGTGAATATTTTTGATTCCAGCGACGACTACGGCAAATACGCGGGGCCAATCTTTGATATCAGTACCAACAACGGCGGCATGTACCTTGAGGGTGATCCGTCCAAGCCGGGCAATATTCCTAACTTTGTCGCTTATGAAGCGTCTTACGCGAACCCTGACCATTTTGTTTGGAACTTAGAACATGAATACGTGCATTACCTAGATGGCCGATTCGACCTTTATGGCGGTTTTGGTCATCCAACTGAAAAGGTAGTGTGGTGGAGTGAAGGCATTGCAGAATACATCGCAAACGAAAAAGACAATCAAGCGGCGTTAGATACGATTCGAGACGGCTCAACTTACACCTTGAGCGAGGTTTTTGAAACCACATACGATGGCTTTGATGTTGACCGAATTTATCGCTGGGGCTATCTGGCCGTTCGATTTATGTTCGAGCGACATAAAGATGATGTAAACCAAATGCTGGTGGAAACACGCCAAGGTAATTGGAGCAATTACAAGGCGACCATCAATCAATGGGCAAACCTATACCAGAGCGAGTTTGAACAGTGGCAACAGTCATTGGTTTCAGGTGGCGCTCCTAATGCAGTAATAACCGCAAACAATGAGGGAAAAGTCGGTGAAAGCATTACATTCAGCAGTGAGAACAGTACGGATACAGACGGGCAAATCGTCAGTGTGTTGTGGGACTTCGGTGATGGCACGACCAGCACACAAACCCAGCCGACGCACCAATATGGGAGTGAAGGTCAGTACACGGTCAGTTTAACAGTGACAGATAATGACGGTTTGACAGCTACCGCGACCCACGATGTGACGGTTTCGGCGACTGGCGGTAGTAGTACGCTTCCGCAAGATTGCGCGGTACAAAGCAAAGTGAGTGGTGGTCGTTTAAATGCTGGAGAGCCTGTCTGTTTGTCAAATCAGCAAACCATTTGGCTGAGTGTGCCTGCAGTTAATGAACATGCGAACATTGCTATCTCAACTGGCAATGGCACGGGTGACCTCAAAATTGAATACAGCAACCTAGGCTGGCCAGATGGTTCAAACCTACATGGTTGGTCAGACAATGCTGGTAACAAAGAGTGCATAACCGTTTCAAACCAAGCCAATTATTGGGGCTATATCAAAGTCTCTGGCAGTTTTGAAAATGCCGCGATTGTTGTAGATTTTGACACGGAAGCTTGCCGAGAGTAACGCGCATTTTGACACAAATAAACGCCCTGTCATATTGGCAGGGCGTTTTTGTGTCTTGTCATCGGCGGAGCGTATTTAGTGTTTTCTGTGACGACTAATGAGCGTTAATCATTGGCATTTATTTGTGCAAAGCAAAGCTTTCAGCAACAAGAAGAGGTGCGCACATAGGCGGATAAAAAAAGCCAGCCCGAAGGCCGGCAATCAAACAGGGAGTTTGAAATGAAAATGAAATCGGGAGATAGGGCAGTTTGTCTAAAACTCTATAAACTGAGTTGCGCGCTGAAGCCAAGCTTTGTCGTGCTCATCAAGAAATGGGCTGAGTGCTTGGTAGACGCGAGAATGGTATTGATTTAGCCAGTTAATTTCATCATGGCTTAGCAAAGAGACATCAAGCATGTTCGTGGCGATTGGTGCCAGCGTAATGGTCTCGAAGCCATAAAAAATACCGAACTCATTTTGCTCGACTTCAACCACTTTCATGATGTTTTCGATCCGAACACCGTATTCACCTTCACGGTAAACACCGGGTTCATTGGTGATCACCATGCCAGGTTTTAGCTCAACTTCGCGGTGGCTCTGCGAGAAGTTTTGTGGCCCTTCATGGACATTCAAACAAATACCCACACCATGTCCTGTACCGCATTTGTAATCAATACCATGTTGCCACAGCACGCCTCGTGCCATGATGTCGAGATTGGCACCCGTAGAGCCTTTCATAAATCGAGTCTGAGTCAGTCGGATGACCGCTTTCAGCACTAACGTGTAGTCTTTGCGCTGTTTAATGGTCGGTGACCCGAAGTGGAAAGTACGGGTGATGTCTGTTGTGCCGCCAAGGTATTGACCGCCTGAATCCACAAGGAAGAAATTGCTTTCATTGACCACGGCATTGCTTTCTTCATCGGCGGCGTAGTGCATTTTCGCGCCATGTGCGGCGAAGCCTGCAATCGTGCGGAAACTGTCGCTCACATAATGGCGAGTTTGACGGCGATAGCTTTTCAATTGAGCCTCGGCTGACAGCTCAGTAACGAGCCCGCTTGGGACTTGGTCTTCTAACCAGCTCATGAACTTCACGACAGCCACACCATCGTCCGTCAATGACTGTTCGAGATTGGCTAACTCGGTCTGATTTTTGATGGCTTTCATGTCGGTGACGGGGCAAGCCATTGGCTTTAATGAAAGGTTCTGCTCAATGGAGTTAACCAATAAGCTGTCGGTATAAACCGGGCTAAAAGCAAGCGACAAGCCTTCACATTGCTGATTCAAATACTGGCTGACGTACTCGTAGTGACGAACGCTCACACCTTGCGCAGTCAGCTTCTTCTCTATCTCGGCTGGTAACTTTTGTTTATCGATGAACGCCGTCGCGCGGTCTCGCTCGACAATAAGGTAGGATTCTGAAACCGGGCAGTAAAGCGTGTCACCGCCACGAATATTCAGTGTCCACATCACATCGTCAAGGGTTGAAACCAATAAACAGTCCGCATGGTTTTCATTGAGCCATTTACGAATATCTGCGAGTTTTTGTTTGGTTTCTACACCAGAAAACGCAACCGGATGGTCAAAAATTTCTGCGCTCGGTCTGCTCGGGCGGTCAGTCCAGATTGGCGTTATCAGATCGAGGTCGAGAACAATCTCGATGTTCTTTGGTTCAAGCGCTTGTTTAAGTTCTTGGTAAAATGCGTAGCAGATCGAGCGCCCATCCACGGCAATCGCACTGTTTTCGTCGAGGGTATTCGCAAGCCATTTAGGAATGGTGGGGGTTTCCGGCTGACGCGCTTTGAAAAGGTCTAACCCTGTTCCATGCAATTGTTCTTCTGCTTGAATGTAGTAGCGACCATCTGTCCATAATCCACCGCCTTGTTGAGTTATGACGACATTACCAGCCGAGCCAGTAAAGCCAGAAATCCATGTGCGTCCAGCCCAATGGTCAGCGGAATACTCACTATTGTGGGGATCATTGTTTGTGACGATGTAGGCCGAAACCTTGTAGTTTGCCATTGCGTCGCGTAGCGATGAAAGGCGTTGGTTAACCGAGTTTGTTGTATTCATGAAAACGTCCTAAATCATGTTTGAACAGTAAATATGATGTTGCTCAGTGCCTGTTTTGACTGGGCTTTGCTGCCCACATAGTTCCGTAGCTTCTGGGCATCGGGTTCTAAAAACACAACCGCTTGGTGGGTTGAGCGGAGAGGGGAGGTCTCCGGGCAACAATTGGATGTCGCGGTTGCGTGCAAGTTGCGGATTGGCAATCGGTACCGCAGAAAGCAATGCTTTTGTGTAGGGATGCTGCGCATCGTCGAACACTTGGTCGTAGCGTCCCACTTCCATTGGTTTGCCAAGGTACATCACCATCACTCGGTCGCTGATATGGCGCACAACGCTTAGGTCATGAGCGATCATCACCAGTGTCAGTCCCATTTCTTGTTTAAGGTCGTCGAGCAAATTAATGACCTGCGCTTGAATCGAGACATCCAATGCGCTGACGGGTTCATCACACACCACCAAGTCCGGATTGAGGATTAAGGCTCGCGCGATGCCAACACGTTGGCACTGACCGCCAGAAAACTCATGCGGATATCGGTTACGTTGGCTTGCCAACAGACCCACTTTGTCCATCATCGCAATGACGCGTTTTTCGACTTCGGCGCGTTTGAGTTGAGGCTGGTGTGTGAGTAACGGCTCTGCGATACATTCTGAAATCGTCAATCTCGGATTGAGGCTCGCCGATGGGTCTTGGAATATCATCTGAAATTCTTGGCGACGACGCGCTAACTTGTTTTTGCTGAAGCCACGCATGTCTTCACCTTTCCAAGTGAGCTTACCGTGCGTGGGTTCAACTAAGCGCAGCAGAGCACGCGCTAAGGTGGATTTTCCGCAGCCTGATTCGCCCACAATGCCGAGCGTTTCGCCTCGATAAACATCCAAATCGATGCCGTTGACGGCTTGTACGATCTTTCTTCGGCTCGGAATGAGGTGTCGCGAAACAGGAAAATGCACTTGCAAGTCGCGAGCGGACAATAACACTTCTTTCTGATTCATAACGCTTCCTTAAGCCGACTGGTGGATGAGTGAAATGCTGCTTTGGGCTTTGACATGGCAGGCGATGGATTGACGACCATTGAGCGGCATAAATTTCGGCGTTTCGGCTTGGCAGCGAGCGAGTCGGTAATCACAGCGATCTCTAAACGGGCAGCCTTGGTGGTTAATCAAAGCGCTCGGTGGATTGCCAAGGATAGTTGGCAAACGAGGCATGTCTTCGGTGATCGAAGGAATTGCTCTCAGTAAGCCTTGGGTATAAGGGTGTGCGGGCTGAGCAAAGAGGGTGTCCGTATCCGCTTGTTCCATTTTTTGTCCGCCGTACATCACCAACACGCGGTCACACATTTCGGCGACCACGCCCATATCGTGCGTGATCAGCAATATCGAGGTATTGAACTCTTTTTGTAACTCACGCAACAGAGTCAAAATTTGGGCTTGTACGGTCACGTCTAACGCGGTGGTTGGCTCATCTGCGATGAGCAGCTCTGGTTTACACAGGAGCGCCATGGCGATCATAACGCGCTGGCGCATACCGCCAGAAAGCTCGTGTGGATATTGGTTCATGCGCGTTTCCGGAGAAGGAATCCGCACCGCATCCAACATCTGAATGGATTCCGCAATGGCTTGTTTTCGGCTCATGCCTTTGTGCACCATCAACACTTCACTGAGCTGTTTGCCAATCTTCATAAATGGATTGAGAGAGGTCATGGGATCTTGGAAGATCATGCCGATTTTCTCTGCGCGAATACGGTTGAGCTGCTTCTTGGACATTGAGAGTAAGTTCTCGCCATGAAATAAGGCTTCACCGGAGACATTACCGTTGTCGGCGGTGAGTCCCATCAGCGCAAATACCGATTGGCTTTTACCAGAGCCTGATTCACCCACAATGCCGAGTGTTTCTCCTGCTTTGATCGAGTAGGAAAGGTTACTGACCGCTTGGATTTGTCCGTCTGGCGTATCGAAGCGCACGTTCATGTTTTCAATAGATAGCATGGAGTTGTCCTTATCGATCTTTCGGGTCAAGAGCGTCGCGTAAGCCATCGCCGATGAAGTTGAAACAGAATAGGGTTGTGACCAAGAACAGGGATGGAAAAAGCAGCATCCACAAGGCAACATCAATGGTTTTTGCGCCTTCGGAAATCAGTATTCCCCAGCTGGTGTCTGGCGGTTGAACGCCTAAGCCTAAAAAGCTCAAAAACGATTCAAACATGATGAAGCCGGGCACCATGAGCGATGAATAGACCATTACAATTCCCAATACGTTCGGCAGCACGTGACGACGAACAATGGTGAACTTTGACACGCCAATGGAATGTGCCGCTTCGATGAACTCGCGCTTTTTAATTCCGAAGGTCACGCCGCGTACCACGCGAGCGATTCCCAGCCATGACACCATGCCAATTACGATAAAAATCAGATAGATGTTGTTGCCAAAGAGGGTGACGAAAAGGATGACCATGAACATAAATGGTACTGAATCCAACACTTCGATGATGCGCATCATCACGCTATCTACGACGCCGCCTAGGTAGCCTGAAATGCTGCCCCAAATCGTTCCGATAACGACGGCGACGAACGCGCCCACAAAGCCAACTAAAATCGAAAGGCGACCGCCTTGCATGGTGCGGGCAAAAAGGTCTTGGCCGAGATCGTCGGTACCAAAGTAATGGCCGCTGCTAAGTGATGGCTTTCCTAGTTCGTATGGGTCGGCGAGTACGTCCCAATCAATCTCATCGTGTCCAAAGGCCGCAATAGAGGGGCCAAACGTGATGCAAAAAGTGATGAATGCGAGCACATAAACCGATGTCATCGCGGCGCGGTTTTTTCGGAAACGAGCCCAGGCGTCTTGCCACAAACTTCGACCTTCCACCGCTTCGATATTGTCTACGACTTGGTCTTGTAAGGATTGAGTATCCAGTTTCTTAATCGATAACATGTTTGACTCCTAAACTCGGATACGTGGGTCGATCACCGTGTACAACAAATCGACCACAAGATTAAAGAAGATGGTGAGTGAGGCGACAATTAAGGTGATACCCATGACTAAGCCGTAGTCGCGATTCAGTGCACCAGAGACAAAGTGCTGGCCCATACCACCAGTGCCGAAAAAGATGTCGATGATGACAGAGCCCGTCACGACAGAGACAAACGCTGGCCCGAGCATGGCGACGACGGGGATCAATGACGGACGCAGGGCATGGTGGAACAAGATGTAGGCGGTCGATAATCCCTTCGCTTCTGCGGTGCGAATGTAAGGCTGATTGAGGGTTTCAATCATCGCGCCGCGCATGACACGCGCGATGCTAGCGACTGATCCAATGGCCAGACTTAATACCGGCAAAACAAGAAAAGCTAATTGCCCACCTTCCCAGCCACCAGCGGGGAGCCAACCAAGCTGAATCGCAAAAATGGTGACAAGCACGGGAGCCAAAACAAAAGCAGGAACAACCACGCCCGTCATCGAGAGTGTCATTAATCCGTAGTCCAAACGGCTATTGCGCTTTAATGCGGCAATAGTGCCGAGCAGCATCCCAAGTGGGACTGAGATGCTAAAAGAAAGCACCCCAAGCATTGCCGATACGGGCCAAGATTGGGCGACCAGTTGAGTGACAGAGAAGTCTTGGTAAACAAAGCTTGGGCCTAAATCACCCTGCACAAAGTTTGTAATGTAAATCCAAAACTGAACCAGAAACGGTTCATCAAGGTGGAATTTTGCTTCGATGTTGGCGCGCACGATTTCTGGCATTGGGCGTTCCATATCAAACGGGCCACCCGGCGCGATGTGCATCAACCAGAAAGAAACCAGTGCAATAAACAGTAAGGTTGGAACGGCGATGGCTAGCCGTCTCAGAATGTACCAAATCATGATCCATCATCCTTTGGTAAAACGACGCCACATCCTGCCGCGTCGAATAAAAGGTGAAAAAAATTGGCCTGTGCTCATTACCGAGGAAAGAGAGGTTCGAGAAGGTATGCCATGTATTGGCAATGTCAGTGCTAGTTACCTTATCGACACAGGCCGAAACATGCCTTTAGTGGACTTTCACATAGACATTCTTGCGGTAGTACGAGGACTCGGGGTTAGTGCGCTCGTAGCCACCGACATAAGGCTTGATCAGGTATTGATCGTTGCCGGGACGGTAAACTGGAATTATCGCCATATCATCAATCAACATGCTTTCTGCTTGCAGATACAGCTCAGATGGGTCGCTCATGGTCTTAGATTGCGACATCAACTCATCGTATTTCGGGTTGTGGTAACGTGAATCGTTGTATTCGCCATTTGAGACGAAGATATCTAACCAAGTCGATGCCTCGTTGTAGTCGGCCGTCCAACCGCCGCGCGTAATTTCTGTGGGTTCTTTCAAGGCATAGAAGACTTTAGGTTCCAACTGCTTGATAGTGACTTGTGCGCCTAAACGGCTCTTCCACATGCCCGCCATGGCTGTCGCCATTTTTACATCCATCGAGAACGTCGGGACGGTAAACGTCAACTTAAGTGGGTTACTTTGGTTGTAGCCTGCCTCTGCTAACAAACGCTTTGCTTCGTCAATTCGTTGGATTTGGTCCCACTTTGAATATTCCGGTGTGTGCGATTGAAACCCATCGGTTTGCGGTGGTACTAGCGTGAACATCGGAATGCCACCATTTCTTAGAATCGAATCAGTCAGTAGATTGCGATCAATTGCGTAGGAGAGGGCTTGGCGAACTCGACGATCTTTGGTCGGTCCTTCTTGCGTATTTAGGTAGTAAAAAGTCGAACCTAGCGAAGCACTTGTATCTGCCACATCTTGAGGCAGTTTGCTTATTAGTTTCCTTTTTTGTGCGGCAGGAATCGATATGACCTGATCGATTTCGCCTGCTAGGTAGCGATTTAGCACGACATTCGCATCACCGATCGGCAGCCAAGTTATTTTATCTAAGACGACGTTGTTTGCATCCCAATAGTGCGGGTTTTTCTTCATTACCATCTTCTCGTTTACCTTCCACTCCGAAACGGTAAACGCGCCGTTGGTTACGATGTTTTCTGGTTGTGTCCAGTTACTGCCGTGTCTTTCTACCGTTGTTTGATGAACCGGAGCAAGAACGGGGTGGCTCAGGAGTTTTATGAAGAAAGGAATTGGCTGCTCCAAAGTGACTTGGAAGGTTTTTTCATCCAATGCTTTCACGCCCAATGAATCAGGTTTTGCTTCGCCTTTCATAATGGCTTGCGAGTTTAGGATATTCGGTATGGCGGCAAACCAAGCGTAAGGTGATGCCGTGTTAGGGTCGAGCAATCGTTGCCAACTGTAGACAAAATCTTGAGCGGTCACTGCGTCGCCGTTTGACCATTTCGCATCGCGCAAGTGGAAGGTGTAAACGGTATTGTTGTCATTCACCGTCCAAGATTCTGCAATCCCAGGAATCGTTTTGCCTTGTTTGTCCTGAATGGTTAAGCCTTCAAACAAGTCTCGACCAAGGTTGAACGCAGGTTCCGCGGCTTGTTTTGCAGGATCGATAGAGGTGACTTCCGCACCGTTGTTAAGCGTAATTTCTTGCGTCTCTGCAAGCGTCACGCCAGCCGGATACGGCACTGCGTAGCTCGGTGTAGCCAGTATCGGACTCATTATCGATGCTAGCAAAAGTAGTTTAGGTAATTTCATCCTTGTCTCACTCTATTTATCCTGAAAGGTGCTCAAAATGTATATTGTATAAATTGTCTGCACAATCGGGTTTTAACATGGTTGTAACAAGGTGCTAAAAGTCGGGCTGTTCGGTCTCAAAAAGTGAGCTGGTAGAATTTTTATCGCGGTTGATTGCCAAGTTGGCATTAAGGGAAGAATATTTATGGAGGGCAAAAATAAAAATCCCCTTCGCGCAGGGCGAGAAGGGGATGAAAGTCGGAAGCTAATCTAAATTTGAGCGAGGCTACTTCACCAAAAAATGCTTAACGAACTCAGATATTTTTACCATATCGTCAACGGCGATGAACTCTTCCGTGGTGTGTACTTTAGCCATACCCGTAGATAGATTCACGGTTGTCAGACCTTTCTTGTTGAAGTTGTTCGCATCGCTGCCGCCGCCAGTGCCTTTCGTGAACGCTTCGATACCCATATCTGCAAACGTCGCTTTGATTGCGGTTACGTGCGTGTTGTCTTCTTCGATAACAAAGGCGTCGTACGCGCGGCTAGATTCGATTTCGACTTCTGCGCCATGTTTTTCGCATACCGACTCAAATGTTGAAATCATGTGGTTGACTTGGGCTTCTAGTTTCTCTCCATTTAGAGAGCGAGCTTCAGCAACGATTTTAAGCTCTGGCATCACAATGTTGGTTGCCTGACCACCGTTGACCATGCCGATGTTCGCTGTGGTTTCTTCGTCGATGCGAAGCAGTTTCATTTGGTTGATTGCGTCTGCCGCAACCATGATCGCACTGATGCCTTCTTCCGGTGCAAGACCTGCATGTGCAGGGCGGCCTTTGATGGTTGCGATGATCTTTTGTTGGCCCGGAGCAGCCGTTACGATAGTTCCAATTGGGCCACCTGTGTCCAGTACGATCGCTTCTGTTGAGGTTACGTGAGACATATCGAAGTATTCAGAACCGAACAGGCCACCTTCTTCATGTACAGTGAACGCCAATTCGAGCGTTTTGTGTTCTAGGTTTTCAGCTTGGATGCAGCGCACTGCTTCCATGATGGCAGCGATGCCAGATTTGTCGTCACCGCCAAGAATGGTGTTGCCTTTCGAGCGGATGATACCGTCTTCGATGATCGGCTCGATACCAATGCCCGGCGTTACCGTATCCATGTGACAGCTCATTAGGATTGAGCCTTCTTTTTTCCCTTCTAAACGTGCGTACACGTTGAAGCCATTAGAAATGTGTTCTGGTACAGGAAGCTTGTGAACCGTAAAGCCTAGTTCGCCCAGTTGCTCAGCCAGCGTTTCTGCAATTTGTTTTTCATTCATAGATTCGCTGTCGATACGAACCAGTTGGCAGAAATGTTCAACTAGACGTTCTTGATTAATTTGTGTCATTTGGGTGTCTCTTTCTTTTGGGGTCGAGGGCGATACCGAGAAACGATGTGAATTCGAAATCAATGGCACGGACTCGAAAGGGAACAGAATCTCTCTTATTGCACAGCTTTATGTAGGTGAAGCTGCGTTGAATCAAAGAAAATCACTGCCTGACACGATTCTGACCGAGGATAATGCCAGAAGTGACGACGCAATCACGAAAGTGGTTTAGCACGTGACAATTTGGCAATGGAGAGCGGAGGCAGTAATGCACTATGGCTCGAAGCAAATATGTAACTGATGAAAGCAGTCAATAATTGCTGCAAGGTGCACTGTAAATGAGTAGGGTGTATTTGAAGCAAAATCACATTTGTGGATTAATGACGTCTCTGTTTACTCATATCCTCGCACTGCCAACTGGATAGGCCAAGTTCAATAAGAGCTTGGCCGCTTTTTACGTGCGCTTTGTTGTCTTGAAGCTCCCGCTTGTTTCACTCTTTCCAACCTCTCTTTAAATGAAACCAAAGACTTATCTAAAGTCGCTAGGTGCCAATAAAAATCACCATGGTAACAAGTTGTTTACATTTGGTGGTGTGGCGTAAATCGAAAAATATCAACCTAATTGATTGAAATTCAATTTAATTTTGGTTTCTTTTTAACCGGGCACATTGATGGCTTTGTGGTGTAACATTAATTTTACATTTCTCCGTAAGACCCATCGAAATAGAGATTTCGGCCGATGTATTCCAATTTCTCTCTACCTGCGCCAAGTTAGAAAAATCAGTTCAAACAGCTCAGTGAGGCTGTAAACAAATTAGTGACGCAAGGAGAAAGTCATGGTGGACACATACAACCCATTAGGTACAGACGGATTTGAGTTTGTTGAATACACAGCTGCTGACAGCAAAGGCATTGAACAACTAAAAGCGTTATTTACATCGCTAGGCTTTGCTGAAATAGCCAAACATCGTTCGAAAGAAGCATGGTTGTATCGACAAGGTGACATCAGCTTTATCGTGAACGCCCAGCCTCATAGCCAGGCAGAGGAGTTTGCTAAAGTTCACGGCCCATCTGTATGTGGTATGGCGTTTCGTGTGAAAGACGCGACGGTTGCGCTTGAACATGCTATTCAAAACGGCGGCACAGAGTACAAAACTGAAATTGGTCCGATGGAACTGAGTATCCCTGCCATTTACGGCATTGGTGAAAGCTTGCTTTATTTCGTTGATCGCTATGGCAAGCAGAGCATCTACGACGTCGATTTCCGTTTTTATGATGATGCAGACGATCGCTTAGCAAAATCAGACGTTGGCTTGTACGAGATAGACCATCTCACGCACAATGTTAAGCAAGGTAATATGGATGTTTGGTCTGGTTTTTATGAGCGCATCGGGAACTTCCGAGAAATTCGATACTTCGATATCGAAGGTAAACTGACAGGCCTTGTTAGCCGCGCAATGACAGCTCCGTGTGGCAAAATCCGCATTCCAATCAATGAATCCTCGGATGACAAATCGCAGATTGAAGAGTTTATCCGCGAATACAACGGCGAAGGCATTCAGCATATCGCACTGACAACGGATGACATCTATCAAACGGTGCAAACGTTGCGTGACCGCGGTATGGACTTTATGCCAACGCCAGACACCTACTACGAGAAAGTCGATGAGCGCGTTGAAGGCCATACTGAAGATGTCAGTAAACTTCGTGATTTGCAGATCTTGATTGATGGCGCGCCAATGAAAGACGGAATCTTGCTGCAAATCTTTACTCAGACTGTTATTGGTCCTGTGTTCTTTGAAATCATTCAGCGCAAAGGCAATGAAGGCTTTGGTGAAGGTAACTTCAAAGCGCTCTTTGAATCGATTGAAGAAGATCAAATTCGCCGAGGAGTACTAAGCGATGCATAAATGGATCACATTTCCGCATCGGGAGGGAGTGTGCTCTAAACAAGCACATGCGGATTTCCCGGATGAGGCAATTTATGAACGTGAAGCTGGCCGAAGTGGATTCTTCGGCCCTGCGGCACATTTTCATCATCAACATGCGCCAACCGGTTGGTGTGAGTGGGAAGGTGACTTACGCCCACGCGCTTTTGACTTCACCTTAGTGGATAAAGCCAGTCAGCTCTCTCCTTGGTCAGTACCGCACTTACTGCACAACGCTAACTGTAAAATACGTGTATGGCGCATGGATGAAAAGATGGATTTCTTGGTAAGAAATGCCGATGGCGACGAGCTGCTGTTCATCCACCAAGGTACGGCAGATCTTTACTGTGACTATGGTCATCTGAAAGTGAGCGAAGGGGATTACGTCATGATCCCGCGCTCAACGAGTTGGCGTTTAGAGCCGAGTGAACCCATGTTCATTCTTATGATTGAAAACACCGATGCAGCGTATTCCTTACCGGAAAAGGGCATGGTAGGGAATCACGCGGTATTTGACCCTGCGGTGTTGGAAGTTCCATCTATCAATGATGAGTTTCGTGCGCAATATTCTGAAAACCGCACTGAGGTTCAGGTAAAACGCCACGATAAAGTTAGCGTGATTACCTATCCGTTCAATCCTTTAGACGCCATTGGTTGGCATGGCGACTTAGCAGCAGTGAAAGTGAATTGGCGTGATATACGTCCCCTTATGTCACATCGCTACCACTTACCACCGTCGGCGCATACTACATTTGTAGGAGCGGGATTTGTAGTGTGTACGTTTGTTCCTCGTCCAATTGAGAGCGACCCTGGTGCACTTAAAGTACCGTTCTACCACAACAATGATGACTATGACGAAGTGTTGTTCTACCACGCAGGTGACTTCTTTAGTCGCGATAACATTGAAGCGGGTATGGTGACGTTTCATCCGGCAGGCTTTACTCATGGTCCGCATCCAAAAGCGTTTAAAGCGGGTCGAGAATATAAGAAGAAGTTTACGGATGAGGTCGCAGTCATGATCGATACCCGTCATGCACTCCAGTTCTCGGATGAACTGGATAAAGTAGAAAACAAAGAATACGTCTATAGCTGGCAAGAGAAGTAAGGGGCAAGGATGAAATTAGCAACCAAGAAAAATGGCACTCGTGACGGTCTGTTGATGGTCGTGAGCAAAGACTTAACGCGCTGCGTGCCCGCAACAGAAGTGTTCCACCCGAGAAACCTAGCACCGACCATGCAAGTTGCACTTGATAATTGGGAAGCTGTTGCACCACAGTTGGAAGAAATTTACACCGCGCTGAACAACGGCACGGTCGCAGGGTTTGAAGAGTTTGAGGCGCATTACTGTGAGTCTCCGTTACCTCGCGCTTATCAGTGGGCGGATGGCAGTGCTTATGTCAACCATGTCGAGTTGGTTCGTAAAGCGCGCGGCGCAGAAATGCCAGAGAGTTTTTGGACTGATCCTCTGATGTATCAAGGTGGTTCAGATGCGTTTATTGGCCCTTGCGACAATATTGAGTTTGCCAGCGACGAATGGGGTATCGATTTTGAAGGCGAAGTTGCCGTTGTAACTGGCGATGTTCCGATGGGCGCAAGTATTGCTGAGGCGCAAGAATCTATTCGTCTCATTATGTTAGTGAACGATGTCTCGCTACGTGGTTTGATTCCTGCGGAGCTCGCAAAAGGGTTTGGTTTCTTCCAATCTAAACCGTCTTCGGCGTTTTCTCCTGTAGCGGTTACCCCTGATGAATTGGGCGATGCATGGTATGAAAACAAAGTTCATTTACCATTGGTTTCCACTTACAACCACAAGCCGTTTGGTCGCCCTAATGCTGGCGTTGATATGACTTTTGACTTTGCAGACTTAATCGTTCATGCCACAAAAACGCGCCCACTATCGGCTGGCGCAATCATCGGTTCTGGTACGGTGTCCAACAAGCAAGGCACTGACCATGGCACTTCGATTGAGGAAGGTGGCGTTGGTTATTCATGTATCGCGGAAGTCCGTATGATCGAAACCATTCGTGATGGCAAGCCAGCGACAAACTTTATGTCGTTTGGTGATTCGATCAAACTTGAGATGTTTGATGTTGAAGGTAATACTATTTTTGGTGCTATTGATCAGCAAGTTAGTCAATACTTGAAACATTAAACAGCAAAATAGGGACAAGCCATGGGCGATGACATCATTCTTTATGGATATTGGCGATCTTCGGCGGCATATCGAGTGCGTATATGCTTGAATTTAAAGCAACTGGCGTATGATTCAGTGTCTGTTCACTTAGTTCGCAATGGCGGTGAACAGCACAATGAGCAATACCACGATCTTAACGCCTCAGAGCTGGTACCTGTGCTGGTGGATGGCGACTTACGCTTAAACCAGTCACTCGCGATCATTCAATATCTTGAAGAAAACTACCCAGATGTGTCGGTCATTCCTGAACAAACGCCATTACGTTATCAAGCGTTGGCGATGGCGCAGGATATTGCCATGGAAATTCATCCTTTAAACAATCTGCGTGTCTTGCAGTACCTGGAAGGAACATTAGGTTGTGAACAAGCGCAGAAAGAGGAGTGGATTCATCACTGGATCAAACAAGGCTTTGCTGCGTTAGAAGAGAAACTGGCCAAATATCGAGAAGAGCATGGAAACTGTAAATACAGTGTGACTGACTCACCATGCATCGTTGATATTTGCCTTGTGCCTCAAGTCTACAACGCGCAACGTTTTGGAGTTGATATGTCGCCTTATCCGGTTATCAACGCAATTGTAGATGCTTGCAACCAACTGCCAACTTTCATTGATGCCATGCCAGACAATCAACCAGACGCTAACGCTTAATGATTGTTAATCAGGCACAACGTACAAGAGCCAATCCCTAGAAAGATTGGCTTGTTTTTGCTTATCCTCCGCGAACTTTTCTTCATCGCTTATGTCATCGCACCTAAAAATTGATAGGTTTTGTTGCTCTGTATAGCATTTCCATTTACGCTTTGAGCAACTAGTTGTTTTGGGCGCACTTTATCTATGACCAACATCTTTATCATTGTTGTTCTTCTGGTTGTATTCTTCTTTATTATTCAAAAGTACGTGATTAAGCACGACGACACGCGTGACTATCCATATCGTGCGAAAGGCCCGTTACTAAGAGGGCAAGAAGGTGCTTTTTTCAATGCGCTAAGAGCCGCAGTTGGAGAGCATGCTGTCGTGTTTGCCAAGGTGAACATGTCTACTTTGGTTGCTCCGAAAGACATCAAGAATAAAAAGCAGTTTTTCGTGGCCAATAATCGCATCGCGCGCAGTTATTTCGACTACGTAATTTGTGACCCAAGAACGTTAGAGCCGCGCGTAATTATCGAGTTTGATAACGGGCAGCAATTGAATAAAGGTAAGGTGGAGCGTCAGAAGTTGCTGATGCACGTATGTAAATCTGCCAACTTGCCTCTGATCGGGACTTCAGTAAAACACAGTTATCAAGTGGGGCGTTTACGTCGTTTGTTGGCGGCGCATATTGATTTGATCGAGCCTGAGAAAGAAGTGCGTTTTTGTAAGAAATGCGGCAGTCCGATGATCATCAAAACCGCCAGCCAAGGTGAATTTAAAGGACGACGATTTTTCACCTGCAGTCGTCAACCTAATTGTACTTATACTGAAAACTACAATGTGGTGTTTGAGTCTGACGACTAATACAACCACTCAAACGATAAACCTAAAGGCTTTGATTTGTGTAGATCAAAGCCTTTTTTGTATCGCCCGATACGCCAAGACCTATACTTTGAGAAAGAAAGCGGAATAGGGAAGTCGTATGCGATATGGATGGATATTTGCACTGTTGCTGCTAGCTCCACACGTGCAAGGAATGCAGAGCTTAAAGCCGCTGGAGTGCAAACTGACGGAGACGCCACAAGACCACTTTTTGTTTTATCGTGAACAGATGGTTTATCACAGCGAGCAGTTTGTGATTTTCCAAAACTTTAAAGGCAGAGTAAGTACTCAAGTCGATGTTAAAACGGGTAAACTGATCCGCACTACTTACATTGGTGAGCCATTTGAGCCTAAATATCAAATTCTGTTTGGTTTTTGCCCTGATATTTCCCAGACATTACAAATTTGGATGTTAAGTGAAGTGCCTTACGACAATTGAACAAAATCGTAAAAGTTATATAGATCACACTTTTATCCCCAATAGACGAAGGGCTTGCCGATAAAATCATCTGAAAACGGGTGTTGAGTTTACATTTTCACCAAACGATTCAAAGTTGATGAATTTATGCTTGCACCCCTGATCGGATATAGCTAATATCCTTCTCGTTCCAGAGATATGCGTCCGTAGCTCAGCTGGTTAGAGTATCGCCTTGACATGGCGGGGGTCGGTGGTTCGAGTCCACTCGGACGCACCATTCTGAATTGAATGGTCAGGAATGAAAAATTTGGGTCCGTAGCTCAGTTGGTTAGAGTACTACCTTGACATGGTAGGGGTCGGCGATTCGAGTTCGCCCGGACCCACCAAATTTTAGAAGAAGCCCACCTTTCTGGTGGGCTTTTTTGTGTCTGTAACTTATTGATATTCAAGTGAAATTCCTTCTTTTCTCTTTTTCTCTAAATTACTTCTCCGCCACATCTAGCGCTTTCATTTCTTGACCATCTTGTAACTCTGCATACTTGGCAATGACAGGAAACTGGGTATGTTCGATACGCTCTGACCAGATACGTTTTGGGATGTGGTTGAAGGTATCTGCATAACTCGGCGCTACTTCAAGTACTAACTTGGCAATGTTATCTAGATCCAGCGACTCTACAGATGCTGGTAAGGTGAGCACAATCGCGGGAGATTGCGCGAGATACTGCAAGTTCGAGTTCTCTTTACCTAATAGCTCCGGTGTTAGTCGGTGGGGCGTTTGTATATCTCCTAGGTCGTAGTTACGTTGCAGAACCATGTATTTGTTTGGGATTGACTCGTGTGAGTTCCACCATTTACCGTCGACGGCGGCTAATACCAGTTTTGATTGAGATTTATCAACGACGCCAAGCTCTTGCAGACTTGCATTGAGAAGTAAAGTTACATTTTGGTTGTATTCTCTTTCGCTCAGTATCTTATGTTGTTGAATGAGGTTAAGTACAATTTTAGCTCCCAACATGTTGGAGTAGAGGTCTTCAAGCGAGTAGGCGGAAATGGTTTCTGGCCAACCTGAAAAACTTGCGTAGCCGTGCCACTGTGCGATCTCGTGGGATTCAGCCTTGAAGTAGGCTAAGCGCGCAGCTAAATGAGCGGCCACAGACCACCTTTGTTCATCGGTTAAAGAAGATGCGTCGAACGAGGCCATCTCGACGTATCTTGGTCCTAATTCAGCAGGTAAATCAATGCGATGGGCATGGCCTAAGTTGGCGAGTATCTCGAAAAATAAGCCCATGGTGTCATCGGCGGTATCGCGCACATGGGCGAGGTCGATAAAGCCACCTTTTTGCGTGTATAAGATTCCGTTATTTTCGCTGCCGCCATGACCCAATGCCGATGAGGATGATGGTGTGTAGTGATATATCCCGCTGGCAAACTTGTGTGGGCCTATCTCCTCAAGTTCGACAACGTTGTTCAGTCGGAAAAAGGGCACTGGAACTGGTCCAATTTTGACTTTCTGCATATCCCCAAAGGCACAACACGGGCGAACGTTCTGCGGTACGGTCAATTGAGGGTAGCGAGACTCATCCAAATACCAATTTTGATTGGTCGTCAAATCACCTTCAAGCATATCAGCGGCTTGATTCGAACTTGGCATCGCATGAACTGCCCAATTGTCGGACGAGCATCCAGCCAAGAAGGTACAAAGGGTGGCAGTGTAAAGAGATATAAAAAGTATACGGTTCATTTCAGTTAAAACGCTTCATTAATTGCAAAGTAAAATCCACTTTGATCGTTACCAAAGCCGATATCTAAACGCAGGTTAACTCGCTGCTTGATTTCAAATCGGTAGCCAACGCCGACAGAGTAGAGCCATTCGTCTTGACCCAGTTGATCAAATTCTTCAGCCAGTGTGCCTGCTCCTAACCAGTACACCATGCCATGGCGCTCAGATAGCGGCTGCCGGTACTCTACTTGGGTAATCAGCATATTTCTGCCGCGATATTGGCCTTGTTCATAGCCACGAAGAGCATCAGCGCCTCCGAGCATTGCCATTTGATCCCAGCTTACGTCGCCGAAGTTGGATTCGGAGCGTATTTGCCAGGCCAAAACACCAGGAATTGACGATAGGGAACGATAATCACTGTAATTGAGCCTCACACGTTCAAAATCATTATCTGAGCCTAATTCAGTGCTGAAGTGCTGGTATTCAAGCTCAATCAGCCTGCCTTTTGAGGCATTTAGGGCGAAGTCCCGAGAGTCATAAGTGAGGTTGAGCATGCTGCCAATATTTCGCTGCGTGCTAGGAAACTCCGCCAAATCATCACCTATCCAGGGGATGTGTGTATTTTCTTGTTTGGCGTTGGATGCTTCATTGTGGAAAAAGGAGAGCCCTATGCCTAAGTAGGTAAATGGTAATACACGCGTCATACCAGTGATTGAGGCGGAATAACTGCGTCGGTCATAATTAACTCGTTCATTGTGCATTCCAGCATCAACGCCCATACCATGAAATACATCGGGAGAATCCGTTAGTTCAGCGTCAACAAACAAGCGGTATTTATCGTTGTTTAAGTAGTTGGCATTGTTGATAGATACCCCATAAGCACCATTTATTGACCCAAAACCGTTAACGGTAATAGAGCTTGGCTGGGAGTCGATATCATTGATATCTGGCTTATAGAGGCCGACCGCCGATACGCCAATACCAAACTTTTTCTCTGGAGTATAAAAGGGACCGGGCATGACACTCCAGTCGATGCCTTTTTTAGGATCGAACTGACCATCCGCGCCTAGTTCCAGCAATAAGTTCTCAAGCCACGCTTGATATTGCTGATAGCTTGTCAGTTCTTGCATTTCTGACTTTTGGTTAGCCGCTTCGGCGAGAGTTGCTTCAGATAGAAATAGACAAACAATAGGAAGTAATCTTGTCATGCTTTCAACCCTAGAATCGACGACCTAATGAAAAGAATAAGGTCTCACGTTCCCCAAATCCGGCCTCCATCAATATCTCCCAGTCTTTGTTAAAGGCATATTGGAAACCAAGCACACTGTTCCAGTTCTCATCGGCACTTTGACTGACATTGAAGCCCGCATCAGGGCTCAAGTTTTCAACTAAGCCAAGTAGTTGCGGTGGTAGGTTTAAGCTTTTGAGGTCACCAGACAATTCTTGTTGAACATTTTGATACATGGCGCCAACAAATACGCGCAGTTCGCGTCCGCCATCGTATTGCCAGCGATATCCGACTCGAGGGGCAGCCACGAAGGTTTTAATATTGCCATCAATGGCGGCTATGCTGGTGTAGGTGTAGTTCATATCGAGTAGTGCGAACCAATTTCCCACACCGCCAGCTAATGTGGTGCCTGCTCCATAGGTTCCTCCGTCCATCTCTAACTCAAATGCGGCGCTATCCGGTAGCTCGTCACCCGCTGCATCGAGCAGCGAGCACAGAACTTTGTTTCTGATACCTTGTATGGAGGAAGTGTCGCAACTTAAAGCGTTAATTTTTGCTGTGCTCGTGCCTTGGGTATAGCCAATAATTCCGTAGATATTCATAAATGGGAAAATCCACACGTCTCCTCTTAGAGTAATATTGGAACCTTTAAAATCGGCGTGGTTAGCATCAATATCAAGTGCCTCAAGTACCGGATGTCCTGTTAAATCAATGCTGTTGACCGTGATTGGATTGCTCATATCCATGTATGAAAGGGAAAGACCATAAGGTTTTGGCAGTGAATAGCCACGCTTTTCTGCTTCATCTCCCCAAATAGGGAAAAATGAATCTTGAGCAAAACTTAACTGGGTAAATAAAGTGGTTAAAAATACCAGTCCTATTTTTAATTTCACAATGGTCTCTCTTTAATATTCTAAATACCCATTTTCTAAAAATGTGTATGTGTTATTTCAAAATTTATTTTGATAATTCATTACATGAATAGCATGGCTATTAATATCGAGTTTCTAAACTCTGCGCACATTTTTAGGTTTACAAAACAGGTCAGAAAACAATTTGCCGATCAGAAGAATAATTAAAATATTCGTCAGCATTAAAATTGGTGTTTCAATTCTATATATTGGAGTCAGGTTTAACGCGCCGGAGGTCAGTACAACCAATAGATTAATCCCTAGAACTCGATGAATCAGCATTTTTGGTGTTGAAAATACCTCCCAAATTACTATCGTGTTGATGAAGTAAAATAACGCTAACTGCCATAGCTCAGTCATGAGTGGCATCAAAAACACGTACTCCAGTAGAATTACGGTTCCTGTGCCTATAACACCAAAGAAAGCATCTTTAAGTACGCTCGGTGGCATTGTCGGCAAGATGCAAGAAAAAGCCGCTGCGATCATCGGAAAAATAGAACCACCGGGTATTGGGAGATAAATCCAAACGAGCAATGATGTTACGAACATCGACACCCCGTGAAACACTTTACGTTTATCCTCTTTGATATGTTGGAAAAATGTTCGTTTTCCTTGGCGAAGTGATGAGTTAACGCTTTCTATTTTATCGCTATCTTTGACACCAATGAGCGAAGTTTGAGGCTTATCTACATAAAAGTTTTCTAACTGTTCGGTAAGAGCTTTCCACTCTGCACTGTTTGAATTTGACTTATCCCCTCGGTTTAGTAGTTTTTCTTGAATGTGAGTCAGTTCGTTGACTCGCTCAAGCCAAGCACGTCGGTGCTGTCTGAGCCGATAGCTGCCTTTTAACGGTAGGTTAAGCAGTTGATAAAGCTTGTTGATATTTCCTGAATTGGCTTCTAGCGCTTCAAGGTTAAAGTCGTGCTTATTTTTAAGAGCTTCCAGTAGCAACGTTCGACTTTCTTCAAACTGCTGAATAAATTTCTGCTCAGTATTTACTGGCCAAATGACTCGATAAACAACAGAGAATGTTATTACACCTAGAACTGTTTCTTGAAGTCGTAATATCGCGAAATGAAATATAGTTTGGTCGTCAAATTGACCCATACAAGCAACTAACGCACAAACCGTAAAGGCCATCGAAAATATGTAGCCATATTTTTCGTCACTCGACATGAAAATACACAAGCCAAGAAAAAGAGTTAAAAAGCTCAAAAACAAAAATGGATCTTGAGGAAACGTACCAATTAAGAAAAGTGCATAAGCGATTCCGATGAGCGTTCCCCAAATGCGGTTGTGTCCTTTATGAATTGAGTGGGCAAAGCTTTCATTTAGTGCCATAACAGCAACCGCAATGGCCGCCCAATAAGGTTTTTCCCACTGAAACCACAGTGCAAGGCAAATAGCGACAACAATTGAGAGCGCTGCTTTTATTGCTTCTTTAGTCGATGAACTCAGCATGACCTTCACCTAATTAGTGTTTGATGATTTTTATCGATGCCGTCATGCCTACGCGAAGCTGCAGATCTTTTGGCATTTCATTCAATGTCACTTTGACTGGGATACGTTGAGCTAAGCGAATCCACTGAAAGTTAGGGTTCACTGTTGGCAGAAGGTCATTTCCTGTTGTGCCATCTTTTTTCGCAATGCCAAAACCAATGCTTTTGATTTTGCCTTCTAACGCGACGTCATCATGCATGAGTAATGTCACGGTTGCGCGGTCGTTAGGGGCAATGCCCGCGAGGTCTGTTTCTTTAAAGTAACCTTCAATCCAGAAGCTATTTTCATCAATAAGGGCGACAACAGGGGAGTTAGCGACCACTTGAGAGCCCACTCGAACGTTTAGATTGGTGATGTAACCATCGGTCGGCGCGTAAACTTTGGTGAAGTCCAAGTTAAGCTGCGCTTCTTCAATGTTCGCCTTCGCAAGTTCAACATTTGCCTGCGCTGTTTGTACGGCATTGTGTAAATTGCTAAGTGTTAACGCAGGCACTGCACCGTGCGTACGTTTCTCTAATTTTCGTGCTCGCTGTTCTTCATTTTGTGCCTTTGCTAGCAATGCAGTCGCTTGTTTCTGGTTTGCCAGTGCTTTGTGGTAAGACGCAACGTATGTGCTTGGATCAATCTCAAACAGCAAATCTCCCTTTTTTACTTTTGAGTTATCAGCAACATACACCTGCGTAACCTGCCCAGTGACTCGAGGCGTAATGGAGATAACATAGGCACTCACTTGTCCGTCTCGCGTCCATGGATTGTTTGTGTATGTTTGGTAGTGGGTGTAAAGCACAGTACCCGCGGTACACAACAAAATAAGGGTAATGAGATAACGTTTAATCACAGTGTGCTTTCCTCAAAAGATCGAAATAAATTGGCCAATAACGCCGGTAAAAATGACAATCAGACTTAGCTCTGCCAGTGCAGGGAATGCAACGTACTTATGTAGTCCGCATCTCGTTGCTAGCGAAGTCACCATCGTGGTCAGAACGTAAGCCAATCCGATGACTAAAAGCAGCGGCGGGAAATAGATTTCACCCCATACCAGCTCGTGCGGCATTGTGTTCATGAAGTTGTCTCGTTTGTCTTGGATGAGGCAAAGATAAGGGAAGAGATGAAAAGCAGATAATCGCATTTGTAGGACGCCATCCTACAAATGATGTAAGTAAAATCTGAGCCTTGTTCTGCACCGAAAACCGAAGAGTGATGCGCTTGCTACTCAAAGCCTGAACAGTAGAGCTATTGCCAGCTCATCAATGTCATGAATGCACGTTTTTTGTTCATGTAAGACAATGAATCATTGAATCTTTGACTAAGCTTACTCAAGGGCAGTGTTCGTCGATTTGGCCGGAAACGATTAATGCCCTGACGATAGAAGTTTAGAGTTCGAGCTTCGATTTCACATCAACTCCATTGATGATCGTTTACCAACATTGCATTTGGTGAATAAGAGAATTAATCAACTCTTCAAAGAGAATCATGTTGAAATCTCTTACCCTCAAATTGATGTTCACATGAAGCATGCAGATCAGAAAAAGCGCTGACTTGTAACACTTCGGCGCATTCCTATGTCACCAGCTCCCAAAGGTGATGAGCTCTGTGAGTGAAGCTTTTGATGGTTGTCTATTACGTCCTTATACGATGAAACCGTTTGTAGGGTTAGGTCCTACATAAGCGATTGGTTGAGGTAACGCTTTTCGATAATACTGACCATATCAACGAGCAATAATCCAATTTACTTCCTATTGAAAAGGAAAATGGACATGACAAAATATTCAAAAATTTTCGCTGGCGTCGCTTCAGCAATTTCCTTTACTGCGGGCGTTTCAGCTTGGGCGGCAGGCGATCAAGACTTTAGCTCAATGCAGATGAAAGGCGTGGAGCAAATCGAAGTTAAGGTCGACTTAGATGGGGCAGCAAAACGCCTATCAAAAGCGGTGTAATTCCCAACAATTTCCAATCAAGATCGCAGTGATTTTGCACAAGATGTTTACACGATTACGGCAATTCAGTTGGAGAATACAACAGAGTTTGAAGGTTTCCATGGTGTGAATGAGCGCATCCGTGTAGACGAATACGGCCGTTCAATTGGTTTCTTCTACCAGCTTATGGATAACCTCGATAATTTGTGAGAACACTTGATAGCGAGGGATTCGAGCGTAATTGCTATGCCGAATACTCAATGAATAGATGTAAAGCAAAGTAATGTAGGCATAGCGATGAAAGGTATCATTTCAATTAAAACTTACGGCGTAGTTAGGCATTTAAGTAGCAGCGTGACCGGGTTTCCTGTTCAACGAATGGGGTTGGACATATGGCCAATCCACGCTGTTCAAAATGCACAACAAATACAAGACCATGAGGTGTTTGTCGGTAGAAGCCTTGTCGATGAATTACTAGCGTTGACGGATGGAGTAGAAAGCTTCTGCCAGCTATCCGAATGTGGCGCTGTCATTGCGGGTTATCAAACGGACTTAAAGTTCTGCGATTCAGTTTGTGAGTTAGTTACGCGATTGAAGGAGGAAAGTCGCCAAGTACTTTATGTCTGTCACCCAGAGCTAGCTGAGCCTATCGCTGATAAAGAGTCTCACGCTCCATTGTTTGAGAGTCTGATGCCAATGGCTGACGTGATTGTATCGAGTAAGTATGTGCTGGAGCAGTTTACAGGAGTCAAGATTAGTAACGTTGAATCAGCGACGCAGGCTTGCCAAAAGGCCCTCGAAATGGGGCCAAAGCTCATCCTTGTGACAAATATTGAGCTTGAAGAACACTTCACGATGATGCTAGCGACACCGAAATCTATCTATCTAAGTCAAAGGCCGATGCTAGATTTTGAAACGCCACCTGCTGGTGTTGGGGACTTAACAGCGGTGGTGTTTACGGCCTGTTTACTCAAGTGTATGTCTCCGGTTGCAGCGTTACGTCATACCAATAATGCGGTGTATGGCGTACTAGAGTTGACTTATGACAATGGGAGTTCGGAGCTAGAAACGATCGCAGGCCAGTATGAGTTTGTTGAGCCTACGTTTGATTTCCCTGTCAAGAAACTCATGGCACTCTCGATGGTATAGAAATCTGGAATAGTAAACGGCGAGGCAATAAACTGATCGATTGTCACATCTCACTCATTTCTAAGGACACGACGGTGAACGATAGTGATATTTTGAGTAAGTCACTGAACGTGGGGGAATAACATGACGTTTAACTTTGAGCAGCTGTTGGCATTTGTCACTGTGTATGAAGAATTATCATTTAGTAAAGCAGCCGTTAAGCTCAATAAGCACCGAACGACAACGGGGCAAGTCATCAGCAATCTTGAAGATCAGTTGGCTATCACTTTATTTGACCGAGTAGGCCGTTCTGTTGAGCCTACCGAAGATGGTCACTTGCTTTATCACTACGCCAAGAAAACAGTCGAACAGGCGAGGATATTTGAAAACATCGCACTGAGCCTTTCTTTCGGAGGTTTGGAGCGCGTGGTGATTGCCTATTCGAGCTTTATGCCGCCTTCTGCTTTGTTCATGATTCGCAAACAACTAGCGAAAGATTTTCCGACCATGCGTGTTGAGTTATTAGTGCGTGATCGCGCTGAAATCAAGCGCGGTATTGTTGATGGCTCAATCCACTTTGGATTAGTTAATGTGCACGAAAGTAGCGCGATGCACAGCATGGACTCGGTTTTTTTAGGCCACGTCGAGTTCGTTCCTTATGTTCAAGTTGGTGGACGGTTAGCGAAATTAGATCAGAACTCGGTTGTTGACGCGATGGTGACCGAGAGACAGTTCATTCTAAAATCGTTAGTTGATGAAGGTTTAAAAGAGAAATTCATATTTTCAGCCAATAATGAGCAAGTTGATCAGCTCTCCGTTGTCATCAATATGGTGCGAGAGGGTTTAGGGTGGTCGTGGCTACCCAAAGCATTAACCAAGCCTCAGTTTAAAGCAGAGGGTATCGAGCCAGTGAGTATCGACCTCATGCTAGAAGGGATGAAGCTGCCGCTTTCAATGTGGTGCCCACACGCGAAATATTTAAAGGATATTAAAGCGTCGATAATGCACGCAGTACATGAACATGTTGAGTCGTACAACCCGTAATGTATTGATAGGTCGATAGCGCTTTAACGTAAGGAATCATCAAGGATGAATATGAAAGCGAACTACCATGTCCACGAGGATATGTATGTTCAAGCCCGAAAAGAGGGCTGGGAAGGATGGGGAGGCAATGAGCGCATATCGCAAGCCATTCTTGTTCAGCGCTTTATTGAGCTAGAAGGAGCTCCGACTTTTGGCAAACTCTTGGAAGTTGGCTGCGGCGAAGGGCATCATTGTCGAGCATTTTTTAAATTAGGCTTTGAAGTAACAGGTATTGATATTTCACCGACTGCCATATCTTGGGCAAAAGAAAAAGCGAGAGATACTGGCAATCAAGGGGCGTTTTACGTTGCGGACTTGACCGAGAAAACGCTTGAGATTCCAGAGATCTATGATGTGGTGATCGACGGAAACTGTTTACACTGCATCATTGGTGAAGATCGGAATACTTTTCTAGGTCATATCTATAATTCTTTGGTTGAAAATGGCGTTTTCTTTGTGAGCAGCTTGTGTGCCAAAGACCGTAACAGCTACGAAATCACCAAAAATGACCATGTTTATCGACATGTATGTTCACAACAATCTTTGATTACGGAACTAGAACAGTCAGGCTTTCGTGTAGTTACTGCATACGTCTACGAACGTGAAGAGATAAATCACATTACGATACATACTGTAAAAGTTGTTTATTCGTAATGAAATCGGTATTGTTTCCAGTCACGCCTTAGATAGCCATTATTAACTATTTATCAAACTCTTATCTAAGGTTTTTATTTCTATTTGCTTGCCGGAAATCAGAAAAATACTAATGAAAATAATATCCAAAGCGTTATGGGCAACGTGTTTTATTGCCTTTACTAGTGTTGCTTCACAGCTTGAAGAGCCTCAAACTGCGGTTTTAAACTATGGACAAACCTCGGTTTCAGCACCGATACAGGTTGATCGAGGATTTGACGCCGTTGAAGACAATGATGAGGAAATCATCGAGCTCTCAGGCTCCGTGATTAAGGAATATTCGGATTACGTTGTTGATGTGCTTGTGGTTCGCAAAAGTAAATCTCGTCACTCAAGTCGTGAGTTAAAAACCACGCTCTTTGTCCAGCAAGATCAGCTTGGAAAACCAATGATGATTGGTGGCGTGAACAACGAGGTGTTTACCCTCACGTTAAAATAATTGGGTAACCTTTCAATCAGTATTAATGGTTTTAACGCATAACTTTTCGGTTATGCGTTTTTTGTAGGTAGTAAAATAGCGATGGAGTCGTGATGTCCAAAGTCATATTAAAAGGATTTATATTGGTGCCTGAAGAGGAACTTGAAACGGTAAAAAGTGCGCTGCCTATTCATATGCGATTAACTAAAAGCGAGGCTGGGTGCCTTGTGTTTCAAGTGGTTGAAATCCCTGACAACCCGTTACGCTTTGATGTGTACGAAGAGTTTACAAATCGAGATGCGTTTGAGCACCATCAACTCCGAGTCAAAGATTCAGACTGGGGGCGGGTTACAGTGAATGTTGAGCGCCATTATGAAATTTTGGATGTTCAGGAATAATGAGGCGAGCCATTCTGTGTCAAAGTTGACTCAAATAGTGTTTTTTGCCCAGTTGGCGACTTTACGTTAGCTTACCTATGAATTTAAACCGTTTAAGGTAAAGAAATGACGAGAAGAATATTCGTATTGCGCCATGGTGAAACAGAGTTTAACGCAGACAAAAAGTTACAAGGTCACTGTAACTCTTCACTGACATCGAAAGGCAGCGACCAAGCAAGACGCGTTGGCACAACGCTCAAACAGTATGTTGAAAACCGTCCTTTCCGTGTCTACTCAAGTACGCTTGGGAGAGCACTGCAAACATCGCAAATCGTATGTGAAGAGCTTAACTACTCGTATGAAAACCTCAACAAAGAGCCTAGGCTAAAAGAGTTTTCTCTTGGTGAGTGGGAGCAAAGAACGATTCCCAGCTTAGAGCAAGAAGTTCCCAACTTATTGGCTCAAAATGATTGGTACCTTCAAGCGCCAAACTGTGAAACTTATGAGTCGGTAAGGGAGCGTTTGTCCAGTTGGTTGAGTGATGTAACGCATGACGAAGACATTGTCGTGGTGAGCCATGGGCTAACAGGCATCGTGCTAAGAGGATTGCTGTTGGGTATGGATTACACTCAAGTTTGGCTGCAAGATTTACCTCAAGATGCGTTTTTCATTATCGAAGACGGTCGAATCACTCGTGTCAACTGTGTGGATACTATTGAGGTAGTCTGACTTGATTTGTTTATGTTTGCGTCTGCTTGATTTTGGTCAGTAATCAAAATAACTTAGTACACAGGCTTATAGAAAATACGCTTGCAAGGCTGATCATGGACGATTGGTCTCAAATGTACATTTATAGAATGTAATTCAAGGATGGATGATGACGTACAAAAAGTGGCTTTTTTCCGCAGCGCTGCTTTTGAGTGGCCCAACTTTACTGCCTTTTACTCTAGAGGCTATTGTGTTGATAGAAATCATCGGAATGGCGGGAGTGGTGGCACTTTATAGCGCTTATTCACAATGGCTTTTTAAACATCCGTTAACGGTTCGGGCTTGTGAGATCGCGACGAGCCTAGATATCCAGCCTCAAAGAGTTATCACCAAACCAGATTTACGCTCTCTGCCTTATTTGTTTCCGCACTATTTGCCAATCAATACGTTGTTAGTGAGCGCGATTGTGACCACGTTTTTGTTTCGTCTGTCTGGAACATTGTACTGATGCTTTCAATACGCCGCTATCGCGCTGCTGATGCGCCAACACTATGGACGCTCTTCTACCATACGGTTCGAGAAGTAAACTGCCGCGATTACCAAACAGATCAAGTGAAAGCTTGGGCTCCCGATGATTTTGAACCACAAACTTGGCAAGCGAGGATGGACACCATCACCCCATTTATTGCCGAAATTGAAGGTGAGATTGTCGGTTATGCGGACTTACAGCCAGATGGCTTCATTGACCATTTCTTTTGCCATCATCAGCATCAAAGGACAGGTGTTGGCCGCGCATTGATGGCTCATATTTTCTCTCAAGCGGAGTCATTAGCGTTACCGTATTTGTACTCAGAGGTCAGTATCACTGCTCGTCCGTTCTTTGAACGAATGGGATTTAAAGTGATTAAACATCAAGAAGTTGAAGTGAGAGGGCAACACTTAACTAATTATGTGATGAAGAAGTATCTATCGCGTAATTAGTGAGCTTGGACACAGATAAGAGATGTTTTCTGATGTGAATTCCAGTTCATTGATCTAAGACCAAAATTTCGTTTCAAAACAGTGTACATAATCTCTACTCAGAGTTATCAAACAGGTATGTTTCTATCTCACAACCGCAAAGTTGTTCATAAAAATCAGATTGATAGAAAGATGACTGAATGTGGCTCGAAATGCCTAATGTCATGGCCAACCAACTCAGGAAGAGTAGTAGTACTATGCGCCCATATCTCAAATACATCATCCCAACGGTGATTCCGTTACTTATTTGGCTGATGCCTTTGTCAGCGTTTCCTTTTGACGGCATTACCATCGTCCAACAGCGAGTTATCGCGATCTTTTTGCTGGCAGCGCTCTGTTGGGTGTTCGAGCCTATTCCAATTTATGCCACGTCGGTGGTGATCATCGTGCTTGAGTTATTGCTCGTTTCGAACAAAGGCATTGTCTTGTTTCGAACACAAGAAGGGCAACCTCATTTTGGCGAACTACTGCAATACCACGAAATCATGGCTACCTTTGCAAGCCCAATCATCATGCTGTTTTTAGGTGGTTTTTTCTTAGCAATGGCCGCAACCAAATATCGTTTGGATGTGAACCTCGCTAGGGTGTTGCTCAAGCCGTTTGGGCAAAACCCTAAGTTTGTCATGTTAGGCCTGATGCTGATCACCGCAATATTCTCGATGTTTATGTCGAATACCGCGACCACCGCGATGATGTTGTCGATATTAACGCCAGTTATCGCCGTGTTTGGGCCTAAAGACCCGGGGCGAATTGCATTCGCGCTTTGTATTCCTGTTGCTGCGAACATCGGTGGTATTGGGACGCCAATCGGTACGCCACCAAACGCGATTGCTCTGAAATACCTCGTGGGTGATAACTTGATTACCTTTGGGGAGTGGATGGTATTCGGCGTACCATTTGTGGTGATTATGATGGCCCTTGCTTGGCTTCTGATAGGCTATTTATACAAAGCCGAGCAGACTAAGATTGATCTGAACATCAAAAGTAAGTTCCTAAAAACACCAAAGGCGATGATTGTTTACGTCACATTCGCTGGCACCATCATTCTTTGGTTGATGGGCTCTGCGCATGGCATGAACTCATACACCGTCGCTTTAATTCCGGTTGCCGTATTCTCGCTGACAGGGATCATCAACAAAGAAGACCTCAAAAAGATCTCTTGGGATGTGCTTTGGTTAGTCTCGGGTGGTATTGCTCTAGGTTTAGCGCTCGACAAAACAGGGCTTGCGAAGCTGGTGGTGCACAGTATTCCATTTGATGAATTCTCGCCTTATGTGGTGCTATTCGGCGCGGCATTCCTCTGCTTACTAATGGCAAACTTTATGTCACACACGGCCACAGCCAACTTGCTGATGCCAATAATGGCTGCGCTTGGTACGTCCATGGCTTCTTTAACGCCATTAGGTGGTGAAGTCACGCTTATTCTCGTTGTGACCTTCGCGGCTTCGCTTGGTATGTCACTACCTATCAGTACACCGCCTAACGCGCTCGCGCATGCCACTGGCCATGTAGAAAGTAGCCAAATGGCGAGAGTGGGTGCGGTACTTGGTATTGTTGGTGTGCTGCTAAGCTTTGTGATGGTGTGGATCCTTCATACGGTTGGGCATATTGGGTAATACATGTACGAAACCAAGTTAGATGCGTTAGTAGAACGCTACTTTAATCATATCGAACGTCGGCTGACTGTGTTGGCCGGCTCCGTATTGATCGAACAGCAAGGCTACAACGACCGTCTATACTATGTGCTCTCTGGCGAGCTTGCTGGCTTCTATGCGGACGAAGACAGAAAGCCTATTCAGGTATTCTCCGCCTCTCAAGGGGCATTTATTGGAGTGCACAGTTTTTTTTCAGGAACATGGACTGCCTCATCTACGGTGATTGCACAAACCGATGTAGAACTTGCGTGGATAGAACGCGATACGCCAGCCGTTGAAGAAGAAACTTACGGGCCATTAACCACACAGTTTATGCCCGTAATGGTGAATGAGTTGTCTCGCCGTCAGCGCCGCGCGATGCAAGAAGCGATAGCAAAAGAAAAGGCGCTGCAAAAGCTCCACACCGCAGAGCAAATGACAACACTCGGTCAGTTAGCCGCAGGTATCGCACACGAACTTAACAATGCGATTGGTGTGGTCAGCAGTAAATCGGAGCGTTTAGAGTCCGTCATCATGACGCTGCTTGAAGAAGTGCATCCAGAGGCGAGTCAGTTCTTTGATTTTGGTTTGATGCAAGGGCAAAAAGTATCGTCTAGTGAAGCGAGAAAGCGCGGTCGTCATTTCGAAAAATATTATGGGTTGCCTAAAGAGTTGGCGCGTGATTTAGCGCGAGCCGTGCCGAGTAACTACCTCTCGGAGCATTGGTTAAAAAGGCCAGAAGAGGCGATTCGTTACTGGCAAGTTGGGCGAGACCTGCACGACTTGCGTATCGCGTCTAAGCATACGGTTGGCATTGTTCGTTCCGTTAAGCAATTGGGCAGAACGGATATCGACCTTGATGAGGCCATCAACATTAACGATTCAATAAATCGGGCATTGGCGTTGCTGCAGAGTGATTTGAGGCGCGTTAGTGTGCGTTTCAGCCCTGCAGAACTGCCGGTTTTTATTGGATCGCAAACTGAGCTTGTTCAAATTTGGGTGAATATTTTAAAAAATGCGTGCGATGCGATGATTAACATTGAGTCGCCGGCCATTGAAATTCATACACGCGTGAGCAAAGGAAAGATTTTAGTCACGATCGCCAACAACGGCCCTGAAATTGATGAGGCCACGCGCCGAAAAATATTTAGGCCGAACTTTACAACGAAGAAGGGCGGATTGTCTTTTGGGTTGGGGCTTGGGCTCTCGATCGTTAAACGAATTATTGCAGGTTACAACGGTTCCATTGTCGTAAAAAGTGACAGTGAAAAGACCATTTTTAGAATCAAATTACCGGTAGAGGGTGAACATGGAGAAGCTTAATTTAATTTGCGTTGATGACCAACGAGAGGTGTTAAGCGCGGTTCTACAAGATCTAGAACCGTTGAATAAATGGCTGAATATTGAGGATTGTGAGTCTGCTGATGAAGTGCTTGAGCTGATGGATGAGCTTGATGCAGATGGTGAAATGATCGCGTTAATTATTTCGGATCACGTGATGCCAGGTAAAACGGGTGTTGAGCTGCTGACGGAAATTTCCAAAGACAGCCGCTTTGTTCGCACTCGCAAAGTCTTGTTGACTGGGCAGGCCACGCACACTGATACGATCAATGCGATTAACTCTGCGGGCATCGATCGCTATTTCGAAAAGCCTTGGCAAGCCAATCAGTTGATTGAGTGCGTAAGAAACCTCGTTACACAATACATTTTTGATATGGGGCTCGATTACACGCAATATCACGAGCACTTAGATCAAAACGTTGTGTTTGACCGCTTAAGATAGGTGGGTAAAATTAACCTGAGTTTTCGCCACAGCCACGTTCTGTTTTGATGTAAAAATCGGTGACTAAACGGTGGCTGTGCGGAACAGGTGAGAATGACAAAATTCGAACTACGAATTCAATGAATATCGGCTAGCACTTGCGACAGATAAGGGTTTTGAGAACCAGTAACCTTGTAAATAGTCGACGCCCATCTGAGTAAAGAAGTCGCACATCTTCGCATCCTCAATGCCTTCAATCACTACCTCAATATTGTTCTCGTGGCACATTGCAATCAAAAACTTTAGGTACTCTCGCGAAGAGTGGTTTGTCAGCGTTTTCCAAGCCATCGATTTATCGATTTTTATCTGCGTCATCGGTAAATCAAAGAAGCAGTTTAAAGAACTGTACCCGGAACCAAAGTCATCCAAAGACAACGCAAAGCCCAACTCACGAAGCGTGTTTAAGGGGGCCATAGCCGTTTGGTTGTTATCCAAAATGAATGTTTCGGTGAGCTCTAGCACGATAGACTGAGGTGCGACGCTAGCCTCGTCAGCCATGGCTTTGATTCTTGAGGGAAACTCACCATTCATAAGCTGCAGAACGGAGACGTTTACGTTCACTCTTACTTCATTTTGGTAGCGTTCACGGTATTGTTTTATGAACTGACAAGCTTTCGCGAACACTTGATAGCCTAGCTCGACGATCAAGCCTTTGTTCTCGGCTACGGGAATAAACTCATCGGGATAAATTTCGCCAAACTCTTTGCTACGCCAACGAACGAGAGATTCAAAACTCACCACTTCGGAGCTTTTTGCATTAATGATTGGTTGAAACTTCACACTCAAGGTTTGCTTTTCTAGTGCGCTTTTCAAACCTTGTTCGATAAAAAAGTAACGATCTACCGCGTGTTGAGTGCGTTGGCTGTAAATGGCAATCCTATCTTTATTTTGTTCACTGGCGTATTGGCATGTTCTTGCAGCTTTACGCAAAATTTCATCCGCAGAGTGCGCAGGGTCGATACAAGGGTACAAGCCAATGCTGATGTTACTGCCAAGATACTGACCTTCTTCTACAACGGCTTCGTGATAGGTTTGTTTTATCGTCTCGGCGTAAGCTTGAAGCGTGTCTATTGAGCAATCGTCCTGAATTAAAATTGCGAAATCGTCATCATGTACACGATACACTGAGCAGTTAGGGGATGGCAGATGACTGAGCGTCTGCAGCAGCTTTTCCACCAAACCATTGACCAGTTCATTGCCGTACTGGTTCAGATAGGATTTGATCTCATTGATTTGGATGTAGCAAATCGACGTTGGCGTGTCTGTTGAACAGACGTGTTCTTCAATATCAAGCAACAAATGCGCGCGGTTTGCCATACCTGAGGCGTTATCATGGAACGCGACTTGATGAATGTAACTCTCCATCAATTTACGTTCTGAAATGTCGCGATGGCTACCTACCATGTAATGGCCATGCTCAGTTTCTTTGGTCATCGCAACGCCTTCAATCCAAACGTATTGCCCGTTGGGTTTACGCAGGCGGTAAGTGGTTGTGACACGCTTATTGTCGGTGTTAATGTGGGCATCGACGCGCTTGGACAATCTTTCCCTATCCAACGGATGCACCAAATCCAACCAACGATCTAGGTTGATGCGTCCAGCATTGATTCCAAGTTGCTCATAAAATCCCTGATTGTAGAAAACCATCGTCCCAAACTCGTCCATGTAGAAGAGGCCTTCGTTGAACACATCAAAGATATGAATAAAGCGTTCTTCGACGATCTTGAGAAACTCGCGATCATTGTCTGAGGCCTGTTGATCAAAAATGGTGGTCAAGACATGTCCTCCTCGTGCCTTACTGGCAACAGAGATGAGTGGGCGTTCCTGTAACAGGGAAATGAAGTAATCATGCGCATTATTAAGATACAAATGCTAATTTAAAATAGTAGACAGTCATGTTCTTGCGCTTTCAAATGAATAAAACTTCGTTCAGTTTAACTTGCTGATCATCGATATTTATAAAACTTAGTCAACAGTAAATCGTGTTTATATGAAATAGTTATTGATGCATTCCTCAAATTATTAAAATTAGTTAATAATGCTGTCATTTCTTGAGCTAAGTCCATAAGAATAAAATGGTTTTATGAAGTAAATCGCGCTATTAATTGACTGAATACTCATTAATTGAAATGAATTGAGGATTCTTATAACAGCTATGCGCGATATCTTTTATAATGCACGCGTTACCTAATAGTATTTAATAAATGTCACCATATGCAGTACAACCCAGAAGACTCAATTAAAATTGCAATCGCAGATGTTGCTGTCGGCATGTTTGTTACCGCGATAGAGCATAACAAACGAGTCAATTTAGCCAATGCTGGTCGAGTTTCGAGCGCAGAGGGCATTAAAAAGCTTCGCGCAAGTGGCGTGAAATTCGTTTGGGTTGATCAATCACTTTCTGCTCAGCAGTGCGTATTCAAACCCGTCGAAGAACCTATCGATATCGAAGTAGGGGATAAAACGCTTTCCGTATCAAGCAAAGTACAACGTGCGTATCGCTCGCGAGAAGTCCAACACAAGCGTGCTAAAAAGCTGATTGCGGAAGCAAAAGGCCTAGCGCAGAAACTTCTCAACCAAACTTTTGAAGGCAAAGTTATCCAAGTCGACGAGATTGAATCGTGGGCGGATGACATGATCGAAAGTGTATTTATTGATTCAGACGCTTTGCAGTGTGTTTCTGCATTGCGCCAGAAAGATTCTTATTTACTCGAGCACTCAGTAAATGTCGCCTGTCTCCTGGTTTCGTTCGGCAAACACTTAGGCTTAGACAAAGATACCCTCAAGCAATTGGCGATTGGTGGCATCATTCACGATGTGGGTAAAATCAAAGTGGACGATAAAATTCTTCACAAGCCAGCGCGTTTAACGCCAGAAGAGTTTGAGCACATGAAGTTGCACCAAGTCTTCGCGGGCGAGATCATCGTTGAAGTGAAAGGGTTGAGCGATGTCAGCCGAGACGTGTGTTTAATGCATCATGAAAAGCTTGATGGAACAGGGTATCCGCGCGGACTATCGGGCGACGAGATTCCGATTCATGGTCGCATGAGTTGTATCGTCGACATTTATGACGCGCTCACCGCTGATCGTTGCTACAAAAAAGGCATGAGCTCAGCAGAAGCATTTAAGATTTTGCTCAGTCTAACGCCTTTCCATCTTGACCCTGATCTGGTTTACAAGTTCATCAACTGCATTGGTGTGTATCCAGTAGGTTCTATCGTGGAACTCAGTGATGGCAGAGTGGGTATTGTATGGTCTTCGAATCCATCTCAAGCGTTAAAGCCAGAAGTGAAATGTTTCTACTCCCGTAAGTACAAACGATACATTGATGTCGCGATGGTGGATTTAAAAACAAGTACGCACAAAATTGAAAGAGCGATAGCGCCTTCATCTTTAGAAATCGATCCAAAACCGTTCTATGACTAAGTCGGTGCTTAGCTTGAATCATTACTGACTATTTTCTTTACACTATTGCATATAGCGAGTATTTTGGTTGCATAATTAATGCGCAATTTGGGTTGCGCATTTGCCTCAAAAACACGTTTCAAGGATAGAAGCGTCGATACTACATCACTTAGCTTAAGGCTTAATATGTGGCATCAAACCATGATTGGAAAGGAGCGCCAATGCAACTCGATACTTGGATTTACTACACTCTCGCGATACTCGTTCTCACTGCTTCTCCTGGGCCAAGTTCTCTACTTTGCTTAAGTAAAGGCGTCAGCAGCGGCTTTCGTCTCGCACTGACGACGGCTCTAGGCAGTTTAAGCGCGATCACCATCATTCTTACCCTTTCTTTTACCGGTTTAGGCGTTGTGATTGCGTCTTCTGAGTTCGTGTTTAACATCATCAAATGGTGTGGTGCGGCATACTTGATTTGGTTAGGCATTCAAGCATTTCGATCAAAACAAACCGATTTTTCGAAGTCCGACTCTGCACAGGTGTCAACCAGCCACGTCAGCGCCTATACCAGTGGTTTTATCGTTGGTTCCAGTAATCCGAAAGCCATTATTTTCTTTACGGCACTATTCCCACAATTCATTGACCCAACCGCTTCGCTGCTGACCCAATATGCGATTTTCGCGGGTACTTTCGTAGTATTCGAATTGAGCTGGTTAACCTTTTACGCCTTATTAGGGGTGAAAACATCCAATTGGTTATTTGAAGCAGGACGAGCTAAGTTGTTCAATCGTTTAACGGGTGGGGTGTTTATCAGTGCTGGTGTGATGCTATCCACGGCGAATCGCAGCTAGATTGTGAGGTAACCCCTAATTTAGGGATAGCTTATTTCCAATATGGAAATTAACGGTTTGTTTTTTTTCATTAGTGGCAAGGCTTAACTAGGCGTAAAATTCAATCTAGCCCTTTAGGGGTAATGGTCTGTACCTACCCAGATCCAGATGTAGTGGTCTTTTTTGCAGGAACATCCTTGATGACAAGCCTATCTGAACTCCAACAGCGTTTTCTCAATATCGCAACTGACGGCCGTTTGTCTCCGAAACAGAAGTCTAACTTCCTCGCTTTAGAAGCCGAAGCATGTATTCCATACATGCCCATTTCTGAAGCACTTCGTGAAGCGATGAGCGATGGCGTAATCTGTGACATGTTTGAAGGTCATGCGCCTTTTAAACCGCGTTACGTTTTACCTGACTATGCTAAGTTTTTATCTAAAGGCTCTGAATATTTGGAGTTGTCACCTGCAGAAGATTTTGATGATGCGCTAAATATGCTTACCATCATCTATCATCATGTGCCGTCAGTTACTAATATTCCCGTGTATTTAGGGCAGTTAGACGACGTCCTGATGCCTTATGTAGGCGGCCAAACTGAAGCGCAGATTTACAAAAAACTTCGACATTTCTGGATCATGTTGGATCGCACGTTGCCGGATGCCTTCATGCACGTGAATATCGGGCCGACAGACAACATTATCTGTCGCACTATTTTACGTGTGGACGCAGAGCTCAAGCAAATTGCACCAAATCTCACGTTTATGTACGACGAATCGATCACACCAGATGATTTGTTACGTCAGGCGACGAAAAATATTTGTGACTGTAGCAAGCCTCATATTGCGAATTACCCAATTCACGCAAATGCTTATGACGGAGAGCGGTTTGGTATCGTCAGTTGCTACAACTCACTCCCGCTAGCTGGTGGTTCAAACACGCTTGTACGCATGAATCTAAAAGAAGTGGCGAAACGTGCAGCAAGTCGCGACGATTTTTTCAGTAATGTATTACCGACGTATCATCAACTAATGACGGAGTTGATGGATGCAAGAAGCTCGCACTTGCATGAACAATCACAGTTCTTCCAAGGCTTCTTAACCCAAGAAGGCTTGATTGAAGAATCACGCTTTGCGCCAATGTACGGTATTTATGGTATGGCTGAAGCGGTCAACTTACTTCTTGAAAAAGAAGGGCAAACTTCCCGCTACGGACAAGACGAACATGCAAATGCATTAGGCCACGAGATTTCAGCGTCACTAGCGACATTGGTTGATTCTACGCCTGTGAGATATGGCTTAGAGGGCAAAGCGTTGTTGCATGCTCAAGGTGGTATCAGTCTCGATCTGGATGTAACGCCAGGTGTGCGCCTTCCTTACGGTAACGAGCCAGACCCTGTTACTTATGTACAAGCAACTGCGGCGCATCATCAATATTATCGAGCGGGTATCAGCGATATTCTAACGATTGATGAAACGGTGAAGTCAAACCCAGAAGCCATGTTCAATTTATGCAAGGGCGCGTTGAACGCGGGGTATCGAGAGTTCACCGCAAATGTCGCGTCGAATGATTTAGTTCGAGTGACCGGTTATATGGTGAAGTTATCTGATATCGCGAAATACGATGCGGAAGGCTCCCGTACTAATACGACGTTTTTGGGCGCTGAAGCGGCGAAGAACACAGGAATTTTAGAGCGTTCACCACGAGTGGTGAGCCAAGAAATGTCGCCAGTCTACAAGTAACTGGTGACGGAAAGAACAAGATGTCTAGACGAAGTGAAAGCCTTTTGGCGAAAGTAACTCGTATCCTTCCTTTCTCTTGTGTTGATGGGCCAGGAAATCGTCTAGTCATCTTTCTACAAGGTTGTAACTATCAGTGTTTGAACTGTCACAACCCTCACACTATCAACCATTGTAATCACTGTGGTGATTGTGTTGCAGAGTGTCCGGCAGGCGCATTGAAGTTCGACGAAAGCAACAACGTTGTTTGGCTTAAAGAGGAGTGCACCCACTGCGATCATTGTATAGAGATGTGTCAGAACCAATCTAATCCAAAAATTACTGACTACTCTGTGGCGACAATGCTCGATTTGATACGAAAACAACGCTTTTTTATTAGCGGTGTGACGGTATCCGGTGGGGAATCTACCTTACAACTTCCTTTCATTATTGAGCTGTTTAAAGGGATCAAGCGGGATCCTGAACTACAGCATCTCACTTGTTTCATCGACAGCAATGGTTCATTGTCAGTCTCGGGATGGTTGCGTGTCTTACCTTTTATGGATGGCGCAATGATTGATTTAAAATCGTGGCAAACCGACACACATCGTTGGTTAACTGGCCGAGAACATCACCGAGTTTTTCAGACGATTGAGTTTCTTGCAGAACAACAAAAGCTGCACGAAGTACGTCTTCTGCATATTCCCGGTAAAAGTGACTTAGATACGGAAATCGAATCGGTAGGGCGGTATCTTAATGCGCTACCAAGCTCGGTACACGTTCGCCTCAATGCCTTTCAACATCATGGCGTGGTAGGAGAGGCACGTAGTTGGGACAAGTGTTCAAAAGAAGAGATAGAGCAACTAGAGAAACAGCTTGGAAAGTTTGTTGATCGTCCTATCGCTGTTCCTTCCGTATTCGTTTAGAGCTGCCTCTTATCTTTACACACCGCAGCCTTCGAGCTCTATACAAGCATCAAGCAACTGTTGTTGCAGCCATCTCAGAGCAGGATCATTGAGACTCGCTTTGTTCCACACCAAGCTGTAAGCCACTTGCCCGTAATCAAACGGTAAAGAGCGCTGCACTAAACCTTTCGCTTGATGTGCGACTCCCGCCCACAGTTTTGAACACGTAAATAGATAATCGGAATGATGGCACATGACGGCTGCCGAACCGAAATCTGCCACACGCATCGCCATATTACGCTTTGAATGCTGCTGAGTGAGGTTTTGCTCGAAGTAAGGCTGAGAAAGATCTTTATCGTGAATCCCGATGTGGCGAGCGCAAAGATAACCTTCAATCGACAGGGGTGCTTTAGATAACGGGTTTGATTCGCCCATTAAACACACCATTTCATCTTTCAAGATTGTTTGCCAAACCAAGTCTTTATTTTGAGTTGGCGGCTGGCTGATGTCATGCGGCAGCAGCAAAAAATCGACTTGTCCTCTCACTAGTGAATCAAAACTCATCTCTTCTTTTGCATGGACGCTTAAGTGAGCATTGTTCCCCAACTGTTGAGAAATGCGCGTTAACACGGGAGCAAACAGTTCAAAAGAACTGCCTCTCATCGACAGAGAAAACGTACCTTGATAATAAGCTGGGTTGAATGAACCTTGGTGCAATAGGCCGTTCATGCTAGACAGAATACCGTGAATGGACGGGCCAATATTCAACGCAAATGGTGTGGGCACTAAACGTGTACCATCACGATAGAAAAGATCATCTTTGAGCGTTTCACGTAACTGGCTTAGCGTTTTACTGACACTGGAAGGCGTCACACAAAGTCGCTCGGCCGCCTGAGTGACACTGTGAGTTGTCAGCAACATGTGAAGGACGGTGAGGTGTTTTAAGCTAATGCGCGATAGAGCGATATAATCCATGAGAGCGATGATTTCTTGTGATTTCTGCCAGTATATCAGCATGAAACAAATTTTTACTATTGATCACTGAGTAAAAATAGCATCTTTTTCTTTGAGCTCAATGGAATAGCTTAAGGTCCATTGTTGGCTTTATTTGATAAAAGATGCTTGGCGGACTTGTCGTTTTACTTGCCGAATGTCTGAATATGCTTGATATAGAAGCGTTCCGAACGGGGATGCTCCTTAAGCCTACACTATAAACTTTTCCGAGTGATAAACAGAGGAGGGGTGAGATGGGAAGAATCCTTTAGAGAACAAATAAAGACACTAGTTTTTGTGCTGAAAAGAGTATTGTGTTGCAAACCAAGAGGTGCTTAACTCTAGATCCCTAAGTAACAGAGGTATAAATAATTAATGGACGACCCCTTTAGTCGACTGAACCCTTCTCCGTATCGCTTCCATTCTCAGGAGGCATACTCATGTTAGAACTTTTCATGCAGCCCGAAGCATGGGTGATATTTGCCACCTTATTTGCTCTCGAAGTTGTTTTAGGCGTAGATAACGTCGTTTTTATTTCCGTTTTATGTGAAAGATTGCCATCCCACCAGAGAAAGCTTGCACGAAACCTAGGTATTGGTCTTGCGGTGTTCGCGCGTATTGGATTGGTGTTTTCTATCACATGGATCATGCAACTTACACAACCACTATTTAGCGTTGCAAACCATGCAGTGACAGGTCGAGATATGATAATGATCTTGGGGGGTGCGTTTTTGTTAGCGAAAAGCTTAAAAGAGCTTTGGAGCTGGTTAACTCACAATGAAACCAATCACTCTACCCATGTGCGCACGGGATTGGCGGTGGTTTTGTTACAAATCGTTGCGGTTGATGCGGTATTCTCGATGGATTCTGTCATCACTGCAGTCGGTTTAACAAGTGAAGTACCGCTTATGGTTGCTGCAATTATTGCCTCTGCATTGGTCATGGTTATGACTGCTGAAAAGATCAATAACCTAGTTACCCGTTACCCTGGTTTCAAAACCTT
>NZ_JAPEID010000040.1:0-42631 GCF_028823755.1 Vibrio sp. VP6
TGCAGCGGATTGCAAATCCGTGGACCTCGGTTCGACTCCGGGACGCGCCTCCATTATTTTGAAAGCCAGTCTCTTATGACTGGCTTTTCTCGTTTCTAGTGCTCGCAAATCGCTTCTTCTCTTCGTTTTGTTTCATTCGTATCCGTATCACCAAACTCATTTGATCGTCATTCAATATTTTACACACGCTAATTATTGATTTTATAAATGTTAATCAACTCAATAATTGTATGGGTAGATTGGTGTTAATTTCTCTTCGATTGTAATCCGAACTTTCTGTCTTACAGACAATACGTTAGCAAGTTTTATGTGTTGCTATTGCAGCTGCATGGTAGGTCAGAAAGCGGGTTTTGGTCCTTTAACGTGAGAGAAAAATAATGAAAACATTCAAATTAAAACGCACTTTTTTACCGCTAACCTTGCTGCTCAGTGCTCCTGCCTTTGCTGGGCAAAATGGCACCATGATGCAGTATTTTCATTGGTATGTACCTAATGATGGCGCATTATGGACGCAGGTTCAAAGCAATGCTCCAGCACTCGCTGAAAACGGTTTTACAGCGCTCTGGCTACCGCCAGCTTACAAAGGCGCGGGCGGCAGTAATGACGTCGGTTATGGCGTCTATGATATGTACGATTTAGGTGAGTTTGATCAAAAAGGCTCAGTACGAACCAAATACGGCACCAAGGCTCAGTACATATCTGCAATCAATGCCGCGCACAACAACAATATCCAAATTTACGGTGACGTTGTGTTTAACCACCGAGGTGGCGCAGATGGAAAGTCGTGGGTCGATACCAAGCGCGTTGATTGGGACAACCGCAATATTGAACTGGGCGACAAATGGATTGAAGCTTGGGTTGAGTTTAATTTTCCTGGCCGCAACGACAAATACTCGAACTTCCATTGGACTTGGTATCACTTTGACGGTGTTGACTGGGATGACGCCGGCAAAGAAAAAGCGATCTTTAAATTCAAAGGCGAAGGAAAAGCTTGGGATTGGGAAGTCAGCTCTGAAAAAGGCAATTACGACTACCTAATGTACGCCGATTTAGACATGGATCACCCAGAAGTTAAACAAGAGCTGAAAGATTGGGGTGAGTGGTACATCAACATGACCGGCGTTGATGGCTTTAGAATGGATGCCGTGAAGCACATTAAATATCAGTATCTACAAGAGTGGATTGATCATTTACGTTGGAAAACAGGCAAAGAGCTTTTCACCGTTGGTGAGTATTGGAATTACGACGTAAATCAACTGCATAACTTTATTACCAAGACCTCTGGCAGTATGTCGTTGTTCGATGCGCCGCTTCACATGAACTTCTACAACGCGTCAAAATCTGGCGGTAATTACGATATGCGCCAAATCATGAATGGCACGTTAATGAAGGACAACCCAGTCAAAGCAGTGACTCTCGTAGAAAATCACGATACGCAGCCACTGCAGGCGTTAGAGTCGACAGTAGATTGGTGGTTCAAGCCTCTTGCTTACGCATTCATTTTATTGCGTGAAGAAGGTTATCCGTCGGTGTTCTACGCAGATTACTACGGCGCGCAGTACAGCGACAAAGGCTACAACATCAATATGGCCAAAGTGCCTTACATTGAAGAACTTGTAACACTGCGTAAAGAGTATGCGTACGGCAAACAGAATTCTTATCTCGACCATTGGGATGTGATTGGCTGGACCCGAGAGGGCGATGCTGAACATCCAAACTCAATGGCGGTGATCATGAGTGATGGACCGGGCGGCACAAAATGGATGTATACCGGTAAGCCAAGCACGCGCTATGTCGACAAGCTGGGTATCCGAACTGAAGAAGTTTGGACCGATGCCAATGGCTGGGCAGAATTTCCTGTCAATGGTGGTTCAGTCTCGGTTTGGGTGGGCGTTAAGTAACGTCGTCCTGTGATTTTGATACAGAACATGCAAATTTCAATGAAACATTACATTTAATCAAGGTGTTATTTGATATTCATGTAACAAATGCGTAACTTATATTTGAGCATTATCTAGAGGAATATAAAGAATGGAATCTATTGCTGATGTATTGGTTGTCGCCATTGTGTTTGGTGCCATTTTTGGAGGCGGGATCGTCAAGTTGATCTTAAATCATCGTAAAGAAGTTCGAGCGTTAGAGATTTCTGAGCGAAATACGATGAGCCAAGAAGAGCAAGAAAGCCTCAAAAAGCAAATTGGCGAGTTAAAACGACGCGTTGAAGTGCTAGAGAGAATCGTCACCGACAGCAAATATCAACTTGAGAAAGAAATTGCTTCGCTGTAATTCAAATCTTAGAAAAAGCCGGATCAGTCCGGCTTTTTTATGTCTATCGTTTGGTTTTTCAGTCAACGTTCATCGAAAAAGTCTTTGTTTCGGATGTACTTACTCATTAAATGGTAAGAAAACGGACGAATCAGCCAACTAAACAGTGAACGCCCGAGGCGAATGAGTGTCGGCGTGTTCTCATAAATTCTGCCATTGTACAGCCACAGCATTTTTCCGACGTGCCAGTACAGAAAAGGCACCGGAGGCATGAAAGTCACAATATCGATATCACAACAAATTCGGTAGGTTTTATGCGCCAGACGATAGCGGCGTTTGAACGTCCAGTCACCAATGGCGGGCTGCCCGAAAGTCACAACGCGCTTGATGCTTTTCGGATACTTCTTTTCTATGTAATCCGCAAACACGCTACCAATTGCACCACCAGAAGAGTGGCCTGTCACCGAAATGCGCTTGCCTTGTAGAATAAGCGGGACAACGGTTGCTTCTAGCCGTTCTATCACGCTCAAACCTAAGCGGTCTTCGTTTCTACTAGGTAAACTTTCTTGGAACAATAGGTGATAAAACCCTGCGTGAATACGGTAGTTGAGACCTAATCGACGGCAGCTTCGTGTCCACATTGCAAAGTTGAGCAACCAATCGGTAATGCTGTGAGAACCTTTAATAACGACCACGACTTCATCGCGGTTTTTGCTCCACAATACGCGAATCATAATCTTACCGTGTTCGTTTCGGATGATTCGCTGACCATTCGGATCGAAGCCATAACGTGTTTGTTTAAAGACTCTTGGATACGCGAGGTTGCACAGCACGGCGTAGCGTTCGTATTGGTATCGTTTTAGTGGTTTCACGTTGTCTTACTTAAAACTGTCCAACCTTATACTCTAGTGAGCGAGTGTGAAGAACACGTGAACATCAGCAGAATGTTTTACCGGTTCATTCCTCGTGGTTAACGGTAAATCTCTAACGTCGAAGCGTCATTGATAAATGAATCAAAACTTTTTAGGCGAAGTAAGGTAGATTGCCGAGATTGCTCATGAGCCTGTTTTATTTGCTTAATCAAAGATTTGAGTACTTGGCGATCTAGTTTGTTGTGGCGTTTGTCTTTGCGGATCTGGGTGAAAAACGCAATTTGAGTCGAAGTGTCATTGAAGTCGCCGAGCTTGTCTTGAAGCAGCTTAAGTTGCTGCACATTTTCTTTGTGTTGTTGCGCGGGATAGAGAGCAGAGAAGCACTCCAGCAGGTAGCGTAGAGCTTTGCATTTAATGCGTAATGTGTGAATGACATCGTCTTTGCTCGCGGGCGAGATTTTTCTTTGTGAGTTATTTACTTTTCTAAACTGGTCGGCAATCTTTTGATTTGCGAACGTCACTAATTCAATGTCGTTTTTTAGCAAGTCGTATTGTTTAGTTCGCTCAAGGCTGTTTCGAACCATAGCGCAATGCGTTTGGTAAGCAAGTGATGCCAACCAACTTGCTACGCGCACTTGTTCAGCATTCTTCATGGCATCAATATCCGCGAAAATGCGCATTAATGATGAATGCTGTTCTGGCAACATCACAAGATACTGGTTGGTGTCTAAAGTGAACACGTCTAGGTCTCGCAATAAGTTCGTTTGTTTCATTAATGTCTTTAAATGAGGCTTGAGGATGGCTAACTCAAAACAGGGAATCACTTCGCTGAGTAAAACGCATAAAGAGCGCATGCGTCGTAACGTGACGCGATATTGATGTGTAAATTCAGGGTGAAGGTTATCCATGATCCCTTGCTCTAACGAACGAGCATACTCAAACTCTCTCGCAAGAAAATCAGGCAATACAAAGCAGAGTTCGGAATCGAGATGCAGTGGCAATCGACTTGAAGATTTTGGTGGGGCGCTCATGGTTTTCCTCCAACATACTTAGACTAAGTGTAGAGGTTGATATTGCATAGACATAAAAGTCGTTCAAATAAATCGAAATCTTACCAAGCAATAAATTAATTGTTTTAAATACATGTCGTTAGCCGATAGTCATTTTATATAAGCATAATATGACTATTTTTTATAACCATATTATTAATCGAATTGACTTATATCGACTCCTTTACAATACTTTTTACCAACTTGAAAGAAATTGCTGTCTTATCGTCAGTGTTAATAGTTATTCGGAATTTATTAATACTCAGATTAGATGGAAATCTGTAGCTTGTTGTTATTACTGATAGTTTAAATTTTCTCTAATCACTTAACAGGCATATTCTGTCAATGACATCTCAGCAAATCTTTTAATAGGGATAAGTAAAGTGCGAATTTATATTCGTACTATTTCATAGTGAGGGCGTGAGATGTTTATACAAACAGTAAGAATCGTCATACCGTTAGTATTACTGCAGTTTTTAACGGGTTGTCAGTCGGATGATAACGATAAGCTAAAATCTGAAATTGAGTCATTAAAACAAGAGATCAGTCAACTAACAAAAGAAGTAGGAAAGATAGAAAATGAAATGAAAGAAATGAAAGATTTGGCATTTAATCCACCCAAAAAAGAGCCACCGACTTTGCCGAATCAACCTAACTTTACTGAAGATGGCACATTGCCACTTCTTGGAAGTAAAGACGCAAAAATTGCTATTATTGAATTTTCTGATTTTCAATGTCCTTATTGTAAACGATTTACAGACAGTGCTTTTAAACAGATAAAAGAAAATTATATTGATACTGGTAAAGTTCAATATATTGCGCGCGATTTCCCGTTGAGTTTTCACGCGAAAGCCATGGGTGCTGCGATCGCAGCGACGTGTAGTCTTCACCAAAATTCCTACTGGCCAATGCGAGATATGCTGTTTAGCAATGTCAAAGACTTAGGAGAAGAGCTCTATCAAAAAGCAGCCACAGATTTATCTTTGAACTTGGAAGAGTTCAATAAGTGCATGAAAGATAAATCTATTGCTAACAAAGTTGAACAAGATTTGACGTTAGGAAAATCCTTGGGCATTCGTGGCACGCCAAGTTTCTTAATTGGTCGCGTCGAAAACGATCAACTTGTAGAACCACAGATAGTAGTGGGCGCGCAGAGGTATGCAGTGTTTGAATCTCTATTAGAGCAGTTATCGAATAGTGATAAAGCAAAATAATATTTTTCATATTGAATAAAAGGCAACTAATGTTAGTTGCCTTTTATTTTATCTAAATTAACCAGTTTATTAATTTAGAGCTTGTCTTTATATATTGATATTAGGTGTCGATATTTATAGTTGTTCTGGTGAATTGAAACCACACACATAGATCTTCTTAAATCATCGATGCTTAATAATTGTTTTGTTTGTGTTAATTTTGGGTTATTTAAGATAAATTTCTTATTTTTCATGGGTTAACTTTGAGCATATATTAAAATGGCAAAGTTATATTAAGCTGAATTCATATTGGGATTGGCATTTTACTTGTAATTTAAATCTTCTTATATATTCATGCTTTAAATAAGAATGTTTGATCTTGCGATAAAAATTAATTGTTTTTGGTTGAAATTTAATCACTGTGTTTGTAGGATTTTACCTTCAAAAACCAACCTGCGCTTAAAAAATAGGAAAGAGGGGTAAATTTATTGCATACAAATAAATAATTTATCTTGTGTTACTAATGCAAGTTTAACCTAAATAATAAATGACTATTTTAGAGTTTTGCTTTTTAATTTTTGTTAAAAGGCACGGCATCTTATTGACTAATTATTAGATGTCTTTGGGGTTCTAATTCTAGCATCTATTGCTTACCTTTAACGTTTGTAGCTTTTCGAAATGAATGGAAATTCATGCGTTTAGCTTAGTTATTTGCGCTCCCTAAGCGTCAAGCGATCGACATGATTGCGGACTTCTGCTGCGCAAAAATTAAGAACCAAAGATAAAAATACATAAGAAATTAAGTATGTTTAATACCCATTTTAATATTGCTACTTCCAATACATTTAAACTATCAACAACGGCTCTTATCGGCCTCTTATCTCTGACATTCAACGCGACCGCGCAGTCGCAAGACATCCCGCATGGACATGTGATTCAACAAGAAAAACTGGTTTCACCTACTGCTAAGGGAAAACGCCAACAGGCTCAAGATAATACCAGCGCATTAAAGCAAGCGATGGCTGATTATCGCGGTGCATCGGCGAAAAACAAACATCACTATTTAGAGCAAATGATTTCTCTTGCTCATGGTCGTCAAGCATTGCTTTCCGAGCTGTTTCAGTCAGATCCTAGCGCGGTAGCGCAGGTTACTCTGACTGCAAAAGCTCGCAAAGGTATGCCTGGAAAAGTACAAGCTTTGCTAGAGCAGGAGCAAACGCTAGAAGGCGAACTGGAAGTCTTCTACGAAGATTATGAAGATCACAGCAAGAGCCGTCTTCGACACGTACTAAACACCTCTGAGGGACTTATTGAGGTGCACGGTTCTTCACAATCACCAATCAACGCGATTCAGTCGGGTGCAAAAGTTCGTGCGCGTGGTTGGAAGTTTGATAATCAAAGCGCGCTAGTTCTGGAAGAATCACAACAAAGTCTACTTGTTTTGGCTGATGGCAGCACAGGTAGTGCATCGACGAGCACATCATCTTTCACTTTGTCCAATACTTTAGGTGAACAATCGACTCTCGTGATGCTAGTGAATTTTCAGGACGATGTACAAGAACCATGGTCTGTTGAAGAAGTAACCGATCTAGTGTTTGGCTCGGTGAATGATTTCTATAAAGAAAATTCAAATAATCAGACGTGGTTTGCTGGAGATGTTCTAGGTTATTACACGTTGCCTATTAACTCAGTTTGCGATACTGCGCAGATTTACACTGCAAGTAAAGATGTTGCTGCAACTAAAAATGTAGATATCGATAGCTACAGCCGAGTCGTTTTTGTTTTTCCTAAGATTGCAGATTGTGGGTGGACAGGAAAAGGTACAGTGGGGGGGACACCATCGAGAACTTGGGTAAATGGTTCTTTGACACTAAGGACTGTCGCTCACGAACTTGGTCACAACCTCGGATTACATCATGCTAAAAAGCTTGAATGTGGTGTCGATGTGATTAGTGGGGATTGTTACACGATTGAATACGGCGACAGCTTAGAGATCATGGGAACGCCAGGTTTTACCGGACATTTCAATGCGTTCAATAAAGATAGCCTTGGGTGGTTTTCTGCAGAGTCATCGTCAGTCGCAGGCAAAATTATTGAAGTCAGTTCCGATGGTAGCTACATATTAGAGCCTTATGAATTAGCTCCCGAAAGCGAAGCAAAGGCAATAAAAGTTCAGCGTGGCGTTGATTCGACTGGAAAAAAGCTATGGTACTACTTGGAGTATCGTCAGCCGACAGGTTTTGACAGCTACCTAGAGAGCTATCCATCTCTAACATCGGGTGTAACGATGCGCTTGGGTACTGAGTCTGATATGAATAGCAGCCAAATCATCGATTTAACACCAGCAAGCCAAGTTATGGACTGGAACGATTCTACATTGGCTGTCGGTTCAACCTATACAGATGCCGATGCTGGAATCACGATGACTACAGAATGGGCAGATAATACTGGAGCAAGTGTTCATATCAGCTTTACTCAGCCAGTATGCAACAAGAGTGATCCTGTTGTTACCGTTTCTCCTAGTCAAAATGTTGAAGCGGAATCGGGTAGCACACTTGGCTATAACGTTACGGTCACTAACAATGATGCGGCAGGTTGTGATGCGTCAGAATTTGAAGTTGACGCTTTGGTACCAAGTGGGTGGACTGCAACCTCGTCTACGCTAAATTTAGATCCTGGTGCTAGTGAAAGTGTGTTAATTGATGTGACTTCTGATGTTGCTGCGACGGATGGTAATTATTCAATACTATTTAATGTAACAAACAGCGCTGATACGAACTACTTCACGAAGGCGACAGAAAACTATGTCATCGAAACGCCAGTGGAAGCCTGCTTACGTGGAACGCCATTGTTGGTGTTATCGGCAAGTCAAACTGATGAGCTTGAAGCAGGCAGCACAGCGAGTTACACAGCGACACTGACTAACCAAGACAGTGCTACTTGTGACGCGAGTACATTTACCCTAGCGGCGAGTGTACCAAGTGGGTGGAGCGCCAATAGTGGGGCTATTACTTTGAACCCAAGTGAAACTCAATCGCTCACAATGAACATAACATCAAGCACTGAAGCAACAGAGGGTACATATGATATTGCTATTACGGCTCAGCACTTGTCGGATTCAAGTCTAAGTGTTAGCAAAAGAGTGAGTTTCAGCATCTCAGTTCCAGTTCAGGTGAACACTGCGCCAACTGCTCAAACTGATCGAGTGGAAGTGACCTCAAAAGATTCAGTGAGCATTAATGTACTTGCAAATGATAGCGATCCTGAAGGAGATAGACTGACGATAACATCTGTGACTCAAGGTTCGAAAGGTTCAGTACAAATTACGTCAAATGGCCAGTTAATATATACGCCAGCGAAAAGCTTTAAAGGCAGCGATAGCTTTAGTTACACTATCAGCGATGGCTCCCTTACTTCGACAGCATCTGTGTATATTAGTATGGCGAGCTCTTCTGGCAACGATTCAAGTAAAGGAAAGGGGCGAAAATAGCTCTGTTGTAAGTAAAGTTCAATCAAATGAAAAGGGGCAATGGGTGATACCATTGCCCCTTTTATACAAAGATAATTCAAGAACTTCGTATGGCTACCTAAAGGTTAAGGTGCCAATATAGCTTGTGCGTTGACTGAAATCACTGGCTCTACAGCAGGTCCGCCATCCTCATCGGCTACTGAGATTAGCAATAAACCACCTGAACCAGCAGATCTAAACAAATTATCTACCGAAGCATCAGGTGTTAATAAATCAACACTAAATGTACAGTTCATGTTGCCATTCGCTGCAATAGAGAATGGGAACGCAACCGGACAGTCACTTGCGGTAATCATGTAATGTGTATTACCTTGACCAGCCGCAATCGGTGTACCTGCAACACTAAGCGCATTTAAGTTGACCGCCTCATAACTAGAAGCATTGGCAATGTTGAGGTTCAATGTTAGTGACAGAGCGAAGCTCAAGTTAATGTCAGCAGGTTCATTGATAAATGCTACTTTACCGTTATCTGTGTCTGTGACTATTTCAGGAACCGCGTCATCTGTCTCACCAGTTACTTGAGCGGTGTTCATATGCGGTGCATCTGGCTCACCCGATAGGAAGGAACTAACAGTACAGAATCTAGTATCTCCAGGGGCTAAGACATCACCATAGAAGTCACAATCGCCTTGATAGCTTACTGAGTCGAACAATACACCAAGTTTGTCATCCGTCATTTCTGTAAGAGTGATACTGTCCACTGGGGATGTATTGGTAATAGTAAACGTGAAGTTTACATTGTCACCAGACTCTGTTACCGAATATGGTGGCTCGTCTAAAGCATTAGGAGTTTTTACCAAATCAATAGCACCAGGGCTGTTACTAAAGGACACACTCGCTTGACCAGAGTCTTCATCGGAGTCGTTTTCGTTGTCATAAGCCTTTGCAGTTACCGTGTTTACAAATGCAGGATCACCCACGTTACCAGTAACATTTCGTGTGTAGCTGAATTGACATGATCCACCAGTTCCGAGTACTGCTCCCAGACATGTCGCCGCTTCAGCAGCAATATTGTACTGATCATCCGTTATAGAAGTGATCTCTACCGCGTCAACAGAAGAATTGTTGGTAATTACCACAGTGTATTCGACAGGTTCACCAGCAAGACTCTCTACAACAGTTGTTGGGTTAGCGGATTTAGTAACGGAAATTACCGGCGGTACATTTGTGAGTGTCACGACGACCTCATTACTACAGTTAGGATTTGGCGTACCAGCGGTACTCGCGACGGTACAAGTGTTATCCCCAACAGGTTCACCATATTCATCGACGATAGTAGAACGAACATAGTTTTCAAACGATTCCGCAGTAGGAATGTTTGGTAAGTCGTCATCACTAATCGCTATTTTGAATGTACATTCTAAACCAACGGCTTCTGGTGGGATCTCATAAGGTAGTACGAGATTTTCACAAGCATTCGCTAAGCCACTAGACATTAGAGTGTAGTGACCTTTTGTTGTGCCAATTTCATTACCGCCACCAACACTATTTAGCAAGAAGGTTTGTGAATCAGAATCAGTACTAGAAGACACTTCATCTTCAATTTTTGTTACGAAGACACTATTGCCTGTACTGTCAGCTGGAACGATTTTAATCGTATAGATAAACTCGTCACCAGGTTCTGAGCCGGTTGTTTTATTAACAGACTTAGTTGATACCGGTGGATCTGGCTGAATAAAGATTGGGATGTTGTAATCATCATCACAATTACATTTTGATGGAGCGCCAGGGTAGGCGTCATTACCATCCTCACAAACTTCATTTTTACCAGGTTGTCGCCAGCTTACACAGTTTGGCAGGTTGAGTTGTCCGTCACCGTCAGAGTCCTGACAAAGTGTCGTGATAGTTGTTGAGTGAACAACTACTTCAGCTTGTTCTACGTCCCAACAAGAGTCGCCATCTGTGTTCGATGCGTTGGTTGAGTGCTCATCGCTTAACGTGTAGATATTACAACTTCCGTTAAGCGCGTCTGGAGCCCCATTTCTTTGGAAATATAAACCGATGTCGTAACGATCACTTGCGGTTGAGACGACATTAAAGTCAGCTTCAAAGGTAACATCCTTACCTGCGACACAGACTGTGGTGTCTGGATCAACTGGCTGACCATCGATTTCAATTATTTTGATGTTTGAAGCTTCTGCAATGTTTATGTCATTTGCTGTACAGTTCAAACTCTTTCCATATTGATCCTCCATACAAACGCTTTGTATGCCTGGATCTTGAGCTAAGGCTGTTGGCCCATAAAGCGCTGCTGCACCTAATAACATGGCGCTGAACAGCGTTTTATGTGGGTGAAATATTAAATGTTCCATCATCTACCTTCTTTTCTCATTGAAAGTTGATAAAAGGGCGATGTAAGTATCCAATGATGCCAACACTGGACTCCGGCATCATTGAACACACGAACTGCTGTGCCCCCTGTCCCATGACAATTGCTCCACAAAGTGTGTGTTCTGAAACTTGTATGGTGGAGCGCTTGTCGGTGCCCACTAGAGAGCAAAAAACAAACCAACACCTATCGCATTGATTTTTAAATATTTTGTGTTTTTTAAAACTGTTTCAAAAACACTTTGTGTGAACAGAGTGTTAACTTGTTGGGAAAGGGTCTAGGAGGCCATTCCTAGAAATTAAACGGGATATCAGTCGGTTATGGAGGGAAAGAAAAACGTGCCACTTGGGTCGTGTTCGAGTTAACAGGTGGACACTTTGTTGACAGCGAGTGAGAAAACCATGTGTCTTGCTGTGGTTTTTTGTGCCTAACAAAGTCAATGTAGAGACTGGGGGAAGGGGATTCGAACAAGATTGTGAGGAATCGATTTGAATGATAGTTGCACTAATTGTGCGTGATTTATGCTGTTGGGATTGCTTTTTAAGCATCTGAATCAAAAAGATAAAATTTATTGTTGACCAGATAAATTAATCCGTTAAAGTACGCCTCGTTCTCACGGCACGGCCGATGAGAGATGGTGTTACCATCGCAAAGAATTGCGTTGCCCTGGTGGTGGAATTGGTAGACACAAGGGATTTAAAATCCCTCGGCGTTCGCGCTGTGCCGGTTCAAGTCCGGCCCGGGGCACCATCAAAACGATGTATGGATTTCAGATTCAGTTTTAAAGCATCGTTCTCATGACAATGAGAAAACAATCAGGTAAGGCGCGTTGGCAGAGTGGCTATGCAGCGGATTGCAAATCCGTGGACCTCGGTTCGACTCCGGGACGCGCCTCCATTATTTCGAAAGCCAGTCTCTTGTGACTGGCTTTTCTCGTTTATAGCACCCGCAAATCATTTTCCTCTCTTGTTCTGGCTACAATTAATTATCACCATTCTGTTTGTCACATCATTATCATATTCAAAGTGTATTTCCATTTTTTCTACAGAATAAAACTATTTATCTTGTTCAATTTTTTATTCACAGGTAGGAATTGAATAGTAGAGTGAAGCTTCTATATTTCTTCGAGTGATCTTATTATTGTCATCATTTTATATCTATTATGTTCATATAAATGCCACCTTAAATATAAAGTTCACACTTGGTGTGTAATGTGATTAATGTTTTTGCTTTGTTTGTTAATTGTTATTATTTGTTGTTATCTTAAGGTAAGGCTTTGAAATGTGGTCAGTAAAAAAACTAATAGCAGTTGAGTGAGAACAGTTTAGCGCTCATTTTCTATTTTCGACATGTATTTAATTGATTCATAGAAGTTTTTCTTTTTATGGGTGCAATCGGTTCATTATTGATACGATTGAATATTCTCAATTTTTGAGCGAAAAATGATCGATGTTTAACTGTTTGATGTGATTGAAACTCTTTGGCTCTTACAAAGAATTAACGTAATTTGGTGATGTGGTTGGTTGAATTTTAACCTTTTGCTTTGTTATGATGCTGCCTCATTTATTGATGTTGGTGATGTTTTAGAAGAATAAATACATTATGTATAGAAAATAGAGATTATTCATAGAATAAGCTCTGGTTCTATATTTTCTAAATTTTAACCTCTATCTAATCCTATATATTCTTATCGTTAATTCGGTGGGAAGGATAATTATTATAATTATTTCAGGTGAAGCAGTGATTGATAAACTCCGCATGAATAAGCACGCCCTAAATAAAGGGATCTTTTTCTTACTCGTCTTATTTCTATTTCTACAAAATATCCAGTACGCCAAAGCTGCAGGCAGTTCAATAGGCCAACAAGATACGTTGGTGATGCTATTGAATTTCAAAGAGAATCCTAACGATCAACCGATCACGTCAGAAGAGGCGCACGCGTTAGTATTTGGTGAGGTTAACGATTTTTACCAAGAAAACTCCTACGGCAAGACATGGCTAAGTGGTCAAGTTGCAGGTTGGTACACATTGCCTGTATCGAATCAGGTGTGTGATTATCCTTCGGTTCAAGCGGAAGCGGATAAAATGGCGCGTGCTGATGGCGTAGTGCTTGAGGATTATCAGCGCATCATTTACATCATGACGCAATCAGGTTGTGCTGGTGGTGGTTCTGCAACAACAGGGAAAACGTTCCCGAGTCGTGCATACATAGATGGCACGCTGTCAGCAAGAGTGATTGCACATGAATTCGGGCACAACCTTGGTTTGAGCCACGCTAAGGCGTTGGATTGTGGCGATGCGTCGGTATCGAACAACTGTAGCGTAATTGAATACGGCGACTCGTACGATGTTATGGGTACTCCTGATATGGGTTACATCAATACGTACTACAAAGAACGTATGGGATGGTTGAATGATGCGGAATCACCAAACATTCTTACGGCAACTCAAGATGGTTTGTATGAAATCGCAGAGTACGAAACCCAAGACATAACACAAAACATCGCGTTAAAAATACCTCGCGGTGTGAACCCTAATACTGGCTTGAAGGAGTGGTTCTATGTCGAATATCGTCAAGCGATGGGTTATGACCAGTTTTTAGATGACCGCTCTTATATGCTGTTTCGTGGTGATGTGACGGACGGTGTGATTGTTCGTTTAGTCGAAGAAGGCGCGGAAGAAAGTTACATTCTGCACATGAAGCCAAATTCGGATTACAGCCAAGTTTATGGCCGAAAGGATTGGAAAGACACCGCGTTACCAGTGGGTGACAGTTTCACCGATCCAGTTTCTGGTCTCACGATTAATCTTGCGAGTGCAGCCAATGGTTTTGCCGGTGTGAATGTATCGTTTGGTGGTTCGGTAACTCCAAGCGTTTGCGAGATGTCTGCGCCAAGTGTGTCTGTGAAAGCGACGTCTGATACACAAGTTAATGCTGGCGACACGGTTGAATATCAACTGACGGTAATAAACACGGCAAATGATGTTTGTGGCACGATTCGTTTTGATGTGTCTGCTCAAGTAGAGAGTGGCTGGCAAGCGAGCTCTCAATCTATTTCCCTTGCGTCTGGCGAGTCTAGCGTGGCTACCATCGCGGTGACTTCTGCTCTAAGTGCAACCTCTGGTGACTACCCTGTGACGTTTAATGTGGTAAACACGAAAGATGAGGCTTACAACGTGGCTACACAAGCAACGTATGCCGTTGCTGAGCAGCAAACGGGCAGTGGTGATGTTGTGGCGGTTGACGATAACGTTCAGATGAGCAAAGTTTCAACGGTAACCATTAATGTGTTGGGTAATGACATCATTGCTGATGGTGTGTCTGTCGAGATCTCAGCAATGAGCGCACCGAGTAAAGGAACGGTGAAGCTACTTTCTGATGGGAGTATCCAATACACGCCAGCGAAGCGATTCAAGAATCAAGACAGCTTTAGCTATACGATCACCAGCGGTAATGTTACGTCGACGGCAATGGTGACTGTGGCGCTGCAATCATCTCCTGATTCTGGCGGGTCTTCACCTGGCAAAGGTAAGAACAAATAACAAAGCAAAGCCACCTTATGTTTAAGGTGGCTTTTTCGTTATTGTTTACTGTGGATTGCTGCTATCGGGTTTGTCTTGCTTACGGTGCAGGACATAGTGGACAGCTTGCCTCTACAGGCATGCCTGTATCGACAGTGACACCTGTAATGGCGTTAACACCTTCTGCAACGACGGTGTCTTTGAAGGTTCTTACATCATGTGCAACAACCGGACCACCAGAAACATCACTACCCGGAGCAGGGATGTAGGTGCCATCGTAGTTCATACAACTTTCAGGATTTAAAGTACCGACATCTTTAACGACTGTCATACCGTCATGCATTTCAGTAATTTTCACATCGTTAAGTTTCACTTTACTGTCGTTACATACTTTACCTTCGTAGTTCACTCTTAATCCGTACGCGCCAGATGCGTTTTCTTCAACGTAGGTTGTACAGTCTTTAGTGATACTCAATGCGCCCACTGGAGTAAGTGGAGGACAGCTATCTGTGTCAGACTTAGTAAGCACAGGTTCGCCACCATCTTTGATGGCTGCGCTCGCCGTAGCCTCATTTTCTACACCGTTGATGAGCGAAACAAAGGAACCAGTAAATGTTGCAGTTTCGCCAGCGGCAAGAACGTCAGCAGTGAATGAATCGCCAGCGGTAATATCTTCAACATAAAGGTCGTAAAGTGCACCAAAACCAGTATTGGTTACTTTGATCTCGTAGTTGTAGATGATTGAGTCACCACTTGGTGATAACGCACCAGTTGGACATGTTTTCACAAGTTCCATACCACATAACTGGAATTGACCTAAAACGAAGTCTTTCAAAGATGCGGTGAATGAAGCAGACGAACGGGTTTCAGCCATGAAGCTGCTGAAACAAGACGCTGTGCCGTCGATTCCGCCAAGCAGTTGAGTGAGGTTTACACCACCTTCATAGAAGCTTTCGTATGGGAAAGCGTTCATTGTGCCGTTTTTTGCAGTGTATGGCCAAGGTGATGGGATTGGTGTTTCACCTTTGTTGGTGGTTGCACAACCAAAGTCACCATCATTGACAGCAGAGCAGTCAGCAGGGTTTGCACCACTGGTTTCCGCTTGTAGGCGTAAGTTTTTGGCTGCACAATCGCCAGGGGCAGGGTCATTACTGTCCGCTTTTGAACAGGTTGGATCCCAAGTTACCAATGCGGCGTAAGGTTCATCATTCGCACCTTGCGGATAATCAATCAATACCAAAACGTCGCCCACAACGTGTTGACCAGAGAACGAACCGTCATCAAGGGCTTGGACATCATCTTGGAAGAACCAGAAACCCATAAAGGCATCACCTACGTTCGCAAAACGGTCGGCACCAAAATAAATGACCAAATCCGAACCGCCACCGCCGTTATCGACGCCGTAGGCAGCAGCGTAAGCATTGGTTAAGTCATCTTTATCTGGTACAGAACCATCTTTGTGAGACCATTCTGATATGTCTTGAATATCTTTTCGACCACCAGTAAATATGGAGATAGGTGACGGATCGGGAAGAATCCCAGTATCGACATTGGCACTGTCGCTACCATCGTAAATATTTTCCCAATCATCCCCCGCAACGGCTTCGTCTGTTGCATTACCTTCCAGTTCGAAGGTGCCCAGATCATGAACCGCCCAAGTCGGCGAGGCAAACACACTCAATATCAGCCCCAAGCAAAATGCTCGAGCCAATATCACCAGTTTATTAAAGTCCATCTTACTTTCTCCTTTTCCAAACAGAAGATACGAGCCGATTGGCGCTCATAACGGCAAGGAGCGTCTCCAATTAACATGTCATCTCGATTGACGCTGGGCTCGTTACGTACGGGAGGGGTTAAGCAAGAAGTAATCCGTTAGTTAACTGGCTGAAAAATTTAGGAAAAATAATTTCAAGCTGTCGAGGTGAACAGTTTAGATTGCGGTGTTTAGGTGATACGGAACGATAAGCGTATGAATTCGATTGAAAAGACAGAAATCTGTATCAGATGGACAATGTGTAACACACGTGAACAGGTTGGAGAGGCTGGCGAAGAGAGTAGCAAGGCAGCGCGAGGGAAGCCGAAGGTGAAAAGCGACAATGTAAGAAAAGATTCGAGGAGCTCTCCTGGTGCAAAGTCTTGCGATGTCCTTTGCACCGGGACTCCTGAGGGTTAGCGGTTTAGTGCACCACAACGCTCAGGTTGGTATGTGATATCGACAATTTCAATCGTCTTCACTTGTTTGTTTGGCATTGGCCAATCGAGCTTTTGACCCACAGACAAACCGATTAGTGCGCTCCCAACAGGAGCAAAAATCGAAATGTCATCGCTGCTTTTTAGCTCCGATGGGTAGACCAATGTTTTGGTCATGGTTCTTTCTTCGCCCGAAAATTTAAACTCAACGGTTGAGTTCATGGTGACCACATTCGACGGCATCTCTTCTGGTTCTAAAACCGTTGCGCGGTCAAGCTCTGCTTCTAGCTCAACAAGCTCTGCAGCGATGTTTGGCATCTTATCCAGCAGGGCGGTAATTCTGTTCATATCTAAGCTTGAGATATAGATAGAGTTGTTTTCTGACATTTTATGACTCCCAAATAAAATGCCGCCTCATAAACATGGGACGGCGCTCTATATGTCAATTACGGTATAAATCACATGGTTTTCATTCCATATGAACTACTTTTGATTCTAGTCTTTATGCAATCCGTTAGCTAGTAAAAGATTTTTATTGTGGGGCTTGATTTTTTCTAAAACTATCAAACACTTCGAACGCTGTTCGGTACAAAATTCTTCTTTATAACCATAACTTATCATGGGCAGCTGATTGCTTATAAGAGTTCTTTGTAAAAACTACCAATATTCGTTAATAAATTACCTTATTTTATAGATAAACAGAGCAAATAGAGCCGGCTACCCCTTTAGGGTAGTTTGAATTTGTAATTGATTTACATCATGTATTAATTTTCTTTCACAATTAACAATGCGCTCAGTGATAAGAACCTAACCCTTAGGAAGTACAATGAGCAAGTTGAAGCTAGTAGTTATCGGTAACGGTATGGTAGGGCACCGTTACATCGAAGACTTAGTCGAGAAAGCGGATGTCTCGCAAATGGATATCACCGTTTTCTGTGAAGAACCTCGTGTCGCATACGACCGTGTGCACCTTTCCTCTTATTTTTCTCACCACACAGCTGACGAACTGTCTCTAGTCAAAGAAGGCTTTTACGAGAAACACGGCATCAATATGTTGATCGGTGAACGTGCGATCAACATCAACCGTGAAAACCGAATCGTTTACTCAAGCACTGGTCGTGAAGTTCAATACGACAAACTGATTCTTGCTACTGGCTCATTCCCATTTGTTCCGCCTATCAAAGGTCATGAAAGCAAAGACTGTTTTGTTTACCGCACAATCGAAGATCTTAAAGCGATCGAAGCGTGTGCGAAGAAGAGCAAATCAGGCGTGGTTATCGGTGGTGGTCTGCTAGGTCTTGAAGCTGCAGGCGCACTAAAGGCACTCGGTGTAGAAACACACGTCGTTGAGTTCGCGCCAAAGCTAATGGCTGAGCAACTTGACCTTGCTGGTGGTAATCAACTTCGTCAAAAAATCGAGCGTATGGGCGTGAACGTTCATACCAGCAAAAACACGCTAGAGATTGCAGCAGAAGGTAAAAATGCTCGTAACGTCATGCGTTTCGCTGACGGCACTGAGTTAGAGACAGACTTCATCGTATTTTCTGCGGGTATTCGTCCACAAGACAAACTGGCTCGCCAAATGGAGCTAGAACTTGGCCCTCGTGGCGGTGTTGCCATCAACGACCACTGCCAGACTTCTGATGAGAACATCTACGCGATTGGTGAGTGTGCGTCTTGGAATGAAATGTTCTACGGCCTTGTTGCTCCTGGTTACAAGATGGCGACCGTTGCGGTTGATCACCTACTAGGTAACACAGAAAGCAAATTCGAAGGCGCTGATATGTCTGCGAAGCTAAAACTGCTTGGTGTGAAAGTGGGCTCTATCGGTGATGCGAATGGCCGTACTGAAGGTTGTAAGAGCTACGTTTATCAAAACGAAGAGCAAGAAGTTTACAAACGTCTTATCGTTTCTGAAGACAACAAGAAACTGCTCGGTGCGGTATTGGTGGGTGATACGTCTGACTACGGCGATCTGCTTCAACTGATGTTGAACGAAATCGACCTACCAGAGCATCCAGATGCCTTGATCCTTCCTGCACACGCAGGTGCTGAGAAACCAGCACTCGGTGCGGATGCACTACCAGAAAGCGCAGTGATCTGTTCATGTTTCGACGTAACCAAAGGCAAGATCGCTCAAGCGGTTGCTGATGGTCACCACACATTGGGTGACATCAAAGCAGTGACTGGCGCAGGTACAGGCTGTGGTGGTTGTATTCCTCTAGTGACCTCTGTTCTAAATGCAGAGCTTGCTAAATCGGGTATCGAAGTGAAGAACGACGTGTGTGAGCACTTTGCTTACTCACGCCAAGAGCTGTTCCACCTAATCCGTATTGAAGAGATCAAAACGTTTGATGAGCTTCTGGAGAAATACGGTAAAGGTTACGGTTGTGAAGTTTGTAAACCATTGGCTGGTTCTATCTTAGCTTCTTGCTGGGGTGAACACATTCTTAAGCCACAACTGGTTAAGCTGCACGACACGAACGATAACTTCCTAGGTAACATCCAAAAAGACGGTACTTACTCTGTTATTCCACGTATGGCGGGTGGTGAAGTAACACCTCAAGCACTGGGTGCGCTAGCGAAGGTTGCTGCAGAATACAACCTATACACCAAAGTAACCGGTGCTCAACGTATTGGTCTGTTTGGTGCTCAAAAAGACGATCTTCCAGAGATCTGGCGCAAGCTTATCGACGCTGGTTTCGAAACAGGTCAAGCGTACGCAAAAGCACTTCGTATGGCGAAGACCTGTGTTGGCTCAACTTGGTGTCGTTACGGTGTTCAAGATTCTGTTGGTCTAGGTTCTTACATCGAGAACCGTTACAAAGGCATCCGTACGCCTCACAAGATGAAGTTCGGTGTTTCTGGCTGTACTCGTGAGTGTGCGGAAGCACAAGGTAAAGACCTTGGCATTATCGCGACTGACGCAGGTTGGAATATGTACGTTTGTGGTAACGGCGGCATGAAACCTCGTCACGCAGACCTACTAGCCAGCGACCTAGATAAAGAAACGCTAATCAAGTACATCGACCGCTTCATGATGTTCTACATCCGTACTGCTGCGCCACTGCAACGCACATCAGTTTGGATGGAAAACATGGAAGGTGGTGTTGACTACCTACGCGCAGTGATTGTTGAAGACAAACTTGGCATCAACGCTCAATTAGAAGCAGACGTAGCGAAGCTTGTAGACGAGTACGAGTGTGAGTGGACGGCAACTATCAATGACGAATCACAACTGACTCGTTTCGCACATTTCATCAACTCTGACAGGCGCGATGACAACGTTGTGTTTGTTCAAGAGCGCGAACAGCACCGCCCAGCGACCTTCACGGAGAAACATCCTGAAGCGAAAGGCGACATCCTACACGTAGCGATCACTGAAGCATAAGGGAAGGTTGAACATGTCATTTGAAAAGATTTGCCAAATCAGCGACATCGTACCGGGCACTGGCGTTTGTGCTTTGGTTAATGGTCAGCAAGTTGCGGTATTTCGCCCAACAGAAGCGGAAGAAGTGTTAGCTATCAGCAACACCGACCCGTTCTTCCAATCGAACGTGCTTTCTCGCGGTTTGATTTGTGAGCATCAAGGAGAGCTTTGGGTGGCGAGCCCGCTTAAAAAGCAACGCTTTAACCTGACAACAGGTGCTTGTATGGAAGACGAGCGTTTTAACGTGAAAGCGTACAAAGCGCGCGTGACAAACGGCGAAGTCGAGATTCAAGCGTAAGTTTAAGCCCTCCTCCACGGAGGAGGGATGTTTCTTCGCCTTTTAGTATCCGTTTCATAGATTCAATAGACAAAGGCTTTCCACGCATCATTTCCGGGGGACAGGGAAGCGAGATGATGTCGACAGCAGTGGATGTCAGCGGGAAGCCTTTCTCTATTCAATCTTCAACTTTTAACTTTCAATTTTGAATAAGGACACATTCATGTCTACAGACTTTAAACCTGCTGAATTCTTGCAAACCATGATCAACGTTGGTGAAGCAAAAACCAATACAAGCACGCGCGACCTTTTGCTTCGTGGCACGATGGCCGGCATTATTTTGTCGTTAGCGGTAGTTGTCGCAATTACGGCGATGGTACAAACGGGAATTGGCCTTGTGGGTGCACTTGTTTTCCCTGTTGGTTTTGTGATTCTTAGTGTGATGGGTTACGACCTAGTTACGGGCGTATTTGGTCTTGCGCCTTTGGCGAAGTTTGCAAACCGTCCGGGCATCACTTGGGGGCGCATTTTCCGTTGCTGGGGTCTTGTAGGTTTGGGTAACCTGATTGGTTCTCTGATTGTGGCTTACCTTGTGGCGATTTCTCTAACCGGTAACTTCTCTCTAGAACTCAACGCGGTAGCGAAGAAATTCGTCGCTGTTTCTACCGCGCGTAGCCTTGGTTTTGAAAACATGGGTATGGACGGATGGATCACGTGTTTCGTACGCGGCATCTTCTGTAACCTAATGGTGTGTCTAGGCGTGATTGGCAACATGACTGCGCGTTCAGTCTCCGGTCGCGTGGCGATGATGTGGTTCCCAATCTTCATCTTCTTCGCACTCGTATTTGAGCACACTGTGGTAAACATGTTCCTATTCCCACTAGGTATGATTCTAGGTGCGGACTTTGGTATCGCGACTTGGTTGAACTTCAATTTAATCCCAACCATTCTAGGTAACATCATCGGTGGTCTTGTCATGACTTGTCTACCACTGTACCTAACTCATGCGAAAACAGCGCCTTCTCTAAGTGTTGAAGAGGACGTTATTGCAGAACCTGCAATCGCAAAATAAACCGCTTTATTTGGCCCTACCTTTGGTGGGTAGGGCTATTCAACTCATTTAACTTTCGATAGGTATTGTATTGATTTGGCTATAAAAAGTAATAACTCCTTGGGGTAGTTTGAACCCTAAGCCAATTAAGTGAGTGTTACTCTTTATATCCAAATTTTCCGATAGGCGTTGATATGACTACTGCGAACTCATCTTTAAACAGCGGCTTTGTTTCTCTTGTTGGTGCTGGGCCTGGCGATCCGGATTTACTGACGGTCAAAGGTTTGAAAGTGATTCAAGCGGCTGAAGTTGTGGTGTATGACCGTTTGGTATCGAAAGAGATTCTAGAGTTAGCACAGGCATCCGCAGAGATGATTTATGTCGGGAAAAAGCTCGATTTTCATTGCGTACCGCAAGATCAGATCAACCAAATTTTGGTGGAAAAAGCACAAGAAGGGAAACGCGTTGTGCGCCTAAAAGGTGGAGATTCATTTATCTTTGGACGCGGCGGTGAAGAGTTGGAAGAGCTTGCAGAATACGGTATTCAATACGAAGTGGTGCCGGGGATCACTGCTGCGGCGGGGGCGACGGCTTACGCAGGTATTCCACTAACACACCGTGATCATGCGCAAAGTGTTCAATTCATCACGGGTCACGTGCAAAAAGACGGTCGCGAAATTGAATGGCACTCGTTAGCGCAATCAAACAACACGCTTGTGTTCTACATGGGGTTGAAGCAAAGCGGCCACATTATGGACAAGCTCATCACGCACGGCTTAGACCCAGAAATGTCATGCGCAATCATCGAAAATGGGACGCGACCAGAGCAACGCGTGTTCCAAGGTAAACTAAATGAACTGTCTAGCATGGCAGAGCAAGCAGTGAGCCCTGCATTGATTGTGGTGGGGAGCGTTACGCAGCTGCATAATAAGTTGGCGTGGTTCGGAAAGTAACGAAGAATCCTGTTTCTTCACGAGTCTTCATTTCCTCAAGTACTTCAGATTTCGCAGGGGCTTCGTTGCCTCTGCATCTCTTGTTTTCGCATCGGCATTTGGTCAATCAAATCGTTAATGTATTGCCAGTCGGTTTCTGCCCCCCAGCGGTATTTTTCTAAGCCATCTTTACCGAGTAAAATCGCAGTGTGCTCGCCTTTTTTCACGCTGTAGATCTCTGCGAGTATCTTTAAATCAAACTCTTCTTTAAGCCAGCTTGGCACGGTGTAGCCGTCTTCTGTGATCACCAGTGTGACGACATCTCTATCAACTAACTCACACTCGTGCATCAATGCTTCAAGCAAGAACTGTTTTACGTAATCATCATTTTCAGGCGCGAAATACAGAACACTGCGATGCGGCCAGTATTGAGTGTGCGCAGGATAGCCGAGTGCCGTCGAGGCAAAGACGCACAAAAGCAGTATCACCAATAACTTTCCATCCATGACTCACTCCTAAAAACGCGATTTTCCGTTTATACGTTAAGTTTAGTGGAATTGGCTCATTGTGCTTTTGGGCGATCTGGCTTAGGGTAGGCGGCAAATTATCGGTATGAGATCACCATGCAATCAGCCCACAAAGAAAAAATCGCCATTCTCGTTGACGTTCAAAACGTTTATTACACTTGTCGCGAAGCGTATCGCAGTAACTTTGACTACAACCAGTTTTGGTATGTCGCGACACAAGAAAAGGAAGTAGTAAGCGCAAAAGCTTATGCCATTGCCAGTAACGATCCGAAGCAACGCCAGTTTCATCACATTCTAAGAGGTGTGGGATTTGAGGTGATGTTGAAGCCTTACATTCAGCGTCGAGATGGCAGCGCCAAAGGGGATTGGGATGTCGGTATCACGCTCGATGCGATTGAGATTGCGCCTGATGTTGACCGCGTGATTTTGGTTTCTGGTGATGGCGACTTCAGTTTGCTGGTGGAACGTATTCAGCAGCGCTACAACAAGAAGGTCACCGTCTATGGTGTACCAAGGTTAACCTCGCAAACCTTGATTGATTGTGCTGATAATTTCGTCGCGATTGATGATGATTTCTTGCTGTAATCATTAGACTAGACAAAGAAAAGGCGAGTCATTCAGGCTGTACTTATGCGTACAATGACTCGCATTCCAATCTTACTTTACAGGTTGTTTATGAAGGAATGATGATTTGTCCTAGTACGTAACCTAAGCAACACGCGCCGATCACACCAATCAAACCTACCGACATAAATGAGTGGTTGAAGTACCACTTACCAATCTTAGTTGTACCTGATGTATCGAAGTTCACTGTCGCGATATCAGAAGGGTAGTTCGGAATAAAGAAGTAACCGTACACCGCTGGCATTAGGCCGATAAGCAGTGCAGGATCTAGACCCAAGCCAAGACCAACAGGCAGCATCATACGAGCCGTTGCTGCTTGAGAGTTCACCACAACCGATACAATGAACAACGCAAGCGCGAACGTCCAAGGGTAGTTCGTTACCATCTCTACAATGCCAGATTTGAATTGAGGCATTGCGTATTGGAAGTAAGTATCAGACATCCATGCGATACCGAAGATAGCAATTGCCGCCACCATACCTGATTTGAATACCACACCGTTTGGCACGTCACGCGGGTCAGTTTTGGTTGCAAGAAGAATGATACCGCCGAAGCAGAGCATCATCATTTGAATGACAACGGCCATGCTAATTGGCTTCGCGCCATCCACAATGGTACGAATGTCTGGCCACATCGCGATAACGACGATAACCAAGATAGAAGCGATGAACAGCAACACAGAGTTGCGAGCACTTGTTGGTAGCACTTCGTCAAGAGACGTTGCAGTTGTGTTAAGGATCTTTTCACGCCACACAGGATCTTTCAAACGCTCTTGGTATTCTTCATCGTCTTCCAGTTCTTTACCGCGTTTGATGCTGTAAAGTGACATTAGCAACGTACCGAATAGTGTTGCTGGAACCGTAACGAGCAAAATAGAAAGCAGAGTGATCTCGTGCTGAATATCAGAGAGTTGTGCTAAGTAGTAAACCACAGCCGCTGAAATTGGTGAGGCTGTGATTGCGATTTGAGAAGCGACAGACGCCGCCGCCATTGGACGCTCAGGACGAATGCCGTTTTTCAATGCAACGTCGCCAATGATTGGCATAATGGAGTAAACCGCGTGACCTGTACCGAGCAAGAAAGTCATAAAGTAAGTCACAAAAGGAGCGATCAGGGTGACGCGTTTTGGGTTTTTACGAAGCACACGTTCGGCAACTTGAAGCATGTATTTCAAACCGCCTGCGGCTTCAAGAATCGATGCACATGTTACAACCGCTAGGATGATCAACATAACGGTGACAGGAGGGGAGGTTGGCGGCATCTTAAAGATAAAGACTTCAATCACCAAACCAATACCAGATACGACCCCGAGGCCGATACCACCATAGCGTGAGCCGATATACAGCATCACGAGCAAAAATAGAAACTCAAGATACAACATGTGGATTTCCTTATTCAAAACAGAGGGCTATATAGCCAAATTACCTAGTTATATTGTCCCGATATTCAGATGGAAAATACTTCATGTTGTTCACATTCCGCTGGATAAGAAACAGCAATATTCAATTATTGGCAATAACTCACGCTATCAGAGCGAACTGTTACAGACCTTTTACCAAGGTGTTTTTATGCTGTGGCATTTTTAAATCGAAATACCTCAAAACCTGCTGATGATTTAATCATTTGTTGAATTTTATAGTGTGTCGTTTTACTCAAGTGGTTGAGCAACGAAATGGATACTGACTTGGGGCGCCGGTCAACGGTATATAAAATGTACAAATACAAAAGATAATAGTTTGCATTGCGATTCATGGTTAAGTATAAAGGGGGCAGATCTCAAACCGTAACCGCACGCAATCATGTCCGAGTCATTTTTCCCGCAACTCTTTCAAACATCGCAAACCATCACTCCTTATTTACATGGCGATATTGGTCGCATTGAGTCGGATGCCATTCATATCGATAATGATATCAATCCCATCGTCCAAGAGTTGTATCGTCAACTTTCTGAAACGTATCCAGAGGCCGGAAGGGCGTATTGGCTCACAAGAACATGGGATTTGCTCTGCTGGCAGCCAATCTACGTTGCGCTTGTCTCTATCTACGGTTTTCAATCGCTCCCGAATTTGGGAAATATTGCGCAGTACTTACAGCCCTGCTTTGTAAGAGGATTTCGCTTTGCGGATCAGGAACATATTCAAGGTGATCACACAATATTGATTACGAAGGCTGGGCGTCAAATTCGAGCTTTGTTCGATTTTTATCAAGAACAGATGAACGAGTGGATTCGCATTCGTCCGGGGTTTACTCATCAGTTGATGTCAGACGGTATTTTGGCGTGCTTGTTAAGGTTACAGCAACATTTCCCTCAACTGACCGATGCCATCATTAAAGAGCACGCTAGCTTGTGGCTTAGTGCTCTGGGGCTGGATGAGCGTCATATCGATGCTTTGCATGGTGTGCCTCATGAGCAACCGCTCAAACTGGTCAGAAAAAGCTGCTGCTTGGTGTACAAGTGTGAAGGAAGAAAGCTCTGCGAGGACTGCCCGAGAGCTGCAAAAAACCGTCAGTTAATCATGCAAAAGAGCAATAGTTAACAATTCGTTAACCTATGTAACAGTGCTCGATTTGTTATTGATAATAAGTATCATTGTCGATTCTTTGGCTACAACAAAAAGATAAATACAATGACAAATAGGAAGTTCTCTTTAAACCTCATCGTATTAGCGATGAGCAGTGGATATGCAGCGCACGCATTGGCTGCGGAACAAGCTCAGCAACTGGCGTCTCAAAACGCAGCAGATGAACAATTAGTCGTGGTTGGCAGCGTCATGCCAAAATCTATCTCTGATATTCCCGGTACGGTTTGGTTTGTAGGGCAAGAAGAAATTGCTCAACAATACCGAGCAGGTAAAACTCTGGGTGATATTCTTTCTGCCACGATCCCTTCTTTAGATGTTGGCACTGGCGGCCGAACAAACTACGGCCAAAATCTGCGTGGCAGAGCCATGTTGGTCATGATTGATGGCGTTTCTCTGCAATCTTCTCGTCCTATCAGTCGTCAATTGGATGCGATTGACCCGTTCAACATCGAACGAATTGAAGTGCTTTCAGGCGCGACTTCCATTTATGGGGCTGGTGCGACGGGTGGTGTCATTAACATCATCACTAAAAAAGCGTACTCAGATGAATTGGCGTTTGAATCTTTTGTCGGCGGTACGTCAGGCTTCAACAGCAGCGATGATTTTGACTACAAAGTCGCACAATCCGTTGCTGGTGGAAATGACATCGTAAAAGCACGTGGCTCAGTGGTGTATTCCGAGACACAAGGTGCATTTGACGGAAATGGTGACATTGTCACGCCAGACATTTCTCAAGGTTCTCTGCAATACAACTCAACGCTTGATGTTATGGGTTCGGCAGAGATCCAAATCTCCGATGCCAGCAAACTAAACCTAGTCGCGCAATACTATGACAGCCAGCAAGATTCGCCATACGGCTTGTACATTGTTAATAGCAAATTTGTTGATGTGCGAAAAGGGTTCGATTCCGATCGTGAGCATGGTACAGAGCGTGTACTTTTAAGTGCAAACTACGCACACGACAACGTATTCGGTCATCAATTGATTGGTGAATTGTCTTACCGCAGCGAAGATCAAACCTTTACACCGTATTACCAAAGCTCTTCACAACAAGAAACCGAAGTGTTTGCGGGGCGTTTAGCGCTGGCGAAAAGTTGGGGTGCATTCAGTGCCGTTTACGGTGTGGATGCATACCTAGATCGATTCGATAGCAACCAAGCTTTGTTCGACAAAACCATCGCTGACAACTCAGGTAACCTAATTAACCGAACGTATGCGGAAGTGGGGCGTTATCCTGGTGTAGACGTAACCTCTTACGCGATGTTTGTGCAGGGTGATTACCAAATCAGTCAAGATTGGTCTATACAGGCGGGATACCGTTATCAATATATGGACAACAAGATTGATGATTTTGTCGCATACAGTGTGCAGAAGAACATTGCTTCGGGCAAAGGTGTGTCTGCCGATGAAGTGCCGGGTGGCAGTACTGATTACTCGGTGAGTTTGTTTAATGTTGGGACAATTTATCAGTTGAATGATGAATCTCAATTGTGGGCGAACTTCTCACAAGGTTTTGAATTAGCAGACCCAGCGAAATACTACGGTCAAGGCAGCTACGAGGCCGTTGATGCCAACGGGCACTACGCACTCAAAGACAGCATCAACGTAGCCGATTCAAAAATGTCGGGCATTAAAACGGACAGCTACGAAATTGGTTATCGCTTAGATACCGATACCGTCGCACTGCAAGCGGCGGGTTACTACTCGGTGTCGGATAACTCCATCAAGTACGATAAAAAGACGCTTCTAATTACCAACGTCGATGACGAGCAGCGCGTTTACGGCGCAGAAGCAAAAACGCTTCTAATTACCAACGTCGATGACGAGCAGCGCGTTTACGGCGCAGAAGCAAACATCAATTATTGGGTAAGCAGTGACATCCTATTGGGTGCTTCTGGTCATTATGTCGTGTCTGAGCTAAAAACCAACGGGAAGTGGGAAGACTTAAGCGCAGGTAAAGCAAGCACATCAAAAGCGAACGCGTGGGCGGCTTATTATCAGGATGATTATTCAGTGCGTCTACAAAGCCAAACGATGTTTGATTACGAAGATGATGCTAACAACAAGCTTGATGGTTACACCACGTTTGATCTACTGGGCAATGTGAATTTGCCAGTTGGTCAGCTTGGCTTTGGTATTCAAAACCTGCTTGATGAAGATTACACCACGGCTTGGGGCCAACGTGCACAGATCTTGTACGCAGCTCACTACGATGCGGCGGCGTATGATTACAAAGGTCGAGGCCGCACGTTTACACTGAACTACAGCCTTGAATACTAAGTTCAATATTCTTTTCTAAAAGTAAAAAAGCCGCATTATGCGGCTTTTCTTTTTAAGCTTGGTCAGCAGTTGCTGTCTCTACAACGTTTTCAGAAGATTGCTGTTGTTCTTCGGCTTCCATTTTCGCGCGCTCAGCTTTAGAGATGTAGCGCGGTTTGTTGCTTTTATGCAGCTTCGCGTTGTGCTTCTTCTGCTTCGCTTTTAAGATCTGATTGATTTTCTTCTTGCGGTTCATGGTGTTGGTCCTTTAATTTAGCGGGGCAGGATAGTGATTTTTCATCCAAGTTACAACCTTAATGGAGTTCGTATGAAAACTTTGACCACCGAACGATTGATACTGCGTCTAGTGAGTGTAGATGATGCGCCATTTATATTGGAGCTCTACAACCACCCTGACTTTTATCGCTTTGTTGGGGATAAGCAAATGCGAACCGATTACGAAGCGGCTCGTTACATCAAAGAGAACATGCTGCGTATGGAAGAAAAGAAAGGTGTGAGCTTGCTGGTGGTTGAAGATAAGCAGACAACACAGCCTCTAGGCATTTGTGGGTTAGTGAAGCGTGATACCTTGAACGCTTACGACATCGGCTATGGTTTTCTTCCTTCAGCTTACGGCCAAGGTTTTGCTATAGAAGCAGCAAAGGCAGTGATCGAGTACGCGAAACAAGCGATGCAACTTAGTCAACTGCTCGCGATTATGAATAATGATAATATTCGTAGTATAAGTTTGCTGAAAAAACTCGGTTTCGAATTTGAACGTGTTGAGCAGCAATATGATAATGGCCGAACTTTAGAACTCTACACTCTCCAGCTGTGATTTTGGGCAATACCATGAGCGATATTTTACTTGGCAAACTCGCCACCGAATTTAAAACCGTCAAAGCGATGGTGGAGGTGTATTGCCATGATCATCATGGAACCAAAGATGCGCTGTGCAGCGAATGCCGTGAACTGCTTGAGTACGCGGAAGTGCGATTGGACCGATGCCCATACGGAGAAGAAAAACCGACGTGTAACAAGTGCCCAATCCACTGCTATAAACCCGAACCTAAAGAACAGATGCGTTTAGTGATGCGCTATTCAGGCCCGAGAATGTTACTAAAACATCCGATTCTGGCAGTTCGGCACCTGCTGCACGAGAAACGCGAGGTTCCTGAAAAACCAGCTGCCAATGCATCGAACCGCCACAAAAGAATCAATGTAGAACGCGATACTAAGAAGTCGTAACGACGGTTAGATTCTTTATCCAATACTTTTGCGTGTATCGACGATAACACAACGCCAACTTAACGACTTCCTCTGCAATCATAAGTGCATACACGTACTTAAACTCCCAACCAAGAACAAACGCAGCGATTGCGCAAAGTGGTAAGCCTGTCATCCACATGGCGATAAAGTCCATGCGTAAGCAGAATACGTTGTCGCCACCAGCTCGAATAATCCCGTTAATGATGATCATGTTCAACATACGCAACCAAATCGCGCAGCACAAAATTATCACCGCAGGGGCTGCGAGTGTGTAAAGCTCAGGGTTGTCCAAATTCAATGCTGCAATGATCAACTCACGATTGAGAAGCAACAGTGCGCCAATGGAAATACCAAAAACAAAGACTGCTTTGATAAAGAATTTTGCCATGTGTTCGGCTTGCTCAAAGGCATCGCGCCCCAAGGATTGACCAATCATCACAGAGCACGCCACAGAGATCCCAAAGAAAATCGAGTAACAGAGTGATTCAAATGGGCCGAGCATGCTAAATACCGCCAATTCGGTTGTCCCCATGTGGCCAAAAATCATCTGATAAACCATAGTGCCGATTGCCCAAAGTAGCGCACCTAGCGTCATTGGCAGCGCAAGACGACGATAAGACAGCCACAGCGAAGGGCGTTCAGAGCCTTCTTTTACTTCCAGCACCCAGTGCTTCTGCCAACGCATGTAGGCAATCATGGCGAGTACTTGGAACAAACGAGAAATGGTCGTAGCGAATGCCGCACCAGCGACCCCCATTGCTGGGATGCCAAAGCCGCCTTTGATTAACCAGAAATTCAAACCAATATTAAGGACGATGGTCATTGCATCCATTAATAGCGGAGTGACGGTGTCACCCGAAGAGCGCATGCTGGCTTCGAGCACGATGACGATATGCGTAAGCAACAGCACCGGAAACGCATACCACAAGTAAGTCGCACCCAACTCAATCACTCGTGTATCGCTGGTTTGTAAACGCATGATGAGTTCGCTACCAAGCGTGATGATCAACGTCACTGGGATAAGCACTTTTAAGCCAAATCGGATGGCGATACCAGTGACGGTTTTGGCACTGACGGCATCATTTCGCCCCCAATATTGAGCAACGAGCGTGCCGTTGGCAGAGGCTAGACCGGCCATGATCATGATCGCTACGAAATGCCATTTTGACGCAATTCCCACAGCCGCTGTCGCTTCTTTACCAAAGTCACTAACCATGAGAACATCAGCCAATGCCAATATCGCGACAAGCGCGCTTTGGATTGCGACGGGAAAACCTAAGCGAATAATCTGACGTAACAAGTCGCCAGACATAGGATTTGTTTGGTTTTTGATGTCAGTGTTGTTCGTCATAGTCACTCCTCAGTTTGTGGGGGAATATAAAACCAACCGAGGCATAAATACATGTTCGAAAATCGACAAAACCTGTGCGAATCCGTCATCGGTCAATTCTCTCCTCAACATGAGTGGCACGATGACGTCTACCTTGCACCTGCGTGCAAAGAACGTTTTCTTACGCTAACGGAAATTCCAGAATGGCAACGTGCCGATATTTTTATGGCGGGATTGGCTGAGCTGCACGACGGTTATCATGTTGAGCGTGACAAGGTGGGCGTGCATACGTTGTTATTCACGTTAGAAGGCGGCGGTGTGTTGATTACGCCGAATTGCGTTAAGGAGATCGAACCGTATACGCTGACCATCTTGCCCGTAGACACTTGCTTTCGTTTCGAGATCAACCCGCGTTTGGGAAGTTGGAAAATGGTCTGGTTGCTGCCACAAAATGCACCTGCATGGCATCATCTCAATGATCTTGGTCAGTGCGTGATTCCATTTCGTGGCTCAGAACAGATTTGGTCGTTGATGACCTTACTCTACAACGAAATCGGCGGACGCTCTGGTTTTCGTCAGTTATTGATCAGTGAAGTGCAACGGTTGGTGAAAAGTGTGGAAACGCCAATCAGTACGTCACTTTCGCGTGTTCAGACCTTGTTTAATGAGATAGAAGGGCAACTGCATTTGCCTTGGACTGTCAGTGAGATGGCGAAGCGATGTTTTATTAGTGAAGAACAGCTAAACCGTTTGTCGAAACAGCTCTTCAATATGAGCCCGAGGAGCAAGTTGATCGAGCTGCGAATGCACAAAGCAGCAGACTTGTTGCAATACCGGGCGTGGTCAATTGCGATGATTGCCAATCGATTGGGATACCGAGACCCGTACAACTTTACGCATCGATTTAAGAAGTTCTACGGCATTTCACCAACACGTTATCGAAAGCAGTTAATGGAAAACGCATAAAAAAACGAGGGCAGATAGCCCTCGTTTTCAATGGTCATTTGGTTGTTTTAGCTTTATAGGCCCGCAGCCATTTGCTGTTTGGTTTTGCTCGCTGCAAGCAACATGTAAACGCATGTCGCTACCAAAGCCGCAAACAAGTAACCCAACAAGCCGTGTACTTGGCCCATAAATTTGTCTGCGACCACTGGGCCTGCTACTGAGCCTACGCTGTAGCTAAACAGCATGACTTGAGTTGCAGAGACAATAAAGCGTTCATCAAGTCCTTCACAGCCGAGGTTGATTGCCACTGGGTATAGAGCAAACGTGGCCATGCCCAATAGGAAAAGCGACGCCGCCAACACTGCGGTAGACGTAGAGATGAACGTCAAACCGATAGAGAAAATACCCAAAATACAGAAGAACGCCATTAAGACTGTTCGGCTCATGTATTTGTTTAATGTGGTCACCATAGGTTGAACCAACATGCCGCCAAGGATCACCAACGCCATAAGCGTACCAATGTCTTGGTAGGTAATTTTACGGTTCGCCAATTCAACAGGCATAAGACCGTAAATCGCACCCAAGGTTAAACCAGATACGACGCAACCGATGATCGCTGCATGATTGAGTTTTGCAATCTGTTTGAATGACAATGAAGTCGATTCATGGCTATTCGGTTGTTCGCAATCAATAAACATCAGTACCAGCATCGCCATTAGGATCAATGTTGTAATCGCAACAAAGGGTACGCCGCCACTTACGCCAAGAACGCCAATACCAAATTGACCTAGAGCCGAACCGCCGTACAGAGAAAGCATGTATAGGCTTAGGCGTTTTGCGCGTGATGCTTCGTCGCCTGACATCAACCAGGATTCAACGATCACGAATACACCAGCAACCGCGACACCAGCAATAAAGCGCGCAACGAGCCAAACTAGGCCATTCGGGAATGCTGGTAGGGCAACGATGGTGAGCGAAAATGCAGCCAAACAGCCAATAAATGCTTTGCGGTGGCCAACATTGCGAACAATGCGTTCGATAAACATGGCACCAATCAACAAGCCGCCATAAAACACGCTCGCCAACCAACTCGCGTAATCAGCAGAGATGTTGTATTCGCCGAGCATGAGTGGGATCAAGCTCATCAAATAACCTGAAGCAACCGCGTAAAGAGACAGTGCGACGACTGGAACTGTAACTCGTGGTGATGCTGCAGAAACGACTGTGTTTTCCAATGTTTTGCGCCTATAAATTAAGAGAAATCTGGGGGTTATTCGGCGCGAATATGAGGCTAATTAGTAGGCATGTAAAATGATAAATTTGTGTCGTATCGACAAATAAAATTTGTCGAGATTATATGGCAATTTGCTGCATAAAAAAGCCTGCCAGACTGGCAGGCTCAAGGTTGGGATTATTTTGTAAGTGCTTGATTTAACCATTGATCAAACTGCGATTTAGGCAGCGCACCATTCAGCATATCAACGCGCTGACCGTTCTTGAATACCATGATGGTTGGAATGCTGCGAATACCAAACTGCGCCGCAAGCTGTTGTTGGGCTTCAGTATCAATCTTTACAAAACGAGCCGTTCCTGCTTGTTCTTGCGCGACATCCGAGAAAACAGGAGCAAAGCCGACGCACGGATTGCACCATGGAGCCCAAAAATCGACAATAACTGGCGTTGAGCTTTCTAATAGTGCAGAAAAGTTATCGAGTGTACCTTCAATAGGCGCGCCATCTAAAAGCGGGCTCTTACATTTACCGCACGTTGCAGCTTCTGCAACACGCTCATTAGGGACACGATTTAAACCGCCACAAGATGGGCAACGAGTTTTAAACGATGACATGACTTCTTCCTTTATAACAACTTGATGAAAACATGACTTACCAGTCAGCTTCATAATGCGTATACTTTCTTTTTACTTGCAAATTTTATGGAATAGCAAGTTTTATAATAGAACCGGATCAGGTTCTTAGATATTTCATTAAAATACAACAATAAATAGGTCTGCGATGACAAATTACTACGCTGAAATTACAGGTTGGGGGAAATGTGTTCCGCCAACCGTGCTCTCTAACGATGATCTTAGCACTTTCCTTGATACTTCAGATGAGTGGATTCGCACCCGAACAGGTATCGAAAATCGCCGTATTAGCCATGTAAATACTTCAGATATGGCGACAGTAGCCGCTCAGCATGCGTTGGCAAGAGCAGGCGTTGAAGCAAGCGAAATCGACCTAATCATTGTTGCAACGTGCTCTCCTGATTCACTTATTCCAAACATTGCGTCTAAAGTGCAGCAAAATCTGGGCATTCGCTCAGCGGCGGCTTTCGACTTAAACGCAGCATGTACCGGTTTTGTATACGGCCTAGAAACGGGCACGCGTTTGATTCAGTCCGGTAACTACCGACACGCCATCATCATCGGTGCGGAACGCTTGTCTTTCTACATTGACTGGGCGATGCGTGATACCGCGGTTCTATTTGGTGACGGCGCGGGTGCGGTGGTTCTATCTCGCACAGAGAAAGAAACGGGCTTGCTGCAATCGCAAATTGGTTGTGATGCCAAAGGTCGCGATATTCTTTCTGTGCCGAAGTTTGGTACTTGTATGGACCGCTTTGCGGAAGATAACGGTTACTGGGATTTCAACTTTGTGGGTCAAGAGATCTTCAAACGCGCAGTGAAAGGCATGGGCCTAGCGGCGAAAACCGTACTGAAAGCATCTCAGTTGACGACGGAACAAATTGATGTGGTGATTCCGCATCAAGCGAACATCCGTATTATTCAAACGCTGTGCGACCTTTCCGGTATTCCTCAAGACAAAGCGTTTGTGAACATTCAAAACTACGGCAATACCTCTGCGGCAACGGTGCCAATTGCATTGTGTGAGGCGGTAGAGCAAGGCCGAGTAAATCCTGGCGATAACATGCTTCTGGCTGCGTTTGGTGCAGGTTTGACGTGGGGTGCAGCAGTGCTGAAGTGGGGTGACCGCGTAACGCCAATTGGTGAAAGTGATGCAGCTCTGCCTGAGTGTGAAAAATCTGCGCTAGAATTACTTGAGCGCGCTATCAAGCTTTGTAACGAACGTCGTCGTGACGAAGTTTAATGAACGTTCGTTAACATAGATGATATTGCAAAGGGAGCATTGCGCTCCCTTTTTGACAATTAAATAAACGAAACTAAGCCGCTTAGCTTAAGCCATAAAGCCAAGGTTAGATGTGGTGAAATTACGGATGTTCGGGAATACGTAGTCCAGTGCGGCATTGTCACTCACACCCATCCACTGTGCGAGAGTTGAGCCAACTTGGTCTGCGGCAATAGCCGGAATCAATCGACCTTTTGAGTAATCATCTTGCCCTCCAAGTGTTAACTCTGGCCACGTACCGATCGGCGCACTGCTATTTACCGCACCACCTATCAATAACTGATGACCGCCCCAGCCGTGATCGGTACCGTTACCATTATTGGTCATTCGTCGACCAAAGTCAGACATCGTAAACGTGGTCACGTTTTTACTCATACCGAGCTTATCAACTGCGCGATACATGGCATTTAGGTTGGTGGCGAGATCTTCGAGTAACAAAGGGTGTCGCGCAAGTTGCGAGTCATGCAAGTCGTATCCTGTATGTTTTACAAAGAACACTTGTCGCTGCTGACTAAGCGCACTCTGGCTGGCGATCAATTTGTACACGGTCTGCATTTGTTTGCCGAGCGTAGAAGAGGAGAATAAAGGCGCGTCGTCGATCAGTTTCAGTTGCTCCGCGAGGATGTTGCTCATCATCATGGATTCGTCGACCATCAAATTAAAATGCCCACTGAACGGGTTATCTGCGCTTTGTGAGAGCAGTTTTTGATAAATCTCTTCGTAAACTGGATTTCCAACCGCCGTCAATTGAACCGCTTTGTCTTTTTTGAGTACGGTCTGACGGTGCTCCATGGCCTTCAACCATAACGTATCGCCATGCACACTATACAGCGGTGTTATTTGAGCGTCTGATGTTAGCACATCGAGCATGCGTCCAGCCCAACCTAAATTCGTAGAAGCATCCATCCCACCGCGCAGCCAAGATGCGGTCTGTGAGTTGTGAGAAAACAACTGCTCTGGCAATGGAACATCACCTTGTTCGATGGCTTGTTTTGTCACAGGTTGATTGAGAATGCCGCTATTGAGCACCAAATTAGCATCGCCTTGTTGGAATAGTGGAGCAAGTGCCGACAACTTAGGATGTAGCCCAAGCGGAACGGCGTTGTTGTTTGCGTCGTGGGCATTCAATCCGATGGGAATAATGGTATTTTTGGCAACAGAAAGAGATCCTCTCACATTGGCGTACTGGTTGTAGTGAAAATCAGATAGCGGCAATATGGTATTAATCGCGTCGTTTCCGCCAGCTAAGTATACACAGATTAGCGCTCGGAAATCATTTGAAGGCGCGGCAAGTGAATAACCCGGCAATCCGAGTGAAGCGATCGCCCCAAACGATGCGGTGCTTTTTAGAAAGTTACGTCTCGAAATGTCCATAATTCACCCCTAATCCTGAATGTAAAATTCATCGCCAGAAATCGCAGTAAAGATAACGAGTGCGAGTTTTGTTGTTGGTACGTAATCGGTTCGATACTCATCCGACACTTCTAGCAAAAGCGCTTTGAGTTCAGGCGAAGCCGTGCCCGCAAAGAATCGTTCATCGACACGCTCAACGAGAGCTTCGTGATCATCGAGTAGGGAATACAGTTCGCTAAAGTCCAGCGTATAAGTATCACCACCACCCGAGCGAGTGCTACTAAGCATGAAATTGACCAGATCGGTATACACTGACCAATCGAGCAATTCGTATTCGGGTGACACCATGCCTGATTGCACAAACTCATTCGAAGGTTGATAGTCTGGCGAGTAGAAATTAAATACTGAAGGAGAACGCAGTGCGCCTTGTTCTGCGGTGTTCATCACTGTTGTTGCTCCGTCATAGCGCGCAGCGGTAAGTGTAAAGCCTGCGGCTCGGTGGAAGTTAGTGAGCACCAAAATGGGCTCTTTCACTTTCATTGGCGGCGTGTTGGTTAACCCCATGGCTTCGTTATCAAGTAAAACCGCGCGGATCACTGCGCTTAAATCACCTTTTACCCCTTTTCCGTTGTTGTTGAATACGCGAGCAACTCGCGCAACGTACTCCGGGCTTGGGTTAGAAGAGACGAATCGTTGAATCAAAAACTTCGACACAAATGGCGCAATGTTAGGATGAGACATCAATATATCCAGCACTTGTGAGAGCTCTTCTTGGGCGGTCAAACCCGCAGGAATGGTTGTTCCCAACACGGTTTTTTCGTTGGTGTCATGTCGGCTGTTTATCACGCGCATGGGTTCAACAAATGCCGTGTCTGAATTTTTCCAACCAGTTAGCGCACGGGCCAGTTCTTGGATATCAGTTTGAGAGTAGGTCGGCAGCGGTTTTCCGGTTTTAGGAGCACGTTTTACACTGCCATCAAGGTTTAGCTCGTAAAGTCCTAACGTAAAAAGCTGCATCAGTTCTCTGGCAAAGTTTTCATCCGGTAGCGCGCCTGTTGAAGTATTTTCCTTAGTGCTGCCCATCATTGATAGGTAGTTACCCATCGCTGGGTGGATAGCCACTTCGTGTAGAAGATCACGATAGTTGCCAAAAGCATGCTTCACCAACACATCGTAGTAGTCCACTAGGCCTGTTGGCTTGCTCGATAGTGCTCCGCCATAGCGCGAGACCACGAGTATTTGGCTTAACGCAAATGCCATTCGCTGACGAAGCTGGTCTTCTGATGTGAGAACAATTTGATACCAAGCATTTTCTCGATTTGCTTGTGCTCCTTTGCTAAAAGGAGTGTCGTAGAGAGGACGATGATAGGTCGCCGGAAGAAGAAGTTGTTGTTTGATCCAACTTTCAATGCCAACTTCTTCGACTTGATCAATCAAGGCTGGCGTTGGTCCAAACGTACTTTGATAAAGAAAGCGCGCATTGACGAAGTTAGCGGAATCCTCTTCTGAGGAAACGGACCCTGGATAGCAGAGCAACATGGCTAAGAATCCTAGCACCCAACAAGAAATTCCATTTTGTTTCTGACGTCTCATAGTTAACTCGCTTACCCAAAGGAACGACTTAAATCCATTTAACGGGAGTAGTGACGCTCGTGTGAGCTTTAAAATAAATTTAGAAAAATCAAGCAGCTGCAGAGGTGAGTATAGTCGCTATAAGTGACTAATAAAAAACACAATTACTGAAAATAGTACGATTTTGTAACGACAGGAATTGGTAATTTGAGATAACTTACTGAATTTTATGTATAGACAAAAAGAAAGAAAAACCGCGTAAGAAAGAGAATAATTGTGAACAGATACGGAACTGACGGTCAATTTTGCCCAAGGTAAAGAGGCGGCTTTATCGATGAGAGCGAACTCGGTGTTTAAAACGAATGAGCCATGAAAGAAAATTATCGAAGAGAAGGATCTGAATAAGTGCCCCGCAGAAGTTCAGCGCTCAGAGAAAAACAAAAGGTCTTCTCTGAGCGGCGAGTCAGTTATTTACGCGCTAATTTATGATGAGCTCGGGAGAAGTGATCGGCACAAAATGCGCCAACAATCGAGAGTTCGCCAGCCAGACAAAGCGCAGCTGCGACTTCGGCTAAGGCTTTCGCTTTGCCGTTGCCGTGCAAACCTAAAATATCCAAACATGCTTTTTGCGTAGGAAGGCCAGTGCCCCCGCCAACCGTTCCCACCATGATGTTTGGCAAGGTTACGCACGCGTACAAGTTGCCTTGAGCGTCCACATCCATACGAGTGATACCAATGGCAGACTCTGCAACACAAGCGGCATCTTGACCGCAAGCAATGTACAGCGCGGCAAGAGCGTTTGCGTAATGCGCGTTGACGCCAATTGTCCCGCTGAGTAAACCGCCCACCGTGGTCATTTTGCCAAATTGAACCATAGACTCCGGCGTTGTATGCAGATATTTTTTCACCAACTCTGCTGGAATGGTCACTTCGGCGGATACTTTCTTACCGCGTACCGAGCGCAGCGTGTGCGCGTTTGGTTTTTTGTCGCCTGATAAGTTGCCATCCAAGAATGCTTGAGTTGGTTTGATTGGGCTGGTCGCCAAAATATGATGGAACACTTCGTTTGTTGCGATGGTCACCATGTTTTGTCCGGAAGCGTCACCGGTCACGTATTCAAAGACCAAATAAACGTGGTTTCCTTCGATATTTACATTGATATCTTTGAGTTTGCCATGTGAGGTGGTGGATTCCGCTATTTGACGAAATACTTCAAATTGGGTCATAACCCAACTGACGAACTGGCCAGCGTCGGCAAGGTTATTAAAGGCGAACACTGGTGTTCGGCTCACCCCTTCACTCAGTAACAATGCGCTTGCGCCACCAGCGGCGGTAATAAGATTTGCGCCACGGTTGTAGGAAGCGACTAACGCGGCTTCTGTCGTTGCGAGCGGAACCAAAAAGTCATCGTTCGCATACAAACCGTTGACGCGCAAAGGACCTGCGATGCCGACCGGCACATTGACAGTACCAATGAAGTGCTCGATGTTGTTGGAGTAAGCGTCGCAATGTGACTGTGTGAAAGGATCAAGAAGATGATCTTTATCGGTCACTTGTTCCAATACTTGCCAACGGCGCGCCAAATGCTTATCCGACAGGCCTGGGCTTAAGCAGAGACGTTTCTCTGGCTTGTGAAACTTCGGTTCTAATGCCGATTGAATCTTACTGCTGGTTTCGATATCGGAAAGGGCGGAGCTTTGAACAGGGTTATCTTGGTTTAACTTCGGCATACAAACGTTAACTGAAAAATCGAACCAGAGATTGTAGTGATTGAGGCTTTGATTACAACGTTGATTATACGTTTTGCAACAAATACCACTGTGCAAGCGCATTTGTTATCCAAGTAATTTGATATTGGAGCGGCGAATTTACCGGAAATAAATGGGTATCGACAATGGATGTTGTAGTGAATAGAGGAATCTATGGTTCTCAGAGAACTTAGATGGTTTAGACCGCAGCGGCTTTGAGTCGATAAGGTGTAAGAATGAGTGTCTTAAAACCGGACAGGCTCAATCTATGAGAGGAATAAATTGTCTAACCCAGTCCCTTGGGTCAGACGCTAGCTTGAATCCGTTATTCAGAAGTTAGTTAAAGGCGCGAGCCACACGTCCCGCACTTTGAATACGGTAATAGCCAACGTAAGCAGGAACAAATACGGATTGTCCTTTCGCGGCGGTTAACGTCTCACCGTTATCACTGATGAGTGTCAGGTCGGCATCAATCGCCATCAAAATCTCTGCGCTGTTTGCCTCAACCACTTCATTGTTCGGTTGGTTAAGAATGCTGAAACTAAAGTCTGCCACTGGAACGGGGTAAAGGCTTTGGCAACCATTGGCATTGGGTTCTAGTACAAGGCTGTTAAACGGCTTAGGCACAAAGTCTGTGCATTTAACCAGTTCTTCAACATCCATATGTTTCGGCGTGAGTCCTGCACGCAAAACGTTATCTGAGTTCGCCATGATCTCTAATCCCGTTCCTTTAATGTAAGCGTGTGGCGTTCTTGCGCTCAGGAACATCGCTTCGCCAGGTTGCAGTGTGATGACATTCAACAGTAATGGCGCAAACAAGCCGACATCGCCGGGGTATTGAGTGGATAGATCCAAGATGAGCTGGAAAACGTCGCTGTCAGTGCCTTCTTCCGATTGACGTGAAGCGTGGGCAAGAAGCTGTTTCAGTGCTCGCTCTTTTGTTTCTCCTTCCATGGTCAGAATGTGCACAAAGAAATCTCGTAAACCTTGTGAGTTGATTTCGCGTTTGAATGTATCAAGAGGCGCGCGTAGCTCATCGATATCGCAAAGGCCAAATGCTTCAATAATCTCGTCATACGAACGAAAACCGTTCATGGCTTGGTAACTTGTAAGCGCGTACACCAACTCAGGTTTATGGTTTGGATCTTTGTAGTTACGATGGCTCGCGTTTAGTGGAATGCCAGCACTTTGCTCTTTTTCGAAACCTATTTCGGCATCTTGTTTGCTTGGGTGAACTTGAATCGACAGTGCATGTTCGGCCGCTAAGATCTTAAACAGAAAGGGCAGGTCGCCAAATTTCGCTGCGGTTTCTGCTGATAAGTAAGCGGGTTGGTTTTGTTTGATCAGTTCAGACAAAGGCAGCGTGTTTTGCTCAATCTGAACTTCAGAGCAGCCGTTTGGGTGAGTACCCATCCATACTTCTGCTTGAGGCTCATTCGTTTCGTTAGAAAAGCCAAACAAATCGTGAATAGAAGAGGTGCTTCCCCAAGCGTAGTTTTGGATTTTGTTGTTCATTTGAAAGAAGCTATGCGATGAAATAGTGTTCAAATTCATGAATTTTTCCCATAGTTAACCCTCCGAACTGAATCGGAAGAAAAATTGAGCAGAGATACGTTAAATAAGGATGGCGAGCGCGGTTAGGTCACTCGCCAATTTGCGCGAAGGGCGATAAGTCGATTTACAACCGAGGTTTTGGTTCGAGTGGTTTTCGTGATGGTTGCGCTTGCAAAAATGGCAGCAACAAAAGGCCAATGACGGCTGCACAAACTGAAATGGTGATGAAGAAACCCGTCCAATGATATTCTTCAAGAATTAACGCCAGTGGATAACCAGACAATGCTGCGCCCATGTAGGCGAACAAGCCCACGAATCCTGTTGCCGCGCCGGCAGAATCTTTGTGAGAGCACTCCGCCGCCGCCATACCGATCAGCATTTGTGGCCCAAAGACAAAGAAGCCGATGGAGAACAATCCCGCCGCTTGGAATGCAAAGTTGGTCAGAGGCATCAGCCAAAGCGCGGAGACAGATAAGAAAATCCCAATAGCGAACAGTAAGTTCATTGGCCCACGGTTACCGCCAAAGAGTTTGTCTGAGCCCCAACCAGCAACCAGTGAACCAACAAAACCGCCGATTTCAAACATCGACAGAGCAGCGTTGGCGTTAATCAGGCTATAGTGATGCTGCTCGGTCAAGTACAGGTTTCCCCAGTCATTGATTGCGGTTCGGACGATGTAAACCAACACGTAACTGAACGCGAGTAGCCAGATGTATTTGTTGTTAAATACGTACGATTTCAGAATTTCGCGGTAGGTGAGGCCACGTCCGTAATTTTCTTGCGCAAGTTCTAGTGCGTCGTTGCGCCATTGTCCGACACTTGGTAAGCCCATTGTTGTGGGTTTGTCGCGCAATCGCCAACAAACGAATAGACCGAGTAATACCCCGATGATGCCGGGTAGAATAAAGCCTTCACGCCAGCTGTAGTGCAACGTTAAATAGCCCACCAAAATAGGGATCAGCGCGCCACCAACGTTGTGTGCGGTGTTCCAAATCGCCCATAAGAAGCCACGCTCGGAGCGTGAATACCAAGTGGTTAACAGCTTGGAGCATGAAGGCCAGCCCCAGCCTTGGAACCAGGCGT
>NZ_JAPEID010000041.1:0-39028 GCF_028823755.1 Vibrio sp. VP6
GGCCTGTCACGCCGGGGGTCGCGGGTTCGAGTCCCGTCCGCTCCGCCACTTATTTGAAAGCCCTGCTAGAAATAGCAGGGCTTTTGTCATTTTAGGGACTGTCATTTTCCCTTCCAAGAAAGACAATTCTCAGTTGAGTACCATCTTACTAGCTTCCCCATTAAAGATTAGCTAGTCATTTTAAAGCGCCGTATTAATCTCCTATACCCTCTTCCTAATTATAATTTTCATAACGTCGATCCAGGACACGTTTTTCTCAATTTCCATTTTGTCGACATTGCCTACTTAATCATGTGGAGTGGAAACATGAGTTTGTCGATTTGATTCAATCTATAAGATTAAGCATGCGAATTCGATAGTGTATTAACTACCTTTGTCTGTTTTTTCGAGAGTAAGTCCAGTTTCAATCCTTTAATAAGTATCTTTTTAAGCCGTTCTAAGGTGCTTAGAACTAATCAAATACTTATGTTTAAAAAGTGTGTGGGGGTCTTCAGGGTGAGATATGTCTTTTGAAAAATAGAAATCACTTGATCTGCCATGTACAAAAAAAACCCAACATAAGTTGGGCTTTCGAAAGACAAATAAGCGGAAGATATTTAAAGGATACGCTTTAAAACACCGTCAGCTTTTAAGCGAGTGATTTTTCTCACTAGTTTTTGTACAGCAAGCGGGTAATCTTCGACTTTTTCCAACTGTTTGTAAGTGCAGATTAGCTGCGTATGTTCAAGGATTCGGGCTACTTCATCTTCAAACTTATGAGTAAGGTTTGCGTAGTCATCTTGAATCAATAAACCATTTTCAAGATCGAGAGACCAAGCACGCGGATTTAAGTTGTTACCCGTAAGCAGCATGTATCGCTTATCAACCCAGATACCTTTTAGGTGGAAGCTGTTGTTTTCATGCTTCCATAAGTGCACTGAAAGTTTACGAGCTGCAATGTTCGCCTCATTTGCTTTGGCAAAGCGGCGCAGATTTACCTCGTAAAGGTAAGGAAGACCACCAATGGTTTTGAAATCTTCTTCTGGAGAGATATAGAAATCGTTCGCGGTTTTATCTCCTACCACGATCGTTACTTTTACTCCACGTTTCATTGCACGTTTTACTTCCCGGTGAATTGATTTAGGGAAGTTAAAATATGGCGTACAGATGAAAATTTCGTTTTTTGCTGCTGCTAGTAGCTTGACGATTTGCTGGTTTAGTAAGTTTCGACGCTTACCAAGACCAACAAGTGGTGTGATCTTTACTTTATCTTCCGCCGCTGACTCATGGGCAAATTGATAGTTGGCTTGAGCAAGAGAAGAGCGAAGTTGGCGAATTGCCGATTTAATTTCTTTGGTTTCTGGCTTATCTCGATCAGCCAAGTCGTTTACTGCAGGGTGAGCAATCATTTCATTTTGAACGAAGTTCACCATCGTATCTGCAAGGGACTTGTGCTTAATAACATGGTAGCGATCAAATCGATAGCGACCATGGTACTGCAAATAAACGTTATTAAGGCTAGCGCCACTGTAAATCACGGTATCGTCGACGACGAAGCCTTTTAAATGAAGTACACCAAATACTTCTCGACCGCGAACGGGGATACCATAAACAGGGATGGCATGTTGGTATTGGTCAGCAAACGCTTTATAAAGCGCTGAGTTGCCTTCTGATGTTTCTGCACCAATAAGGCCGCGTTGTGCTCGGTGCCAGTCAACACAGATATTAATGTCTAATCCTGGATTACGCTGCTTTGCTTCGTAAAGTGCAGTGAGTATTTCACGCCCAGCTTCATCATCTTCCAGATATAGAGCGACTAGGTAGATTCGTGACGTTGCTTTGCTGATCGCATCTAAAAGACGAGTTCGAAATGTTTCTGCAGAGTACAGAACATCAAAGTCTTCAGGATTGATTGCGAGACTAGGCAACTGCTCGAATGGATTCCTATTTACTATCATATCGGTGTGAGTACCTTATTTTAGTGCAATATTGCGAACCTGATATTTTACCAAAGATATGATTTCCCTGGCTACTAAAGCGCACGCTTTGAAACCTTTGAAGGGATAAATTGCATTGGAATGAGATCTTTGCCGCTATCAACATAACGTTGAAAGGCCATCTTTAAGGAGTTCGGCAGCTCATGACTGTCAATGGTTTCGAAACCATGTTGAGCATAATATTTTTCTAAGTAGCTAAAAGCGAAGCAATAATCACCATCTTCGAAAACTTTGTTCTCGCAATGCTCTAGCAGAGTGCGGCCAACGCTCGTGCCTCTAACTTCTGGGATGACGAGCATGCCTGTTAATAAGCGATATTGCTCTACGGTTTTTAATCTTAGTAGTGCGACGATCACACCTTCACGACTGGCTGTGATGATGAGTTCATCTTTTTTGGCTCGCCCGGAGGGGTAATGGGCTTTATAGAGCTTTTTGATCAAAGGGAGTTTGATCGGATTTAACACTTCTATGATTAATGAGTTAGGTATTGTCACTGCGGTTAAAAGTTAACTGGGGTAGAATGTGCCCAGTTTAAGAGAATCTTATCTGGCGTTGCAAATCACTATGCAAATTAAAGAACACGCAAGCCTCAAGGCTTTTCACACTTTTGGTATCGAGCAGACTTGCTCCTACTTAGCCATTGTTGACTCGATAGATGATGTAATCAGCCTCTATCAAAATCCTGCTTTTCAAAGTCTGCCGAAGTTGTTTTTGGGTAAAGGCAGCAATGTTCTATTTACTGAACATTTTGATGGTCTCGTCATTGTTAACCGCCTTTTGGGGAAATCGGTTTCAGAAACCCATGAAGATTATCTTCTGCATGTTCAAGGTGGGGAGGATTGGCCGAGTTTGGTGGCTTGGTGTGTTGCCCAAGGTATGGGCGGGATCGAAAACTTAGCTTTGATTCCCGGTTGTGCTGGGTCAGCTCCGATCCAAAACATCGGCGCATACGGGGTTGAACTAAAAGATCTTTGTAGCTACGTCGATGTATTGGATTTGACGACTTTAAAAACGAGGCGGATGAGTGCGGAAGACTGCGAATTTGGGTACCGAGATTCAGTTTTCAAACATGATCTATATGAAAAATGCTTTGTCACAGCCATTGGCTTGAAGCTGCCGAAGCGATGGACGCCGAAGAATCAATATGGGCCGTTACAAAACATCCCTGAAAACGAATTAAGTCCAAATGCAATCTTTGAACGTGTGTGCCAAGTTCGTATGGAGAAACTGCCAGACCCAGCTAAAGTCGGTAACGCAGGGAGTTTCTTTAAAAACCCTGTGATCAGCCAAGATCATTATGATCAACTCATTCGAAAGCATAGCGACATGGTGGCTTACCCTGCAAACGAGGGAATGAAAGTGGCAGCCGGTTGGCTGATTGACCAGTGTGGTTTGAAAGGTATTTCAGTCAACGGTGCTCAGGTGAACCCTTTACAAGCGTTGGTATTAACAAATGTCGACAACTGCAGTGCTGATGACGTGGTTGCACTTGCTTCTCTGGTGAAAAGGGCGGTGTGGGATAAGTACCAAATTGAACTCGAACACGAAGTGCGCTTTATGAATCGTCAAGGTGAAACTAATCTCGCTAAGATTGAGGCGGCTCAATGAGAAAAGAACACTCAGTGAAGCTACATATCCTTAAAACACTCAGCGATGGCGGTTTCCATTCAGGTGAAATGCTTGGACAACAACTGGGCATTTCTAGAGCGGCAATTGCAAAGCACATTAAAGGGTTGAATGATTGGGGAGTGGATATTTATCGTATCCAAGGACGAGGCTATCAACTGGCTCATCCTCTTCAATTACTCGATGAAACTCGTCTGAAAAATGCCATTAGCACTCCAGTTGAACTGATTTCCGTGATTGATTCAACGAATCAATATTTGTTAGAGAAAGTCAGCGAATCCGATAAAGGGCGAGTTTGTATCGCTGAATATCAGGCGCAGGGTCGCGGACGTCGCGGACGTCAATGGATATCGCCATTTGGCACCAATCTGTATTTGTCTATGTACTGGCGTTTAGATGCGGGTATGGCGGCAGCGATGGGACTGAGTTTGGTCGTGGGTATTGCTGCAGTCGAAGCACTGGAAAGTATCGGTATCCAAGGTGTTAAGCTTAAGTGGCCAAACGACATCTACTATCAAGATAAAAAACTAGCCGGTATTTTAGTGGAGATGTCTGGTCAAGCAGGAGGCGCAGCTCACTTAGTGATTGGAATGGGATTAAATATTGGCATGCCTGATGTGCAGCCCGGTATTGATCAACCTTGGACAACACTCAACCAGATTTCCAATGAAGTTAGTATCGATAGAACTCAATTGGCGATACGTCTTATCGATCATTGGAAAGCCGCGTTAGAAGAATATGAACTGACTGGACTGGGTGGTTTTGTTGAACGTTGGAATCGTTTGGACAACTTTATCGGCCGACCGGTTAAGCTTCTTATGGGACCGAGAGAAATACACGGAGTGGTACAAGGTATCGACCAACAGGGTGGGGTGGTGCTCAAAACTGAAAATGGTTTGGAAACCTACATTGGCGGAGAAATTTCGTTGAGAAAAGGGGACTGAGCCCCTTTACTTTCTTAGCGATACTTTGTCGACAAGGTGGTTAGCACCTTTGTGGAGGATCAAATGGGCTCTTTCTCTGGTTGGAAGAATGTTCAATTCCAGATTGAGTCCATTAATATTGCGCCAAATTTCTTTCGCTTTACTTTTCGCTTCATCGACCGACAGCTGCGTATAGTGGCTGAAGTAGGAGCCTGGTTTAGTAAAAGCTCCGCGGCGAAACTTCAAAAATCTCTCGACATACCACTGCTCTATCGTTTCACTTTCCGCATCAACATAAATTGAGAAATCAAGAAAATCAGATACAAATACTCGATGTGGATCATGTGGGTAGTCCATACCGCTTTGTAATACGTTTAAGCCTTCAATAATCAGCACGTCAGGTCGGTCGACTTTTTTTAGCTCATCAGTAATGTCGTATGTGATGTGTGAGTAAACAGGTACTTCAAGATTTGGTTTACCCGCCTTTACATCAGAAACAAATTCTACCAAGCGTTTGATGTCGTAAGATTCGGGAAAACCCTTGCGATGCATGATACCGCGCTCTTCCAAAACCTTTTTGGGATACAGAAAGCCATCCGTTGTAACTAAGGCGACTTTGGGATGATTTTCCCAACGAGAAAGCAGTGCTTTAAGAATGCGTGCTGTTGTACTTTTTCCAACAGCCACACTACCCGCAATGCCAATAACAAATGGCGGAGCGTGTTCCTCGGTATTTAGAAACTGCTGAAGAACAGAGTTGCGACTTTGGCGAGCCTGTACATATAAATTGAGTAGACGAGACAAAGGAAGGTAGATCTCTACCGCTTCCTCCATAGTGAGGTTTTCATTTATGCCTTGAAGCGCCTTTAGATCGTCTTCAGAGAGTGTCATCGGAACAGAATTACGCAGTTCTGCCCACTCGGCACGGTCAAATGACAAAAATGGACTCATGGGTCTCTTTTATCCTTGGTTTAGTAGAGAGCAAGAACATACAACAAGCACCGTGCAAAGCAAACGACAAAGCACGAAAGTTTGCTTTAAAAAGCGAGGTTTGTATGATTTTGCAGCAGTTGAAACTAAAAAAACGATTTTTACGACTTTTTTTTAAATAGCTATTGCAACCTAGAAAATCATTCAATAGAATGCGCACCACTTATGCCGACTTAGCTCAGTAGGTAGAGCAACTGACTTGTAATCAGTAGGTCACCAGTTCGATTCCGGTAGTCGGCACCATTCTTTCCTTTAGTAGTTAGAATGGCTTAAAAATTTGGAGGGGTTCCCGAGTGGCCAAAGGGAGCAGACTGTAAATCTGCCGGCACTGCCTTCGATGGTTCGAATCCGTCCCCCTCCACCATATTCTTTAGGAAATAGCTCTCAGAGTTACGTGTTGCGGGCATCGTATAATGGCTATTACCTCAGCCTTCCAAGCTGATGATGCGGGTTCGATTCCCGCTGCCCGCTCCACTCTAATTTGAGTGCTGATATAGCTCAGGTGGTAGAGCGCATCCTTGGTAAGGATGAGGTCGGCAGTTCGAGTCTGCCTATCAGCACCAGCTCTCAAAGTTATCTCCTTTTGATATTAGATTTACCAATAATCTTTATTTGGTTGCGTGGTCAATTTGGGCCACCAAAAATCCGTACCTAGAGGGACCACTCATGTCTAAAGAAAAATTTGAACGTACGAAACCGCACGTTAACGTTGGTACTATCGGCCACGTTGACCACGGTAAAACAACTCTAACTGCAGCTATCTGTACTACTCTAGCTAAAGTTTACGGCGGTGAAGCGAAAGACTTCGCATCTATCGATAACGCTCCAGAAGAGCGTGAGCGCGGTATCACAATCGCTACTTCACACGTTGAGTACGACACTCCATCACGTCACTACGCACACGTTGACTGTCCAGGACACGCTGACTATGTTAAAAACATGATCACTGGTGCTGCACAGATGGACGGTGGTATCCTAGTTGTTGCTGCGACAGATGGCCCAATGCCACAAACTCGTGAGCACATCCTACTAGGCCGTCAGGTTGGTATCCCATACATCATCGTATTCATGAACAAATGTGACATGGTTGATGATGAAGAGCTACTAGAACTAGTAGAAATGGAAGTTCGTGAACTTCTATCTGAATACGATTTCCCAGGTGATGACCTACCAGTTATCCAAGGTTCTGCACTAGGCGCACTAAACGGCGAAGAGCAGTGGGAAGCGAAAATCGTTGAACTAGCTGAAGCTCTAGATACTTACATCCCTGAGCCAGAGCGTGCGGTAGATCAGCCATTCCTAATGCCTATCGAAGACGTATTCTCAATCCAAGGTCGTGGTACAGTAGTAACTGGCCGTATCGAGCGTGGTATCCTAACAGTTGGTGACGAAGTTGCTATCGTAGGTATCAAGGATACAACTACTACAACATGTACTGGTGTAGAGATGTTCCGTAAGCTTCTAGATGAAGGCCGTGCAGGTGAGAACGTTGGTGCACTTCTACGTGGTACTAAGCGTGACGAAGTTGAACGTGGTCAAGTACTAGCTAAGCCTGGTTCAATCACTCCACACACTAAGTTCGAATCAGAAGTATACGTACTATCTAAAGAAGAAGGCGGTCGTCACACTCCTTTCTTCAAAGGTTACCGTCCACAGTTCTACTTCCGTACAACTGACGTAACTGGCGATATCTCTCTACCAGAAGGCGTAGAAATGGTAATGCCAGGCGACAACATCCAAATGGTTGTTGAGCTAATCGCACCAATCGCAATGGACGAAGGTCTACGTTTCGCTATCCGTGAAGGTGGCCGTACAGTAGGTGCTGGTGTTGTTGCTAAGATCTTCGAATAATTCTTAACGAATTAAACGAATGCTTTCGGAAAATCTTGAATTAGATTTGACGAACCAGTAGCAAAAAGGGCATCATTTGATGCCCTTTTTCTGCGCTCAATATTATTTTTGCTGTTTTCTTGTTCAGAAGTGGGTTGGGTGCAGAGCAAGATTAGGCAAAGAGGCTTAATCTTAAGAAGAGTTCGCTGTTTTTCAGCGATATGGAGTTTGCCCTGCAACAGCGGGGTTGTTGTCGTCTATATTAAGACTTGTAACAGGTTGGTTTTATGAAAGCAAATAATGCTGAAACTCCTGATAGCTCAAATGCAGCAGATACGTTTAAGTGGGTTGCCGCTTTCGTATTGGCAGCTGCCGCTGTTGTGGGTAATTACCTGTATGGTGAAATGTCTGTAGTGGTTCGCGCTGCAGGCGTTGTTGTTCTAATTGCAGCTGCCCTTGGCGTTGCAGCAACAACGACTAAAGGTAAAGCAGCGATCAGTTTTGCAAAAGAATCGCGTATGGAAGTACGTAAAGTTGTTTGGCCTACTCGCCAAGAAACCATGCAAACAACACTGATCGTTTTAGCTGTAAGTATTGTAATGGCTCTAGTGCTATGGGGTATTGACGGAATTATGGTTCGTCTAGTAGCTCTAGCAACTGGGGTATAGAGGGTTTTAATTCATGAGTGAAGCTCCAAAAAAACGCTGGTATGTGGTTCAAGCCTTCTCTGGATTTGAAGGTCGTGTAGCTCAATCTCTGCGCGAGCATATCAAAATGCACGGCATGGAAGAGCTATTCGGTGAAGTACTAGTTCCTACTGAAGAAGTAGTGGAAATGCGCGCGGGTCAACGTCGCAAATCTGAGCGTAAGTTCTTCCCAGGTTACGTCCTTGTTCAGATGATTATGAACGATGAATCATGGCACCTAGTACGTAGTGTGCCGCGTGTCATGGGCTTCATTGGTGGTACCTCAGACCGTCCAGCACCTATCACTGATAAAGAAGCTGACGCTATTCTTAACCGTCTTGAGAAAGCGAGTGAAGCTCCTCGTCCACGTACTATGTACGAAGCGGGTGAAGTGGTTCGTGTTAATGAAGGTCCATTTGCTGATTTCAACGGTACCGTTGAAGAAGTGGATTACGAGAAGAGCCGCCTGAAAGTGTCTGTGTCGATCTTTGGTCGTGCAACACCAGTTGAGCTTGAATTTGGTCAGGTTGAAAAACTGGACTAATACTCTGATTTAAAGAGTATAAAAAATCACCTTTTTAGGGTTGTATAAGGCGCGAATTATGACTATAATTTCGCGCCTTTTTACTTCTTGTGAAGTAAAAAGTTTCTTACACAAACGGGGAGCTGATCCGTGATTAGCGTTTGTACCCAAACTTAGGAATTATCATGGCTAAGAAAGTTGAAGCTTACATCAAGCTACAAGTTGCTGCTGGCGCTGCGAACCCAAGTCCACCAGTTGGTCCTGCTCTAGGTCAACACGGTGTTAACATCATGGAATTCTGTAAAGCGTTCAACGCGAAAACAGAATCTCTAGAGAAGGGTCTACCAACTCCAGTAGTTATCACAGTATACAGCGACCGTTCTTTCACGTTCGTAACTAAGACTCCACCTGCTGCTGTTCTTCTTAAGAAAGCTGCTGGCGTTAAGTCTGGTTCAGGCCGTCCAAACACTGAAAAAGTGGGCACTGTAACTGACGCTCAAATCCAAGAAATCGCAGAAACTAAAGCTGCAGATATGACTGGTGCTGACATCGAAGCGATGAAGCGTTCTATCGCTGGTACTGCTCGTTCAATGGGCCTAGTGGTAGAGGGTTAATAAGATGGCAAAACTAACTAAGCGCATGCGCGTAATCCGCGAAAAAGTTGACGTAACTAAAGAATACGAAATCAACGAAGCTGTTGCTCTTCTTCAAGAACTAGCTACTGCTAAATTCGTTGAGTCTGTAGACGTTGCTGTTAACCTAGGCATTGATGCTCGTAAATCTGACCAGAACGTACGTGGTGCTACTGTACTACCTCACGGTACTGGCCGCGACATCCGCGTAGCAGTGTTCACTCAAGGTGCAAACGCTGAAGCAGCTAAAGAAGCTGGCGCAGACATCGTTGGTATGGAAGATCTTGCTGAGCAAGTTAAGAAAGGCGAAATGAACTTTGACGTAGTTGTTGCTTCTCCAGATGCAATGCGCGTTGTAGGTCAACTAGGTACTATCCTAGGTCCTCGCGGTCTTATGCCAAACCCTAAAGTTGGTACTGTAACTCCTAACGTTGCTGAAGCAGTTAAAAACGCTAAAGCTGGTCAGGTTCGTTACCGTAACGACAAAAACGGCATCATCCACACTACTATCGGTAAAGCAAACTTCTCTGCTGAGCAGATCAAAGAGAACCTAGAAGCACTTCTAGTTGCTCTGAAGAAAGCTAAGCCATCTTCAGCGAAAGGTACTTTCCTGAAGAAAGTAAGCATCTCTACTACTATGGGTGCTGGTGTTGCTGTTGATCAGGCTAGCCTGAACACTCAAGCATAATTTATTTGCTTAGGCGCAAAATTTGTGTATAATTTTGCGCCTAATATTTGTGGTTGGGGCTGAACTTTGGTTCTTTGAACTGTCTCCTAGTTCGAAATGAATTAAGACCCAGTCTCCGTCCAAGACCGTAGGTGTCTGCCTAACCGTTGACTTAATTATCCTACGTAGATGGTGCCCGAACTGACAGAAAGCTCTATGTAAATAGTTAACTTTCTTCTGGGAATGCACCTCAATAGCTCTCACTGTCGTGATGATAGTGAGTGGTGTAACGACAACCAGGAGTAAATCCAAGATGGCTTTAAACCTTCAAGACAAAAAAGCAATTGTTGCTGAAGTCAACGAAGCTGCCAGTGGTGCACTTTCTGCAGTTGTAGCTGATTCTCGTGGCGTTGAAGTTGGCGCAATGACTTCTCTACGTAAACAAGCTCGTGAAGCTGGCGTTTACATGAAAGTCGTGCGTAACACTCTAGCACGTCGTGCGGTTCAGGGTACAGACTACGAGTGTCTAACTGACACTTTCACTGGTCCTACTCTAATCGCGTTCTCTAACGAGCACCCAGGTGCTGCAGCGCGTCTTTTCAAAGACTTCGCTAAAGAGAACAAAGACTTCGAGATCAAAGCTGCTGCATTTGAAGGCGCGCTAACTGACGCTGAAGTACTAGCGACACTACCAACTTACGACGAAGCAATCGCACGCCTAATGATGTGCATGAAAGAAGCTTCTGCTGGCAAGCTGGTTCGTACAATCGCTGCTATCCGCGATCAAAAAGAAGCTGCTTAATAAGCCTTGCTTTTTACTGGTTGCTTAATAAACTTATTGTTGACTTAAAAGAGAATTGTTATGTCTATTACTAACGAGCAAATCCTAGACGCAGTTGCAGAAATGTCTGTAATGCAAGTTGTTGAACTAATCGAAGCAATGGAAGAGAAATTCGGTGTTTCTGCTGCTGCTGCTGTTGTAGCTGGCGGCGCTGCTGCTGGTGCAGCTGTTGAAGAGCAAACTGAATTCGACGTAATCCTAGAATCTGCTGGCGGTAACAAAGTTGCTGTAATCAAAGCAGTACGTGGCGCAACTGGCCTAGGTCTTAAAGAAGCTAAAGCTCTTGTAGACGGCGCTCCAGCACCTCTTAAAGAAGGTGTTGACAAAGCAGAAGCTGACGCTCTTAAAGCTCAGCTAGAAGAAGCTGGTGCAACTGTTGCTGTTAAGTAATTATTGCATAGTTTCTTAGCCTAACGGCTAATTGGCTGGTGGTTTTTTAACCACCGGCCTTTTTGCGCTGTAGGGTATAGGCGAATTTTCCCGCTGTTTAAGCGCCTGATATCCATGCAAAAAACATTTCATTCTTTCGAAATGAAATGTCACTACAGTAAACAGCTATATTAGTCACTGTCCCTTACCCCCCTTAAGTAACTAGGAGTGGGCGGACAGTTTGGGTCACTTATCAGCGAGCTGAGGAACCCCATGGTTTACTCTTATACCGAGAAAAAGCGCATCCGTAAGGACTTTGGTACTCGTCCACAAGTTTTGGACATTCCATACCTGCTATCGATCCAGCTCGATTCGTTCGACAAATTTATCGAACAGGATCCTGAAGGTCAATACGGTCTTGAAGCTGCTTTCCGTTCTGTATTCCCGATTCAGAGCTACAACGGCAATTCTGAGCTGCAATACGTTAGCTACCGTCTTGGTGAGCCAGTTTTTGACGTTAAAGAATGTCAAATCCGCGGTGTAACTTACTCAAAGCCACTACGTGTAAAACTACGCCTAGTTATCTTTGATAAAGACGCGCCAGCAGGTACTGTAAAAGACATTAAAGAACAAGAAGTCTACATGGGTGAAATTCCACTCATGACAGACAATGGTACCTTCGTAATTAACGGTACCGAGAGGGTTGTCGTATCCCAGCTGCACCGAAGCCCAGGCGTGTTCTTCGACAGCGATAAGGGTAAGACCCACTCTTCAGGTAAAGTTTTATACAACGCACGCGTTATTCCTTACCGTGGTTCATGGCTTGATTTCGAGTTTGATCCTAAGGATAACTTGTACGTTCGTATCGACCGTCGTCGTAAGCTACCAGCATCGATCATCCTTCGTGCACTAGGTAAATCGACTGAAGAAATCCTAGATATCTTCTTCGAGAAAGTGAACTTCGAAGTGAAAGACCAAACTCTACTGATGGAGTTGGTTCCAGATCGTCTACGTGGTGAAACTGCGTCATTTGACATCGAATCGAATGGTAAAGTTTACGTAGAGCAAGGTCGTCGCGTTACAGCTCGTCATATCCGCCAACTAGAGAAAGATGGCGTTGATCACATCGAAGTACCAGTAGAGTACATCGTTGGTAAAGTTGCATCGAAAGATTACATCAACGAAGCAACAGGCGAGATCATTGTTAATGCTAACCAGGAAATCAGCCTGGAAGCGCTAGCGAACCTGTCTCAAGCTGGCCACAAAGCGCTAGAAGTTCTGTTTACGAACGATCTAGACCACGGTCCATTCATGTCAGAAACACTACGCATCGACAGCACTGTTGACCGTATTTCTGCATTGGTAGAAATCTACCGCATGATGCGCCCTGGTGAGCCACCAACAAAAGAAGCTGCAGAAGCACTATTCGAAAGCCTATTCTTCTCTGAAGAGCGTTACGATCTATCGACTGTTGGTCGTATGAAGTTTAACAGCTCTATCGGTCGTGAAGATGCTCAAGAGCAAGGCACACTTGATGAAACAGATATCATCGAAGTGATGAAGAAGCTTATCGCGATCCGTAACGGTAAAGGCGAAGTGGACGATATCGACCACCTAGGTAACCGTCGTATCCGTTCTGTCGGCGAAATGGCTGAGAACCAGTTCCGTGTAGGTCTAGTTCGTGTTGAGCGTGCAGTTAAAGAACGTCTAAGCCTAGGCGACCTTGACGCTGTTATGCCTCAAGACCTGATCAACGCGAAACCAATTTCTGCGGCAGTTAAAGAATTCTTTGGCTCTTCACAGCTTTCACAGTTCATGGACCAAAACAACCCGTTATCAGAAGTAACGCACAAGCGTCGTATTTCTGCATTGGGTCCTGGCGGTCTAACTCGTGAACGTGCTGGCTTCGAAGTTCGAGACGTACACGTAACTCACTACGGCCGTCTATGTCCTATCGAAACGCCGGAAGGTCCAAACATCGGTCTGATCAACTCTCTATCTGCGTTTGCGCGTTGTAACGAGTACGGTTTCCTTGAGACGCCATACCGTCGCGTTGTAGATGGTGTTGTAACAGACGAAGTAGATTACCTATCTGCAATCGAAGAAGGCCAATTCGTTATCGCTCAGGCGAACGCTAAGCTAAACGAAGATGGTACTTTTGCAGATGAGCTGATCACAGCTCGTCAGAAAGGTGAATCTGGTCTACATCCTCGTGAGCACGCTCAGTACATGGACGTTGCGACAAACCAGGTTGTATCTATCGCTGCATCGCTTATCCCGTTCCTAGAACACGATGATGCGAACCGTGCATTGATGGGTGCGAACATGCAACGTCAGGCAGTTCCAACACTGAAAGCTGACAAACCGCTTGTTGGTACTGGTATCGAACGTAACGTAGCCGTTGACTCAGGTGTAACGGCTGTTGCGAAACGTGGTGGTGTAATCCAGTCAGTAGATGCTTCTCGTATCGTTGTTAAAGTGAACGAAGAAGAGCTAGTACCAGGTGAAGCTGGTATCGACATCTACAACCTGACTAAATACACACGTTCTAACCAGAACACATGTATTAACCAGCGCCCATGTGTGATGCCAGGTGAACCTGTAGCACGCGGTGACGTTCTTGCTGATGGTCCTTCAACAGACCTTGGTGAGCTAGCGCTTGGCCAAAACATGCGTATCGCGTTCATGCCTTGGAACGGTTACAACTTCGAAGACTCGATCTTAGTATCTGAGCGCGTAGTTCAAGAAGACCGCTTCACGACAATCCACATTCAAGAACTGACTTGTGTGGCGCGTGACACTAAGCTGGGCTCTGAAGAGATCACAGCGGATATTCCAAACGTAGGTGAATCTGCTCTGTCTAAACTAGACGAGTCAGGTATCGTTTACATTGGTGCTGAAGTTAAGGGTGGCGACATCCTAGTTGGTAAAGTAACACCTAAAGGTGAAACTCAGCTAACTCCTGAAGAGAAGCTACTACGTGCTATCTTCGGTGAAAAAGCATCGGATGTTAAAGATACTTCACTACGTGTACCGAACTCTGTATCAGGTACGATCATCGACGTTCAAGTCTTCACTCGCGATGGCGTAGAGAAAGACAAGCGTGCGCTTGAAATCGAACAGATGCAGCTTAAAGAAGCGAAGAAAGACCTAACTGAAGAATTCCAGATTCTCGAGGGTGGCCTTCTAAACCGTGTTAAAGCTGTATTGATTGAAGGCGGTTACTCTGAAGCGAAACTAGACGCGACTGATCGTAAGAAGTGGCTAGAACTAACGCTAGAAGATGACGCACTACAAACTCAGCTTGAGCAACTTGCTGAGCAGTGGGACGAGCTAAAAGCTGACTTCGATAAGAAGTTCGAAACTAAGCGTCGCAAGATCACTCAAGGTGATGATCTAGCACCTGGCGTACTGAAGATCGTTAAGGTTTACCTAGCGGTTAAACGTCGCATTCAGCCGGGTGATAAGATGGCGGGTCGTCACGGTAACAAGGGTGTAATCTCTAAGATCAACCCTGTTGAAGACATGCCATACGATGAGAAAGGTCAGCCTGTAGACATCGTACTTAACCCACTGGGTGTACCTTCGCGTATGAACATCGGTCAGATCCTGGAAGTTCACTTAGGTCTGGCAGCGAAAGGTATCGGTGACAAGATCAACCAGATGGTTAAAGAGCAGCAAGAACTAGCGAAATTCCGCGAGTTCCTACAAAAAGTTTACGATCTAGGCGACACTCGCCAGAAAGTAGACATTGCTTCTCTATCTGATGATGAAGTACGTACTCTGATCAAGAACTTGCGTGGCGGTCTACCAATCGCGACACCTGTATTTGATGGTGCTCCAGAAGCATCAATCAAAGCGCTTCTTGAGCTAGCAGACCTGCCAACATCTGGTCAGCTAACGCTGTTTGATGGTCGCACAGGTGATGCGTTTGAGCGTCCTGTAACTGTTGGTTACATGTACATGCTGAAACTGAACCACCTTGTTGATGACAAGATGCACGCACGTTCAACTGGTTCGTACAGCCTAGTAACTCAGCAACCACTAGGTGGTAAAGCTCAGTTCGGTGGTCAGCGTTTCGGTGAGATGGAAGTATGGGCACTAGAAGCATACGGTGCGGCTTACACTCTACAAGAAATGCTAACCGTTAAGTCAGATGACGTTAACGGCCGTACTAAGATGTACAAAAACATCGTAGACGGTAACCACAGCATGGAACCTGGCATGCCTGAATCGTTCAACGTATTGTTGAAAGAGATCCGCTCGCTAGGTATCAACATCGAGCTAGAAGACGAAGAGTAATCCCCACGGGATTATCGGTAGAAAGGTGCTCACTTTTGCGGGTGAGCTCCTTTTAACTCCTTACAGGAGCTGATTGTGAAAGACTTATTAAACTTTCTAAAAGCACAGCATAAGACCGAAGAATTTGATGCAATCAAAATCGGTCTATCTTCACCAGACATGATCCGTTCATGGTCTTTCGGTGAAGTTAAAAAACCTGAAACGATCAACTATCGTACGTTCAAACCTGAACGCGATGGTTTGTTCTGTGCGCGTATCTTTGGCCCAGTTAAAGACTACGAATGTCTTTGTGGCAAATACAAGCGCCTGAAGCACCGTGGTGTTATCTGTGAGAAGTGTGGTGTAGAAGTTACACAAACTAAAGTTCGTCGTGACCGTATGGGCCACATCGAGCTTGCTTCACCAGTAGCTCACATCTGGTTCCTAAAATCGCTACCGTCTCGTATCGGTCTACTAATGGATATCCCTCTACGTGATATCGAACGTGTTCTTTACTTCGAAATGTACGTAGTAACTGAACCGGGTATGACTGATCTAGAAAAAGGTCAGATGCTAACTGAAGAAGAGTATCTAGACCGTCTAGAAGAGTGGGGTGACGAGTTCACAGCTAAGATGGGTGCAGAAGCTATCAAGGACCTACTAGGTTCTATGGATATGCACGCTGAAGCTGAACAAATGCGCGAAGAGCTTGAGACTACAAACTCAGAAACTAAGCGTAAAAAAGTCACTAAGCGCCTTAAACTGGTAGAAGCGTTCATCGCATCGGGTAACAACCCAGAGTGGATGATCCTGACTGTACTTCCAGTACTTCCGCCAGATCTACGTCCTCTAGTACCACTAGATGGCGGTCGCTTTGCGACTTCTGATCTGAACGACCTATACCGTCGTGTGATCAACCGTAACAACCGTTTGAAGCGTCTTCTAGAGCTAGCGGCTCCGGACATCATCGTACGTAACGAAAAACGTATGCTGCAAGAGTCTGTTGATGCGCTGCTAGATAACGGTCGTCGTGGTCGTGCGATCACAGGTTCTAACAAGCGTCCTCTGAAATCTCTTGCTGATATGATCAAGGGTAAACAAGGTCGTTTCCGTCAGAACCTTCTAGGTAAACGTGTAGACTACTCTGGCCGTTCTGTAATCACAGTAGGTCCATACCTTCGTCTGCACCAGTGTGGTCTTCCTAAGAAGATGGCACTTGAGCTATTCAAACCATTTATCTACAGCAAGCTAGAGACTCGTGGTCTTGCGACTACAATCAAAGCTGCGAAGAAAATGGTAGAGCGTGAAGAAGCGGTTGTTTGGGATATCCTAGACGAAGTAATCCGCGAACACCCAGTACTATTGAACCGTGCACCTACACTTCACCGTCTAGGTATCCAGGCGTTCGAACCAGTACTAATCGAAGGTAAAGCGATCCAGCTACACCCACTTGTTTGTGCGGCGTACAACGCGGACTTCGATGGTGACCAAATGGCGGTTCACGTACCTCTAACTCTAGAGGCACAGCTTGAAGCTCGTACTCTGATGATGTCGACAAACAACATTCTGTCGCCAGCGTCAGGTGATCCGATCATCGTACCTTCTCAGGACGTTGTATTGGGTCTGTACTACATGACTCGTGAAAAGATCAACGTGAAAGGTGAAGGCATGTACCTTTCTGGCCCAGCAGAGGCTGAGAAAGCATACCGCACTAAACAAGCTGAGCTTCACGCGCGCGTTAAAGTACGTATTACAGAGACAGTTGTAGACGAAGACGGCAACAGCACAACTGAGACCAAGATGGTAGATACCACTGTTGGTCGTGCAATGCTATGGCAAATCGTGCCAGCTGGTCTACCGTACAGCATCGTTAACCAAAAACTAGGTAAGAAGCAAATCTCTAACCTACTTAACGAGGCGTACCGTAAGCTAGGTCTGAAAGACACAGTAATCTTCGCTGACCAAATCATGTACACAGGTTTCGCTTACGCGGCACTTTCTGGTGTATCTGTTGGTATCGACGATATGGTTGTACCGCCAGCTAAGTACACTGAAATCGCAGAAGCGGAAGAAGAAGTACGTGAAATCCAGGAACAGTACCAATCAGGTCTTGTTACTGCAGGCGAACGCTACAACAAAGTGATCGATATCTGGGCATCGACCAACGACCGCGTTGCGAAAGCAATGATGGAAAACCTTTCATCTGAAACGGTAGTTAACCGTGAAGGTGAAGAGGAACAGCAAGAGTCATTCAACAGCATCTACATGATGGCGGACTCGGGCGCTCGTGGTTCTGCAGCACAGATTCGTCAGCTTGCCGGTATGCGTGGTCTGATGGCGCGTCCAGATGGTTCAATCATCGAAACGCCGATCACAGCGAACTTTAAAGAAGGTCTAAACGTACTTCAGTACTTTATCTCAACGCACGGTGCTCGTAAGGGTCTTGCGGATACGGCACTGAAAACAGCGAACTCGGGTTACCTAACTCGTCGTCTAGTAGACGTTGCTCAAGACGTTGTTGTAACTGAACATGACTGTGGCACTCACGAGGGTGTTGACATGATGCCTCACATCGAGGGTGGTGATGTTAAAGTTGCACTGTCTGAGCTAGCTCTAGGTCGTGTAGTTGCTGAAGACGTTCTAAAACCTGGTACTGAAGATGTTCTTATTCCACGTAACACCCTGATCGATGAGAAGTGGTGTCAAATCATGGAAGAGAACTCAGTAGACAGCATGAAAGTGCGCTCTGTAGTAACGTGTGATTCTGACTTCGGTTGTTGTGCACAGTGTTACGGTCGTGACCTAGCACGTGGTCACCTAGTAAACCAAGGTGAGGCAGTAGGTGTTATCGCTGCTCAGTCTATCGGTGAACCGGGTACACAGCTTACGATGCGTACGTTCCACATCGGTGGTGCGGCATCGACAGCAGCAGCAGAGAACAGCATCCAAGCGAAGAACAACGGTTCTGTTAAGCTTCACAACGCTAAGTTCGTAACAAACAAAGATGGCAAGCTAGTTATCACTTCTCGTGCATCTGAACTAACCATCATCGATGAGTTCGGCCGTACGAAAGAGAAACACAAACTGCCATACGGCTCGCTACTAAGCAAAGGCGACAACGACGCAGTTGAAGCTGGTGAAACAGTAGCGAACTGGGAAGCGCACACACTGCCAATCATCACTGAAGTAGCTGGTCGTATCCAGTTCGTAGATATGATTGATGGCGTAACAGTTTCTCGTCAAACAGATGACCTAACTGGTCTATCTTCAAGCGAAGTAACGGACGCAGCAGCTCGTCCAGCAGCAGGTAAAGATATGCGTCCAGCTATCAAACTTGTTGACGAGCAAGGTAACGACGTAATGATCCCTGGTACTGAAATGCCAGCTCACTACTTCCTACCTGGTAAAGCGATCGTGAACATTGAAGACGGCGCAGAAGTAGGTGTGGGTGATACGCTAGCACGTATTCCTCAGAAATCTGGCGGTAACAAAGATATCACCGGTGGTCTTCCACGCGTTGCTGACTTGTTTGAAGCTCGTAAGCCTAAAGAGCCTGCGATTCTTGCTGAACACACAGGTACAGTTAGCTTCGGTAAAGAGACCAAAGGTAAGCGTCGTCTAGTTATCACTCGTGATAGCGGTGAAGTTTACGAAGAGATGATTCCTAAGCATCGTCAGCTTAACGTGTTCGAAGGTGAGCGCGTTGAACGTGGTGATGTAATCGCTGATGGTCCAGAGTCTCCACATGACATTCTACGTCTACGTGGCGTACACGCAGTAACTCAGTACATCGCTAACGAAGTACAAGAAGTTTACCGTCTACAAGGCGTTAAGATTAACGATAAGCACATCGAGACTATCGTTCGTCAAATGCTGCGTAAGTGTACAATTACTCACGCTGGTGACTCTGAGTTCCTACCTGGCGAGCAAGTTGAATACTCACAAGTTAAGATTGCTAACCGTAATCTAGAAGCTGAAGGCAAAGAGCCTGCTCGTTTTGAACGTGAACTTCTAGGTATCACTAAAGCGTCTCTAGCAACTGAGTCGTTCATCTCTGCGGCATCGTTCCAGGAGACAACTCGCGTACTAACAGAAGCTGCGGTTTCTGGTAAGCGTGATGACCTACGTGGTCTGAAAGAGAACGTAATTGTTGGTCGTCTGATCCCAGCTGGTACTGGTTTCGCATACCACCAAGAGCGTCAAGCTAAACGTGCTGAAGCGCAAGAAGGTCCATCTGCTGAACAAGCAACAGATAACCTAGCAGCACTTCTAAACGCTGGCTTCTCTTCTGACGAGTAATCGTTAAGAGCTTAAAAGAAAAGGCACCTTCGGGTGCCTTTTTTGTATCTATTCACTTCACTCGGTTGAGAGGTACAAAAAAGGGCTGATATATAGTCATCAACCCTTTCACTCTTTTCTATTATCATTTATGCGCCAGGAGGCATCGCAAGGCTATCCGCGATAAGCTGGATCAAATGGTCTTCTACTTCAAAGCGCGTTTCAATGATTTCCCCGATCAAAGACATATCAGAGTCGAAATCCTCTAACTCATCATCTTCTGTCACGTCTGAATACTTATCGGTGAAGTTTAACAACGGTTCTGTGGTTAGCACGATTTTGCCGTAAGTTTGGTTGATTTCGTTTGTTGCGACAAAGCCTGTGGCTTTCCACTTATCCATCACCATATCGTAGATTTTGAAGTGGCCTTCGGAAATATAATCGACTAGGTGTTGGCAGAAGTTTTGTAGCTCGGAGGGAGAAGGAAGTTCTAGAACGTTGGATTTCGAACAAGGTTGCAGTGCTGCAAGCTTACAATATTCGACAATTAAGGATTGTCTCGTCTCTAACCAGTGATCAATGACGTCACTTGAGCCACCCCACTGGTCTTGTGTTTGTTTGAATTTTTTTAGCATGACCATGCCCTCATGATCTGATCGCCGGCTGGCGAACGTATCCTTTGCAAAGCAAAGTTAGTAAAGTTATTACAAACTCTTGTCCTTACTAGAATTTATAGTTGCAAATATCGTTAAGAACAAACTCTAGTATGAAATTAGATTGCCAGTAAAATGAACGAACTTCAAGCAAAGGGATGGTGTAATGTTAAGAAAAGGTGATGTTAACCGTGTGGCAAATGCACATTGGTGTGTTGTTGCAGGAAGTGAAATTTGGCTGGTGGATGGGGCTGTGCCTTTTGGTAGTGCGGAGCAGTTCTCACTGCCAGAAGAGAATGCGAGGCAAATTGGCGACTATCTTGGTTCGCCAGTGATGTGGATTAATTTTGCAGATTTGGAGCAAGATCTCCCACTCGTTTCATTGCGCGACTGTCTACATTTCCCTGAACCGTTATTTATGCTGTTGAGCAAGGCTATCCAATATGGGCACATGACCCAAAGCTTACGCTTTTGTCCGCAATGTGGTGGGCGCAACTTTCTTAATAATAATCAATTTGCCATGCAATGCGGAGAGTGTCGAACTTTGCACTACCCGCGCATTTTCCCATGCATCATCGTTGCTGTGCGTAAAGAAAATCAGATTTTACTAGCGCAGCACCCAAGGCATCGAAATGGCATGTACACCGTGATTGCGGGCTTTTTAGAGGCGGGAGAAACCTTAGAAGACTGTGTCGCGCGCGAAGTGCGTGAAGAAACGGGCATTCACGTGAAAAACATTCGTTACTTTGGCAGTCAGCCTTGGGCCTTTCCATCCAGTATGATGATGGCGTTCCTCGCCGATTATGATTCTGGTGAGCTCAATCCGGATTATACGGAGTTATCCGATGCGCAATGGTTCGGTGTGAAAGAGATGCCACCAGTGGCACCAACAGGCACTATTGCAAGAGCGCTAATTGAGCAGACCGTTAGTGATATTCTTTCAGACTGAGATGCTGATCGTAAAGGAAGTAAAGGTTAAAAATTAATCATTTTTGAGACATCACTGTTGCTAGACTAGCTTGGTATGACGTTCTGTATTGATGGGTTTATAAATAATGGAGTATACCGAATGAAGTTGAAATCAGCGTTATGGCTAGGATTAGTATCGTGCACAATGGTAAGCATGTCGGCAAATGCAAGTATCGAAGTAAAAGCGAAGCGCATGTTGACAGAAAATACCATGACAGAAAATGTAACCAAGGTGCAGCAGGCTTGTGGTAATGAAGTACTAGAAACCAATATCGATTGGGCTCAGTGGGATAATTATGATTTTTCTGAAGCTCGACTTGATAAAGTAAAAACCACAGGTTGGTTAGGTGGCCTTATTAACTACATCTATGATGATATGGTGAAGTTGTGCACGACAACTGAGCACGCAGCTTTGTATAAAGAAGAGTTTCAAAAAGTTCAAAAAATCCAATTCGTAGGTCAAGATTCAGTGAATGCGAAAAAAGCAGGTTTCGCGTTAGATGAAGGTGGTAGCGTACTCAAAGTTGCTCTGAATCCAAATGCGGCTTACGACTCTTCAACGTTGAAGTACCTTAAGCAGGCATGGAACTAAAACGATGAAGAAAACGTTATTGTCGTTATTCATGGTGTCCGTCAGCTTTGCCGTGGTCGGTGAAGAAGCTCGTTACACCATGGACGACTTAAAGGCATTGAACGGCTCTAAAAATTGGAACGAGCTATTAGCGCATGCGGAAGATATTCGTCCATCTCAACGTAATAGCGAGTGGGAAAGCCTAGTTCAAAATGCGGCGTTGGGAGCGTTTGAACACTATGTTGCATCTGGAGCAAAAGATGATGCGATTGGTCTGGGTCAGCAGTTAATCCTATCTTACCCATTTCTCTCTCAATCTAAGAGTTTTACTCAGCAGTTCTCGAAAGAGCTGGTGCCTGCAGCACAACCATGTATTCAATATGCGATAGAGGGATGTGTGGAAAATTATGGTCAGCTTCTTAATACCTTGGCACCAAGCGCTGAGGTGAGTTACGAAGAAGGAACCAAAGTTTTCCAGAATGTCTCGAAGTCACTGTCGGTTCCTTTTTTTGCAGCAGCAGTGCAGCAAGCTGAGAACTACTGTGCGGATGAAAACGTCGCAAATGCGTTGCTCTACACCTTGGATAGACCAAATAATACCAACTTCGCTTTGGCGAAAGAGGTTGCTACACAAAGGTGTGCTAACACCGCACTAACAAACTTTGAAAATTACATTATTGAATCGCAAACCGTAAGAGAAGCTCTTTGCCCGACATATTTGTCTAAAGGACATGTAAAAGGGTTAATGAAAAAAGTTTGCCAGTCATAACTGCTCGTTCTTAAAGCCACCGCAAGGTGGCTTTTTAATTTATTGAAATTTAGGCAAAAAAAACCCTCCGAGAGGGAGGGGGTAAGTAAGATGTCGTTATGAGATGCTGAGTACCGAGTACTCAGTTTATAATTGTAGTTTTCGCTAGCGAACAAATTTTTAACACTGATGCGGATTGTGTGCAAATTAAGCATTGATTTAAAAGTTAATAACTTGATCCGGGTTGCAAAGCACACAGCTATTGGCCTTAAATCAGTGATAGAATACCCCCTTTCAAAGAAAGCCTAACAATTGGAACTACGGAATGACTGAATTAAAAAATGATCGTTATCTGCGTGCGCTTCTTAAAGAGCCGGTAGATTACACGCCAGTATGGATGATGCGTCAGGCAGGTCGTTACTTACCAGAATACAAAGCTACGCGTGCTCAAGCGGGCGATTTCATGTCTTTGTGTAAGAATGCGGAGCTGGCGTCTGAAGTAACTCTTCAACCACTACGCCGTTTTCCTCTTGATGCAGCGATCTTGTTCTCTGACATCCTAACTATCCCAGATGCAATGGGTCTGGGTCTGCGTTTTGCTGCTGGTGAAGGTCCGGTCTTCGATAACCCAATTACTTGCAAAGCCGACGTAGAGAAAATCGGTCTGCCAGATCCAGAAGGTGAACTGCAGTACGTAATGAATGCCGTGCGTCAAATCCGCAAAGATTTGAATGGTGATGTACCTCTAATTGGTTTCTCTGGTAGCCCATGGACGCTTGCGACTTACATGGTTGAAGGTGGTAGCTCTAAGGCCTTCACGAAGATCAAGAAGATGATGTACGCAGAACCTCAAACTCTGCATCTTCTACTGGATAAGCTAGCAGATAGCGTGATTGAATACCTAAATGCACAAATCAAAGCCGGCGCGCAGTCAGTTATGGTATTTGATACATGGGGTGGCGTTCTGACTCCTCGTGATTACAACCTGTTCTCATTGCAATACTTGCACAAGATTGTGGATGGCCTGATTCGCGAAAATGACGGTCGTCGCGTACCTGTTACGCTATTTACTAAGAATGGCGGCATGTGGCTAGAGCAAATCGCAGCAACGGGTTGTGATGCGGTTGGTCTAGACTGGACGATCAATATTGCAGATGCGAAAGCGCGTATCGGCGATAAAGTGGCACTGCAAGGCAACATGGATCCATCTATGCTTTACGCTTCACCTGAGCGCATCCGTGAAGAAGTAGCGGGTATCCTAGAAGGTTTTGGTGATGCTGGTACAGGTCACGTATTCAACCTAGGTCATGGCATCCACCTAGATGTGCCGCCAGAAAACGCGGGTGTGTTTGTTGAAGCGGTACATGAGCTATCTAAGCCTTACCACAAGTAACCTCTATTTATTGAAATCCAATACCGGCCGTCAGTGCCGGTATTTTTTTACCTGAAATTTGAATTGTACAGCTTAGTAAGCATTTGGCCTGCTATGATCTAATTACTGTCTAAGCTGTACAATAAAAATCAAAATCAATTATAAACAATGACTTAAATTTATGTTGTTTGTGTTTCAATTTTCTTGTTCAGATTAACTAGCAATTAGATCATAGGTAACTCAAAGCATCGAGTGAACGCGCTGTTGGATATAGGGAACGACTTCCGACTCAAACCATGGATTCTTCTTTAACCACAGCGTATTGCGTGGGGAAGGGTGAGGTAGAGGAATAAACTCAGGTTCCCAATCTTGCCATTGCTGAACGGTTTGCGTGAGAGTTTTGGGCTTGTTGGTGAGGTAGTACTGCTGAGAGTACTGACCAATAAGCAGAGTCAACTCTATATTGGGGAGCTGTTCGAGAATCTTTTTGTGCCATGTAGGAGCGCACTCTTTTCTCGGTGGTAGATCTCCCGAGTTTCCTTTACCCGGATAGCAGAATCCCATTGGTACAATGGCAATTTTATTCGGGTCGTAGAACACGTCTTTGTCGATATCAAGCCATTGGCGTAGTCGGTCACCACTTGGATCATTCCAAGGTATCGAAGTGCTGTGGACTTTTGTTCCTGGTGCTTGGCCAATAATCAGAATGCGTGCGTTTTTACCGGCTTGAACCACAGGGTTGGCTCCGAGAGGTAAACTCTCAGCGCAGATCTGGCACGCGCGCACTTGTTGGAGTAGATTCTCTAGAGACATCGATCTTTAATACCCTTTCTCGAAATCCACTTGATTGTTTAATGAGAAACCATCGCGCCAAAGTCGGTAATTGTCGGCAAAAATGTCGACCACCTGTTCAGGAAAGCTCAATGCGGCAATGTGTGGCGTGATGGTCACTTGCGGTAACTTCCAAAACGGATGCGCTGGTGGCAATGGTTCTTGCTCAAACACGTCCAAGAAAGCGTGTTCTACCCAGCGATTCTTGATGGCGAGCAACAAGCTGGCTTCATCCAACACATCTCCTCTACCTACATTGAATAATAAAGCTTGGTTGAGATGTTGAAGTGTTTCACGGTTGAGCAAGGCACGAGTATTAGGTGTGCTCGGCAACGTATTAACGACAATATCTGCCTTTCTTAAAGCATTTGCTAGTTCATTGATGTGGAAGGTTTGTGCAAATTCATCATTGGCTGTTGGAATTCCTGTGCGATTAATACCAATCGTGTTAATCCCCATCGCCTGGGCCGTTTGTGCTAGGCATTTCCCAATGCTACCCGTACCGAGAATCACCATGGTTTTGCTTTGCAGTGATGTGTAGAGATGCGGTTGCCACTGTTTGTTTTGTTGTTGCTGGTGGTAGTGCATAAAATGACGATAGTGGCTGATGCAATATCCGAGGACGTACTCTGCGATTAGCGGACCAAACACGCCACGCACATTCGTCAGCGTATAGTCTTGGCGAAATTCTGGGGTAATGAGCGCATTTACGCCCGCATAGGTAGATTGTACCCACTCAAGTTGTGAAAATTCGTCTAATCTTTGTGAGAGTAAAGGAGGATCGGCAAGAACAATGTGTGCCTCTTGCGGCTTGTCCGTAATGTTCAGGTCGGGCAGATTTTTCTCCGCCAATAACGTTTCGTAGGTGTCGCGATGCTCTGAGAGCAGGAAAATCTGATTTGGATGCTGCATTAACTTTTTTCCCTGTGATGAATCAAGTACACTTTCGCTGTTTTTTTCTTCAATGATTGAGTGACTATGCTTAAGAATCCTCTTCAGGTTCGTTTAGAAAAACTAGAACCTTGGCAACAAATTACCTTTATGGCGTGTCTGTGTGAACGCATGTATCCAAACTATGCGATGTTTTGTGAGAACACAGAATTTGCTGAACCGCGTGCTTACCGAGCGATTCTTGATAGTGTATGGGAAATTCTGACCGTTAAGAACGCGAAAGTGAATTTCGAGCGTCAACTAGAGAAGCTCGAAGAATTGTTCCCAAGTGCCGACGAGTATGATTTTTACGGTGTATACCCAGCGATGGATGCGTGTCAGGCATTGTCTACTCTATTGCATGGTCTGTTGGATCGCGACTACCTTTTCGATTCAATGCTTAAAGTGAGCCAACAGTCGGTACAAACCGTTGCTGATTTAGAGCAAGCACAGGGCAGTGAGCCAATCACAAACGACAATCAAAAAGAAAATGAAGCCGTATGTGAAGAGTGGGATGTCCAGTGGGCAATCTTCCGTCCGCTGCGTGAAGCAACGGAACGTGATATCAACTTGATCAAAGACTTGCGTGAAGAACTACGCGAAGAAGCCGTGAGCAACATCGGCATCGCACTGTAATGCGAAAGCGAATATGAAAAAGGCATCCCGGGGGATGCCTTTTTTGTTGGAAACGTGGTTACGATTCTTTTGAGTCTGGTTTTGTTGGCTCTTGTGTTTCTGGCTCAACGTTTTGTTTTTCTAACTCTTCGTCGTCATCGCGGCTTTCGATTACACCGTGCATTTCTTTCCAGCTTTCCCAGCGTTGGTAGGCCAGTTCTTGCATGTCGGTGCTCTTGTCGGCTTCGTCGATGATTTCTTCACCAACTAAGTGCTCAAAGATGTCTTCAAGTGTGACAAGGCCAAGAACGGTGCCGTATTCGTCGACCACAAGTGCCAGTTGTAGGCGGTGCGTCATCATTTGATCGAATACTTTTGGTAGCGCTGTATTGTTCAGAACCACTTGGATTGGACGCATGACCGCACCGAGTTGTTTCTGACCACTGCCTGATTGCTGCATCTTAAACAGTTCTAGACGATGCACAAAGCCGATGATGTTGTCTTTCTGCTCGCTGTATACCAGCGGACGTGAGAACGGTGTGTCTTTGTGTTTGTCCAGAAACTCATTAATGGTCATCGTTGCGTCAACGCGGAAGACAACAGGGCGAGGTGTCATGACTTGTGTGACAGGCACATCTTGAATCCCTAGCAGGTTGCTTAAGATTTTAGATTCGCCTTCTGCAAATTCACCACTTTCGCGTGCCAAAATTGCCATCGCAGAAAGTTCATCACGCATTTTTGGTGCTTCGTGGTTACGAGCCAAACGCTTGGTGATTTGCTCTGAAAACCATACAAATGGCGTTAGTGCCCATACCATCCAACGTAGCGATACCGCCGCTGCTGGTGCAAGCTGACGCCAGTACGTTGCACCGATGGTCTTCGGTACGATTTCAGAGAGAACCAAGATCGCCAGTGTGAGCACAGCAGAGAAGATGCCAAGTGCTTCGCTGCCGAATACGACGGCCGCCTGTGCACCTGCTGTTGCTGCACCGATAGTGTGAGCAATAGTGTTTAGAGTCAGAATCGACGCTAATGGGCGGTCGATGTCGGACTTGAGTTTAGATAGCTGCTCAGCAGCAGGATGCCCCTGTTGATTGAGCTGCGCAATGTAGCTCGGACTGATACTCAGTAGTACCGCCTCCAGTACCGAACAGATAAACGAAATGCCGATAGCAATAGAGATATAAATGGATAACAGCAGCATAGTTGCCCTTGAAAGTAGTCTGATAGTTGTTATTTGCAGTGATTATAACCGCAAAAGTGCCTTATTAATTGGTCCAAATACGTAGGAAAGCAAGGGCTTTCAGACCGCATGTGGTAACAAATTGTGAGTTATTACTCATATTATGGCTAAAAGTACGTCAGAAAATCGAAAGATCGCTTACAAACCTTTGCCAGATGGGGCATTTATGCTTTAGAGTGAGACGAATTCGATAACATATGAGAAGGGAAACCTAATGAACAAGACCCAATTAATCGACTTTATCGCAGAGAAAGCAGACCTATCAAAAGCACAAGCTAAAGCTGCTCTTGAAGCGACTCTTGAAGGTGTAACTGGTGCACTTAAAGAGGGTGACCAAGTTCAACTAATTGGTTTTGGTACATTCAAAGTAAACCACCGCGCTGCACGTACTGGTCGCAACCCTAAGACTGGTGACGAGATTCAAATCGCAGCAGCTAACGTACCTGCATTCGTAGCAGGTAAAGCGCTGAAAGAATCAGTAAACTAAGTTAGAATGCACCGAGGTATCCTGCCTCGGTGCAATTTCATGAAAAAACATCTACTCACTTCACTCCTCCTATCTAGCCTTTCTCTTATTGGCTGTTCTTCTGTTGAAACGCCTAATCTAGAACAATTTACCCACTTTTCTGGCGGAAAAACCGCAGGTGACACCAGTAGTTTGTATTGGATGACTGAGCGATTAACTCGAGTCAGTACCGCGGCAGATTACGTCACGATGGGTGATCATGGCTGGTATAAAAGTGATTACCGTTGGGATGAAGGCGAGTTGCGTGAGTTGATTCGAAAAGGTGAGCAAATCGATGCCAAGCAAAGACTGGTGCCTTTTCAAATCCACATCCGCTTTAATAAAGATGGTGAAGCGATTTATCAGCAATATCGCGTAAATCGCAAAGTCTTGCCGTTGCAGCGCGAGCAACTTGATCGATACAAAGCCGAAGCTAATGATGTCGTTGTAGCCATCAAAGAGCAGTCTCGCAACGGGCAGAACCTCGTACAAGGCTATTGGAATGGTCAAGCATTTGAAACCTGCAAAGGGAAAGAGTTTTCGACGCTAGAGTTCAACCAAACCCTGCCGAAATTTGTCGTCGACCGTTTATCATCGGTCGATAGCTACATTGCCTTTGTTGGTAAAGAATCTCGTAATGAAGTGGTGGTAGACAGCCTCTTGATGCTCAATGATGACGACTTTGATTGTGTATCACGACCAAAGTTTATCTCTGAGTAAGGCTTCTACGTTTTTACGCTGGATGCGAAAGAACAATAAAAAAGGCGCTGAATGCGCCTTTTGTCTTTTTAGCCAACTGAAGTTGTTATTATTTTTCTTGCTCGCGAGCGATAGCACGGTAGCCGATGTCATTACGATGGAACATGCCATCCCAACTGATCTGTTTTGCTAGCTCGTATGCGCGTTGCTGTGCTTCTGATACGCTGTTGCCCAATGCAGTTGCACACAATACGCGACCACCATTTGTCACGATGTCGCCATCTTGATTGTCTGTACCCGCGTGGAAGACTTTCTCGCCTTCAATTTCAACTTGAGGCAGGCCAGAGATCACGTCACCTTTGTTGTACGCTGCTGGGTAGCCACCGGCTGCTAGCACGATACCGATAGATGCGCGTGGATCCCATTTAGATTCCACTTGATCAAGCTTCTCGTCGATTGCTGCTAAGCATAGATCTACAAGATCCGATTCCATACGCATCATGATTGGTTGTGTCTCTGGATCACCAAAGCGGCAGTTGTACTCGATCACTTTCGGAGTGCCATCTTTGTCGATCATCAGACCCGCGTATAGGAAACCTGTGTATGGGTTCCCTTCAGATGCCATGCCACGTACCGTTGGGTAAATGACTTCTTCCATGATGCGATTGTGAATTTCGGGTGTGACCACAGGAGCTGGAGAGTAAGCGCCCATGCCCCCTGTGTTCGGACCCGTGTCTTTATCACCGACACGTTTGTGATCTTGGCTGGTGGCCATTGGCAGAACGTTCTCACCATCGACCATTACGATGAAGCTTGCTTCTTCACCATCTAAGAACTCTTCGATAACCACGCGGCTGCCTGCATCGCCAAATGCGTTGCCCGCTAGCATGTCTTTGATTGCGTCCTCGGCTTCTTCTAGCGTCATCGCAACGATTACGCCTTTACCAGCAGCAAGACCGTCTGCTTTCACCACGATTGGTGCACCTTGCTCACGCACGTAAGCAAGCGCTGGTTCAATTTCTGTGAAGTTTGCGTAAGCACCGGTTGGGATTTGGTGACGAGCAAGGAAGTCTTTAGTAAACGCTTTGGAGCCTTCAAGCTGCGCTGCGGCTTGGGTAGGGCCAAAGATTGGTAAGCCTGCTTCGCGGAACGCATCAACCACACCAATAACCAATGGTGCTTCTGGGCCAACGATAGTCAGTTCAATCGCCTTCTCTTTGGCGAAAGCAACAAGGCCAGCGATGTCTTCTACATCGATGTTTACGTTCTCTAGTTTTGGCTCTAGTGCCGTACCTGCGTTGCCTGGAGCAATGAAAATAGTCTCAACATTTGGGTTTTGCGCTGCTTTCCAGCCTAGCGCATGTTCACGACCGCCTGAACCAATGATTAAAACTCGCATATGAAAATCCTTAATCTTATAAATACTGTTTACTCAAAGTAGTTGATGATGTGGCTAGGCAACAATTGAGCCCATCCCGGAAACATAGCCAGCTACGTAACTGGGGTGGGCAAAAGCAGTTAACGACGCCACAGTGCCAAATACGATGAGGAAATTAGTGGCGGAAGTGGCGCATACCCGTGAAGATCATCGCCATGCCGTGCTCATCTGCTGCTGCGATAACTTCGTCGTCACGCATAGAGCCACCTGGCTGAATTACGCACTTAATGCCGGCTTCTGCTGCGGCATCGATACCGTCGCGGAATGGGAAGAAAGCGTCAGATGCCATTACGCTGCCTGCAACTTCTAAGCCTTCATCTGCGGCTTTGATGCCGGCAATTTTCGCTGAGTAAACGCGGCTCATTTGGCCTGCGCCCACACCGATAGTCATGTCGCCTTTCGCGTAAACGATCGCGTTAGATTTCACGTATTTCGCTACCTTCCAGCAGAATAGGGCATCTTTAAGCTCTTCTTCTGTCGGTTGACGCTTAGAAACCACTTTAAGGTCGTCTAGGCTTACCATGCCTTGGTCGCGATCTTGAACCAGTAGACCACCGTTGACGCGTTTCACGTCAAAGCCCGTTGTCTTCGTTGACCACTCGCCACACTCTAGTAGACGTACGTTCTTTTTCGCCGCAACGACTTCAATCGCTTCAGTAGAAACAGAAGGAGCAATGATTACTTCAACGAATTGACGCTCAACAATAGCGCTAGCCGTTTCTGCATCTAGCTCTTGGTTGAATGCGATGATGCCGCCGAACGCTGATGTTGGGTCTGTTTGGTAAGCGCGGTTGTACGCTTCTAGGATGTCTTTACCTAGCGCGACGCCACACGGGTTGGCGTGTTTTACGATTACACATGCTGGCTCATTAAACTCTTTCACGCATTCAAGTGCGGCGTCCGTGTCTGCGATGTTGTTGTAAGAAAGGGCTTTACCTTGGATTTGGCGAGCAGTAGAAACAGACGCTTCTTGTGGGTTGGCTTCGACGTAGAACGCGGCAGCTTGGTGGCTGTTCTCACCGTAGCGCATGTCTTGTTTCTTCTCGAATTGTTGGTTGAAGGTGCGAGGGTATTTACTCTCTTCATCGCCTTCCTTGTTCTCACCGTAAGATGGAACCATGGTACCGAAGTAGTTTGCGATCATGCCATCGTAAGCCGCAGTATGCTCGAATGCTGCAATAGCAAGGTCGAAGCGCGTCTCTAGAGTTAGGGACTTGTCGTTTGCGTCCATCTCTGCAATTACGCGGTCGTAGTCTGAAGCGTTGACAACGATAGTTACGTCTTTGTGGTTCTTCGCTGCTGAGCGAACCATGGTAGGACCGCCAATATCGATGTTCTCTACTGCGTCAGCAAGAGTACAGCCATCTTTTGCAACGGTTTCTGCAAATGGGTATAGGTTAACAACGACCATGTCGATTGGGTTGATGCCATGTTTTGCCATCACGTCGTCATCTTGACCACGACGACCAAGCACACCACCGTGAACTTTCGGGTGAAGCGTTTTAACGCGGCCGTCCATCATTTCTGGGAAACCTGTGTAGTCAGAGACTTCTGTTACGGCGATGCCTTGTTCGGCAAGTAGGCGTGCTGTACCACCAGTAGATAGGATATCGACACCGCGCTCAGCAAGAGCTTGTGCAAACTCAACAATACCTGTTTTGTCTGATACGCTGATAAGCGCACGGCGAATAGGACGAGCGTTATTCATGCTTCCATTTTCCTCAAATTCACGGAGTTAAAGATGTTTGCCAAAAATGAACTTGTTTTTACCTCTTGGGGTAAAATATTGGCCAGTTTTGGTAAAGACCTTTGCAGGTGTTTTCATGTTTAGAAAACAGTCTCCACATTTGATGGCGCGTATTCTAACCAATTTATTACAAAAAAGCTCGCGCAATCGTTTGGCATCTCAAAAATAATTGCAAAAAAGTCGTTCTTTAGCTTTAAAAGTAACGAGATAGTTAATAAGGAAAGTTATGTTTCAGATAGGTGAGTTGGCAAAACGCTGTGGTGTGACTTCAGATACACTGCGTTTTTATGAGAAAAATGCGTTGATAAAACCCGCAGGGCGAAGCGAATCAGGTTACCGACTTTATAATGAAGAGAATCAAAAGCAGGTGCGCTTCATCTTAAAAGCGAAAGAGCTAGGGTTGAGTTTGGATGAGATAAAAGATCTATTAGAAATTAAGTTAGAGGCGACAGAACACAGTTGTGCAGAGGTAAAAGCCATTACTTCTGCCAAGTTAGAACTGATCGACGAGAAGATTAATGAACTGACGAAAATTCGCCGTGCTTTGAAGAAGATTAATGATGCGTGCTGTGGCCATACAAACGATGATGCCAGTCATTGTTCTATTCTTGCAGCACTTGAGTAGTCTCATTTTTGCATCACTTAACTTAAGTTTGCATTTTTGGCGGCTTGCTTTTCTAGGTGCACGCCGTTTTCCCACCTATAATCTCGCTTTTGGTCGACTGTGCGAATGTGAAGTTCCATCATTCCTACAGCGATAGCTGTCTGGTAGATACGAGAGTTTTCATACATGGTTGGAGTCTATTTTCAAATCAATGACTGGGTTTTAAGCGTTGATGAAAATAAGCTGTATCGACAAGATAGGGAAGTTACTGTTGAGCCGCGCTTAATTAATCTTTTGCACTTCTTAGCTGAGCATGCAAATGAGGTGTTCAATCGCGAGGAATTGATCCAGTACGTTTGGGCTGGGGCGATTGTGACCGATCAAGTGGTGACTCAGTCCATTTTTGAGTTGCGTAAATTGCTGCGTGACGGTCGGGAAGAAAATACCAGTTACGTCATTACAGTGCCGAAACGTGGCTACAAGCTGGTGGCGAACGTGACTCCGATGACGCATGAAGAGTTTGTCGCAAGTCGCCAAAGTGAAGAGGAAGAGAACGCACCTTTGGTTGAAGAACCAGAAGAAGAGACTCTGCCTATCGCACCTGCCGTTACTTTTCCTGCCGGCCCTCTAACTCGTGCGGTCTGCGAGATGTCGAAAGAGAAAAAGCCCCCTCAGAAAAAAAATAAAATCAGCCCGTGGCGCTTGGGACTGATGAACTTCATCTGGATCAGTGTTTTGGTCGTGGTGATGGGCGTGTTTACCTACAAGCAATCGGAAGTGCGTATTACCCAAGCCATCGATACTCACCTTATCGAATTCAAGTTTCAAGATAACTTCACGAGCGAAGGGTTAAGCTATGACTTGGCAGACGGGTTTGCCCAAAAGTTGATGTCTGACATTGCTCAAGTCAGTGATTACCGAGTCATGCTAAAGAAGGCGTCGTTTACTTCTGGCATTGTGCCTGGTAAATCCGTTGTGGTACGAGTTCGTGAGAATGACGGTGGCAGCTTTTTAGAGGTGGAATATCGCAATAACTCATCTGAAAAGGTGTTGTTTAGTCGTCAATACGCGTTAACCAGTAGCCATTTAAAGACCGTGCTTCAACAAGCATCGTTGGATTTGATGCAAGTGCTGAAAGTGCCGGATGCCAAATTAAAATCTACGATGCTGGTGACGGGAATGCCCATGAATCCAGATGCCTTGGAATTGTTTGTGCAAGCTAACCATTATCTTAATGTCTCTGATGCAAAGCAGTTTCGCCAAGGCATCGATTTGATGGAAAATATTTTAGAAATCGAGCCAGATAATGCTTATGTTCAAGCTGAATTACTGATTGCTTACCACGTGCAGAAAGTGCTTGATTCGTCTCTCGAACTAAAGAAAGGGCGAGTGCAACAACTCAGCGATGCGCTGGAAACCAACGTGAAAATGATGGTTGGGCCAATTCAACCTCGAATTTATGAAGCTTTGGCCCTACACGAAACCATCGCTGGTGACATGGCTTCAGCCAAGCAGCATCTTGGGCAAGCATTGAGGTTACGAGATTCGGTGCTGTCTTATGTGATTCGTGGTAAGCATGCTGAATTGGATGGTGATCTGGATTTGGCCAGTGAGTCTTACAGCGAAGCTTTCTATATTGATACGTCGGTTGAGACGTACCTGCTGTGCGAAAACTTGGTCTTCCCAAGTAACATGAAGGCGATTGATTACGCCATGTATCGCGCTGTTCACCCTTCTGTCGTTCGAATGCTTTAATTCTCTCGGACTCAAATACTAGCCCCTCATTTCGGTGAGGGGCTTTTTTGTCGCTGTCGAAAAGTGAAAAGGGTGGGGCAATGACTTACGAAGGAGCTAACAACGCAAGCTTGCAACGGGAAAACATATCCGGTTTGCTTCTCTATCTCTATCTCTATCTCTATCTCTATCTCTATCTCTATCTCTATCTCTATCATCTCTATCTCTATCTCTATCTCTATCTCTATCTCTATCTCTATCTCTATCTCTATTGATTGTATGGAGTGTCTGGCTGAGTTATGTGGCGAGAATGATTCTGATGCTTTCTTGCAGGCGAGATGAATATTGATGTGGGTCAAAAAGCGCGATCAGGGAGAGATTTATGGAATCAACAGTTCAGGGAATTAACCCTTCGGGATGGGGAAGTTGATAGAGGTTGATAACTTTTATCGCGATTACCGACGAGTTGATGGGAGTTTATCTATCGGTAGAAGGTTTGATGTTTTTCTTATAACCGTATGAATAATATGATTTTATATTTTTGTGTTTATCATGTTTATCTCAACTTGATGTTGATTAACTAATCATTTTATTGATAACGCCAAGTTTATTTTTTTCCCGATTTTTGGGCGTAGTCTTCACTTCGAAATTTAGCGAGGTCGAGCAGGTATCTACTTCATAGCATCTCGCTAATAACCGTTCAGTTTGAGTCACGTTGACTTGAGTAGAATAGATTTGGAGATGTTATGTCATCGAATACGAAAAAAATCGGCCTAATTGCCTGTACGGGTGTAGTCGCCGGTAACATGATGGGTAGTGGTATTGCACTGTTACCTTCCAGCCTAGCTTCAGTAGGCTCTGTTTCAATTTTCAGCTGGCTGATCTGTTTGATCGGTGCACTGAGCCTTGCGTTTGTTTACGCTCGTCTGGCAACCAAAAACCCTCAAGAAGGTGGTCCTATCGCTTATGCGGGCGAAGTTTCCCCAGTCTTTGGTTTCCAAACGGGCGTGCTTTATTACCACGCGAACTGGATTGGTAACCTAGCTATTGCTATTACAGGTGTTTCTTACCTTTCAGTATTCTTCCCTGTGCTTAATGACCCAATCCCAGCGGGTATTGCGACGATTGCATCGGTATGGATCTTCACTTTCGTCAACCTACTTGGTGGTAGCTGGGTAAGCCGTCTATGTACGCTTGGTCTTGTTCTAATTCTAATTCCAGTTGTTGGTACCGCTCTATTTGGTTGGACGCACTTCGACACTGCGCTATACAGCCAAAACTGGAACGTATCTGCGGGTACTGATAGCCATGCGATTGTGACTGCGGTTCTTATCTGTCTATGGTCATTCGTTGGTGTGGAATCAGCAGCAGTATCGACAGGTATGGTAGAAAACCCTAAACGTACTGTACCGCTAGCAACCATGCTGGGTACTGGTATTGCAGGTGTGATTTACATCCTATCAACTCAAATGATCAGCGGCATGTTCCCTGCTTCTGAAGTTGCGGCATCAGGTGCGCCATTTGCATTGGCTACCACTGAGCTATTCGGTAGCTGGACTGCACCATTCGTATCAGCATTCACTGCACTAGCATGTTTTACTTCGCTAGGTTCTTGGATGATGCTGGTGGGCGAAGCTGGTAAACGTGCAGCAAGCGATGGCAACTTCCCTAAAATCTACGGCGAAACTGACAAAAACGGTGTGCCTAAGAAAGGTCTAATCCTTGCGTCAATCAAGATGACAGCATTAATGGTTGTACTGATGTTCTTCAGCTCTAAAACAGCACACGCATCAGACCTGTTCAATCAGCTAACGACTGATGCAGTTCTACTAACTATGCTGCCTTACTTCTACTCAAGCATTAACTTGATCCGCTTTGAAGGTATGACAACACGCAACGGCTTCGTAATGCTGTTCTCTGGTGTAGCTTGTCTGTTCTGCTTCATTGCCCTTGCTGGTGCAGAAGGCGGTACGCTAACAGCAACCTTCATCGTGTCTCTCGTTATCTTGATGTTCTACAGCAAAAAAGCCGGCTTAGCTCAGTACATGAAGCTACACGCTGACGACATGTCTGCTCAAGCAAGCAACTAATCCCCAAACGCAGTCACCTTACTCACTGCCTGTAAATGGCAGAGAGCGCCTTCATTCGCCTTGGAGATGTCCAAATGAATATTTTCGCTATCTTGAACCACATGGGTGTGTTCTTTAAAGAAGAGCCAGTTCGTCAACTTCACGCTGCTCTTGAGAAAGCGGGCTACGAAGTGGTTTACCCAGTAGATGATAAAGACTTGATCAAAATGATTGAGATGAACCCACGCATTTGCGGTGTGCTGTTCGACTGGGATAAATACTCACTAGAGCTATGTGAACGTATTAGCCAAATCAACGAAAAACTGCCTGTTCACGCATTTGCTAACGAACAGTCTACTCTCGATATTTCACTAACAGACCTACGTCTAAACGTGAGCTTCTTCGAGTACGCTTTAGGTATGGCTGACGACATCGCTATCAAAATCAACCAAGCGACTGAGGCATACAAAGATGCCATCATGCCTCCATTCACTAAAGCGCTATTCAAATACGTAGAAGAAGGTAAATACACCTTCTGTACTCCAGGTCACATGGGTGGTACTGCATTCCAGAAAAGTCCTGCTGGTAGCATCTTCTACGATTTTTACGGTCCAAATACATTCAAAGCGGACGTATCAATCTCAATGCCTGAACTAGGTTCTCTACTAGACCACTCAGGTCCACATAAAGATGCAGAAGAATACATCGCACGTACCTTCAATGCAGACAGCTCTTACATCGTAACGAATGGTACGTCTACATCGAACAAAATCGTCGGCATGTACTCAGCGCCTGCGGGCAGCACAGTACTGATTGACCGTAACTGTCACAAATCTCTGACTCACCTAATGATGATGAGCGACGTGACACCGATCTACTTCCGTCCAACTCGTAACGCATACGGCATCCTTGGTGGTATTCCACAAAGCGAATTCAGCCGCGATGTCATTGCAGAGAAAGTGGCGAAAACTCCAGGTGCAACAGCACCAAGTTACGCAGTAGTGACTAACTCAACTTACGATGGCCTGTTGTACAACACACAATTCATCAAAGAGTCGCTAGACTGTAAACACATCCACTTCGACAGTGCTTGGGTGCCTTACACTAACTTCAACCCAATTTATGAAGGTAAATGTGGTATGAGTGGTGAAGCGATGCCAGGCAAAGTGTTCTACGAGACACAATCAACACACAAACTGTTGGCAGCGTTCTCACAAGCTTCAATGATTCACGTGAAAGGTGACTTTGATAAAGAGTCTTTCAACGAAGCATTCATGATGCACACTTCAACTTCACCTCAGTACGGCATTGTTGCTTCTACTGAAACTGCAGCGGCAATGATGCGCGGCAACACTGGTAAGAAGTTGATGCAAGACTCTATCGATCGCGCAATCCGCTTCCGTAAAGAGATCAAACGCCTAGAAGCAGAAAGTGACAGCTGGTTCTTCGATGTATGGCAACCAGAAAACATCGATACCACAGAATGTTGGAAACTAGACCCTAGCGATACATGGCACGGCTTCAAGAACATGGATGACAACCACATGTATCTTGACCCAATCAAAGTAACGCTACTGACTCCGGGGATGAATAAAGAAGGCGAACTAGAAGAATCAGGTATTCCTGCTTCGCTGGTGGCTAAATTCCTAGACGAGCGCGGCATCGTGGTTGAGAAAACAGGCCCATACAACTTGTTGTTCCTATTCTCAATCGGTATCGACAAATCAAAAGCAATGCAATTACTACGCGGTCTGACTGAATTTAAACGTGGCTACGACTTGAACCTAACCATCAAGAGCTTCCTTCCTTCGCTATATAACGAAGATCCAAGCTTCTATGAAGGCATGCGCGTTCAAGAATTGGCACAAGCAATTCATGACCTAACTAAGAAATACAACCTACCAGAACTAATGTACAAAGCGTTCGATGTTCTTCCAGAAATGAAAGTAACACCACACGCAGCATGGCAAGAAGAGCTTCGCGGTAACGTAGAAGAAATCAAACTGGAAGAAATGGTTGGTCGCGTAAGTGCGAACATGATCCTTCCTTACCCTCCAGGTGTGCCACTAGTACTTCCTGGTGAAATGGTGACTCAAGAGTCTCGCCCAGTGCTGGACTTCCTAGAGATGCTTTGTGAGATCGGTGCGCATTACCCAGGTTTCGAAACCGATATCCACGGTCTGTACCAACAAAAAGATGGTAGCTACACCGTAAAAGTATTGAAGAACTAAGTTCCTCTCGAAGATGACGCCATTGGGAATGCAAGCATGCTCCACTCTTACGAGCTCAATGTGTCATCGAACAACCACGACATTTAGATATACCCCTAGCTAATCTGTCGTAAAAGAGAAGGGCAAGGATGCTCTGATCTTTTCTTCTATATAGAAGAAGCAATTTCCAAGACTTCACCTGAAGTACCCCAAGTAAAAAGCAAAGACCAAAGAGCAGTTCGTCATCGTTCTGCTCTTTTTTTATCTTTTATACAGCAGGACGAAGAGAAAAAGCGCGTTGAGCGAAGATCATTTGCTTCAATTGCATCAAATTTGAAGATCGTAATTCAGGTAGAAACGCCCTTTTTCTTGAGGAAAGATCCTTTTAAATGAGAGAAAATAGCCAAGATCGCTTGGTATATACACAAAGTGATTGCTATTTGTTCGGTTGAAAGTTTTTTTTCAAAA
>NZ_JAPEID010000042.1:0-38269 GCF_028823755.1 Vibrio sp. VP6
ATTGCCTAACCTAGAAGGTGCGGCATTCGATAACCAAGTTAAAACCTCTCTTTCTCAACTGCGTCAGTTTGTGCACGGCATTAACTTACTTGGTATGTGTCCAAACAACGTCAATGCTCGCATCATCAGTAAAGGTGAGCGAGTTTCGATTCAATTGATGAAGGCGGTACTGGAAGCCAAAGGGCAAAAAGCGAACCTCATTGATCCTGTTGAATATCTGTATGCGAAAGGCGATCACCTAGAAGCCATGGTGGATGTTGATGTATCGACACAGAACTTCCGTCAAAATCCTCTTCCTAAAGATCATGTGAACATCATGCCGGGCTTTACTGCGGGTAATGAAAAAGGCGAATTGGTGACGCTGGGTCGTAACGGTTCTGACTATTCAGCGGCAGTATTAGCGGCTTGTTTACGTGCTGATTGTTGTGAAATTTGGACGGACGTGGATGGTGTTTACAACTGCGATCCTCGATTGGTTGAAGATGCTCGACTGCTTAAGTCACTCAGCTATCAAGAAGCGATGGAGCTTTCTTACTTCGGTGCATCCGTTTTGCATCCGAAGACCATTGCTCCTATCGCGCAATTCCACATTCCATGTCTGATCAAAAACAGCTTTAACCCTCAAGGTGCAGGTACGCTTATCGGCCAAGATACTGGTGAAGATAATCTTGCGATCAAAGGTATTACAACGCTTAACGACCTAACCATGGTTAACGTATCAGGCCCAGGTATGAAGGGGATGGTAGGCATGGCGAGCCGAGTATTTGGTGCGATGTCTTCTGCTGGTGTCTCTATTGTATTAATTACTCAATCATCGTCTGAGTACAGCATCAGCTTCTGTATCGAGGCTGATGATAAGCTGAAAGCTCAACAAGTTCTGGCGGATGCGTTTGAGCTTGAACTAAAAGACGGTCTATTGGAACCGGTTGATTTTATCGATGATGTTTCTATCGTTACCTTGGTTGGTGACGGCATGCGTACATCCCGTGGTGTTGCTTCACGTTTCTTCTCTTCTCTTGCGGAAGTGAACGTTAATATCGTCGCGATTGCGCAGGGTTCTTCAGAGCGTGCTATCTCTGCGGTGATTCCGGAAGACAAAATTTCTGAGGCGATCAAAGCGTGTCACGAAAACCTATTTAACTCGAAATACTTCCTCGATGTGTTTGTTGTTGGTGTTGGCGGTGTTGGCGGTGAGCTGGTGGATCAGATCCAACGTCAGCAATCCAAACTGGCAGAAAAAGGTATCGTGATTCGAGTTTGTGGTTTAGCAAATAGCAAAGGCTTGCTACTCGATAGTGAAGGCTTACCACTAGAACACTGGCGCGACCGCATGTCAGCGGCAACAGAAGAATTCAGTCTAGCTCGTTTAATCGCGTTAGTTCAGCGCAATCACATCATCAACCCTGTACTTGTGGATTGTACGTCTAGTGAAGACATTGCAAATCAATATGCAGACTTTCTAGCAGCAGGTTTCCACGTGGTCACGCCAAACAAAAAAGCAAACACAGCAAGCATGGCGTACTACCATCAGCTTCGAGATGTCGCTCGTAGCTCGCGTCGCAAGTTGATGTACGAAACAACCGTAGGGGCAGGCCTACCGGTTATCGAAAACTTACAAAACCTGATTGCAGCAGGCGATGAGCTTGAACGATTTAGTGGCATTTTGTCAGGTTCACTGTCTTACATCTTCGGTAAACTTGACGAGGGTATGAGCCTGAGCGAAGCGACGAATATTGCGAAAGAAAATGGCTTCACTGAGCCAGATCCTCGTGATGACCTTTCTGGTATGGACGTTGCGCGTAAGCTGCTCATCCTAGCTCGCGAAGCAGGTATGTCATTAGAGCTTGAAGATGTGGTCGTTGACCAAGCGCTACCACCAGGCTTTGATGATTCAGGCAGTGTTGATGAATTTATGGCTCGTTTGCCAGAAGCGGACGCGTACTTCAAAGAGTTATCTGCGAAAGCGGCAGAAGAAGGCAAAGTGCTACGTTATGTTGGTGAAATTAATGATGGCAAGTGCACAGTGAGCATGGCCGCTGTCGATGAAAATGATCCAATGTTCAAAATTAAAGACGGTGAAAACGCGTTGGCGTTTTATAGTCGCTACTACCAGCCAATTCCTTTGGTGCTGCGTGGTTACGGTGCCGGTACAGAAGTGACGGCAGCAGGCGTATTCTCGGATGTAATGCGTACTTTAGGTTGGAAACTAGGGGTATAACAAGAATGAGTTCAAGTGATATGGGCGTGGTGGTTTATGCCCCAGCTTCAATTGGTAATGTTAGCGTAGGTTTTGACGTGCTGGGGGCGGCAGTGTCCCCAGTTGACGGCACTTTGTTGGGTGACCGAGTTCAAGTAAAAGCAGGGACTGAGCCGTTCAGTCTAAACACTGCTGGGCACTTTGTTTCGAAGTTACCAACCGATCCAAAAGAGAACATCGTTTACGATTGTTGGGTGGTGTTTGCTCGTGAACTGGATAAAAAAGGCATTGAGCTAAAACCACTTGAAATGACGCTAGAGAAAAACATGCCTATTGGTTCTGGTTTGGGCTCAAGTGCTTGTTCTATTGTGGCAGCGTTAGACGCGCTAAACCGATTCCACGACCAGCCTTTGAATGAAACGGAATTACTGGCTTTAATGGGTGAAATGGAAGGTAAAATTTCGGGTGGTATTCACTACGACAATGTTGCTCCATGTTACCTTGGTGGTGTCCAGTTGATGCTTGAAGAGCTAGGCATCATCAGCCAAGAAGTCCCTTGCTTTGACGAGTGGTATTGGGTGATGGCGTATCCGGGCATTAAAGTGTCGACGGCTGAAGCGCGTGAAATTCTACCATCTCAATATCGTCGACAAGACATCATTGCTCATGGCCGTCACCTTGCGGGCTTTATTCATGCATGTCACTCTGGTCAGCCTGAGCTCGCTGCAAAAATGATCAAAGACGTGATCGCAGAACCGTATCGTGAGAAACTGCTTCCGGGCTTTGCGAATGCGCGTCAGTACGCAGCATCAGCAGGCGCGTTAGCAACTGGTATTTCTGGCAGTGGTCCGACACTGTTCAGTATTTGCAAACAGAAAGATGTCGCTGAGCGAGTTGCTCGCTGGCTAGAACAAAATTACGTACAAAACGAAGAAGGATTCGTCCACGTTTGTCGTTTAGATAAGCAGGGTTCGAAAGTAACAGGAAGTGAGCTATGAAGCTTTATAATATAAAAGAAAATGATGAACAAGTTTCCTTTGGCCAAGCCGTTCGCCAAGGATTAGGTCGTAATCAAGGCCTATTTTTTCCATCGGAATTACCAAAATTTGAAGACGTTGATGCGTTGCTAGCAGAAGATTTTGTTTCTCGTAGCACTAAGATCCTATCAGCACTGATTGGTGATGAACTGGCGGAAGAGCAAGTTAACGCAATGGTTGATGCAGCATTCCAATTCCCAGCACCAATCAACCAAGTAAAAGAAGGCGTTTACGCGCTAGAACTTTTCCATGGCCCGACGTTAGCATTTAAAGATTTCGGTGGCCGCTTCATGGCGCAATCCCTTGCGGCAGTTTCTAATGGCGGCAAGATCACCATTTTGACCGCAACGTCAGGCGATACTGGCGCGGCTGTTGCGCATGCTTTCTACGGAATGGAAGACATTAATGTTGTGATTCTTTACCCGAAAGGCAAGATCAGCCCGCTCCAAGAGAAGCTGTTTTGTACACTAGGTAAAAACATCCACACTGTAGCAATCAATGGCGATTTCGATGCATGTCAAGCATTGGTGAAACAAGCGTTTGATGATGCGGAGCTGCGTGAAGAGATCGGTCTGAACTCTGCAAACTCAATCAACATCAGCCGCTTGATGGCACAAATCTGTTACTACTTTGAAGCTGCGGCGCAAATGAGTAAGCAAGAGCGTGAAAACCTCGTGGTTTCTGTACCAAGCGGTAACTTTGGTAACCTAACAGCAGGTCTATTAGCAAAAGCGCTAGGTTTACCTATCAAACGTTTTATTGCTGCTACCAATGTGAATGACACGGTGCCTCGTTACCTCGAAACGGGTAAATGGGAGCCAAAACCAACGGTTGCAACCACTTCAAATGCGATGGACGTGAGCCAACCGAACAACTGGCCGCGTATCGAAGAGCTGTGCCGTGTGAAAGAGTGGGGCCTTGAGACACTAGGTAAAGGCGCAGTTTCTGATGAACAAAGCGCACAATCAGTAAAAGACTTGTACGCATTAGGCTACCTATGTGAGCCACACGGTGCGATTGCTTACCGTGTATTGGAAGAGCAACTGCAAGAAGGTGAAACGGGTCTGTTCTTGTGTACTGCGCACCCAGCGAAGTTCAAAGAGGTTGTAGATGATATTCTTCAGACGGATATCGAACTGCCTGCACCATTAGCTAAACATGCTGCAATGGAGTTGTTGTCTGAAGATCTTGACGCGGATTTTGATGCACTAAAAACAGTATTACGCCGCGTTTAGTAACCAAAACTGAATATGCGATAAAAGGTGAGGCATTGTCTCCGCCTTTTTGTTTTTATAGGGCTGGTCTCGGGCAGAAATCGAACATAAAAAAACAGAGCGCCGTTTTTAAAACTTACCTGAGCGTACTCTATTATAGAGTCTCAGTAAATGTACGAGCGATAACATCACGTTGTTGTTCTGGCGTTAGCGAGTTGAAGCGTACTGCGTAACCAGAAACACGGATTGTTAGCTGTGGGTATTTTTCTGGGTGAGCAACTGCATCTTCTAGCGTTTCACGTTTAAGAACGTTCACGTTTAGGTGTTGACCACCTTCGATGCGAGGTGCGGTTTCGATAGCTACTTCGCGGCTTTCGTATTCACCTAGGTCGCTGATTGCGATAACTTGGTCTGCTTCGTAACCAGTTGCTGCAGCAACACAACGTGCTTCATTCTTCTCGCTATCTAGTAGCCAGATTGAGTTTAGTAGTTCGTCGTTTGCTGCTTTAGTAATTTGGATACCTTGGATCATCACTATCTCCTAGACCACTTACGTGGTGATTATTGGTGTTAATTTTCGAATTTTTGTTGAGCTGAGTATTATATAGCTAATATCCACTATTTTAATATTGATTTAAGTCAAAAAACAACCAAAAACATTATTTTTATTAAGGTAATTTTGTTGAGTTAAATCAATAAAACCTTTGAAAACATACTAATTACAATTTATTTGATAATATAAAAAATATTTAATAACTCAATTTGTTGTAAATTTACTACAAATTGAGCTTAAAATTTAAACTGATTAACGCAACTATCTGTATTTGGGTAGCGATACTGAAAGTCTAAAGTGATTAAATGACAAACATGAAAAACAAGTTTGGTAATAAACTCATTGGTGCACATGTCTCTGCTACTGGTGGGGTCGATCAAGCGCCGTTGAGAGCTCGCGAAATTGGCGCGAATGCATTCGCACTATTTACAAAAAACCAACGCCAGTGGGTGGCGAAGCCTTTAGAAGCAAAAACCATCAGTGCATTTAAAGCGAACTGTAAAATGCTGGGTTTCAGCGCAGAACATATTCTCCCGCACGACTCATACCTGATTAACTTAGGTGCTCCAGAAGTGGACAAGTTGGATAAGTCACGCGCTGCATTCATCGATGAAATGGAGCGTTGTAATCAGTTGGGACTGACTTTGCTTAACTTCCACCCGGGTAGTCACCTAAAGAAAGTCTCTGAACAGGAATGCTTGGCAACGATTGCTGCGTCAATCAACTTAGCGCACAAAACTGTACCGGATGTGGTAGCGGTGATTGAGAATACTGCGGGGCAGGGCACAAATCTTGGCTGGAAGTTTGAGCACTTAGCTGAAATCATCGAGCAAGTGGAAGATAAAGATCGTGTCGGTGTTTGTATTGATACCTGCCATACCTTTACGGCTGGTTATGACTTGCGTACAAAAGAAGATTGCGAACGCACTTTTGCTGAATTTGACCGTATTGTGGGTATGCACTATTTGCGAGCAATGCATCTAAATGATTCAAAAGTAGAGTTTGCTAGCAAAGTGGATCGCCACCATTCTTTAGGTAAAGGAGAGATCGGGTGGGATTGTTTCGAGTACATTGCGAAAGACTCTCGTTTTGATGGTATCCCTCTGATTTTAGAAACAATTGATCCGGACATCTGGCAGCAAGAGATCAACACACTGCGCCAGTTTCATTTAGCCGCTATTAACAACCAATAATGTAATCGCAAAGTTGGCACCTTTCTTTCTTAGTCGCTTAAGTCAATTTGAATTAAGAAAGAAGGATGCCACTATGTCTCGACCACTCTCTTTTGCTCCCTATGCTTACCGTCGCCGCGTACTGCGTCTGCCGATGCCTAATCGCCATATTACTGGGCAAGGTCATTTTAGAACGCCGCAAAAGCATTAGTCTTTTATTACTGTCCTCAAGTATTGCTGTTCTCAAGTTCGTGGTAAGTTTTTGTTTGTTTGGGTTTCGCTCGTTAGAATAGAAGCAAAATTTAGGACAGGAACTTTCCATGAATCAGTCACCCACTTGGCACGATGTGATCGGCGAAGAGAAAAAGCAGAGCTACTTTGTAGACACGTTGAATTTTGTTGAAGCAGAACGAGCAGCAGGCAAAGCGATTTACCCGCCAGCAAAAGATGTTTTTAACGCATTTCGTTTCACGGAGTTTAACGATGTGAAAGTGGTGATCTTAGGACAAGACCCATACCACGGTCCAAATCAGGCGCATGGTTTGTGCTTCTCTGTGCTTCCAGGAATCAAAACGCCACCGTCGCTCGTGAACATGTATAAAGAATTGGCTCAAGATATCGAAGGATTCCAGATCCCTCAGCACGGATTCTTGCAAAGCTGGGCAGAGCAAGGCGTATTGTTGCTCAATACGGTTTTGACGGTTGAGCAAGGCAAAGCGCACTCACACTCTAAAACAGGGTGGGAAACATTCACAGACCGAGTGATTGAAGCGATAAACCAGCATCAGCATGGGGTCGTGTTCCTTTTATGGGGTTCTCACGCTCAGAAGAAAGGGCGTTTCATCGACCGCTCGAAGCACCATGTATTAGCCGCGCCGCATCCATCGCCATTGTCTGCTCATCGAGGATTCTTGGGTTGTAAGCATTTCTCCCAAGCAAACCAATTACTTGCCTCGCAAGGAAAAGAGCCAATCAACTGGCATTTACCGTTAACGGTATAAAAGAAGAGACAGCGATCATGGTGCTATGATCGCTGTTTTTTTGAGCATGCTCGAAGCTGGTAGCGAATTTCTCATGTACACTTATTGAAAGTAGGTGTTAAGGAGAGACGCTATGATGATCGAAAGAATTCGACGCGAACACGGCTACATGGTTCGCCTGCTGGCCATATTGCGCCATAAACTCAACGAAATTAAAGAAGAAAACGCCATTAATTACTCGCTAGTAAGCGAGATTGTTGATTACCTCTCAAACCATTCGGAAAAAATTCATCATCCGAAAGAAGATATTCTCTACCATCATTTCCTCAAGCATTACGGTAAGCAACAAACCATGGAAAACTTGGAGAAAGAGCACCAAGAGCTCGCCGAGAAGACCAAAGAGTTTTCGATGCTCATTGAGATGATTTTGCAAGATGCGGTTGTTCCTCAAGACATCTTTATTGCTCAGCTAGAAGATTTCATTGAGTCGCAAAAGCGTCACCTTGAGCTCGAAGAGAGAAAAATCCTGCCATTAATTGAAGAGCTTTTTACTACTGAAGACTGGCAACACGTTGAAAGTCTGTGGACAGAGAGCGAAGACGACCCTGTATTTGGTGACACGATTGCGGATCGCTACAAACAGCTTGCCGAGCGCGTTCGTCAAAGCGATATGGAGTTTGTTTAACTCACTCAAAGCCCGAGTATCTATAAATCTTGCTCGGGTTTATTTGTGGTAATTCTTATTATTTGAGAATTGAATGGAAATTCAACATAACCAATTCTCGATAAAAAGAACGGCTAATTCTCATTGAGTAAGAATTCCGTCCACGTAAACATTTAGACGTAGAGAATCAGAACATGTAACCCTACTCTATACAAAAACAAAAGGCACCGTTAGGGTGCCTTTTGTTCAAATTAGAGTTTGATGTCGTCTAAGCTGTAGTCGTTGCAAACATCAAGTTCACGTAGTTCTTTAAGTAAGTTACGTCTGTCGTTCATCTCTTCTATTTCACGCCACTTTCTTTTTACTGGTTTAGCGCGAGATCTTGTTGTTGAGGTAGTATCCAGATTGAAAATCTCATCTAGTTGAAAGCCTTCCATAAGCCACCTTTACCCTTCTTTATCTAAACTGTTGTAACCAGTCCTTGTGGAGTTTTTTAAGTACCACAATAGGTGTGAGAATAACCATGATATATTTCGCATTTGTGTCGGTAACATGACAGTTTCGTGCAAAAGTTCTCTCAAAATCACATTTTGCTTCGTGAACTATTGAATAAAAAATGTACAAACGAGAAAGGGAAAACGATTAAATGAAGAGATTTTCAATGTTAATTTGATGCGTTCAATTAGAGTACTATGCAAAGGTTGAAGTTGCATAAAATGTGTTTGATGAAATAGTGTTCGATTACCTCTCTGGCGGCAAAGATAAATTTATGTAACACCTTGTGAATACTAGCTTGGTTCGTTTTTTATGGAGTGCTGTTCTATTAATGTCGGTGTAATTATTTATGTTGGATGTTGGTAATTGAAATGTTGCGCATTTGGGGTGTTAAGTCCTATTTTTATGTTATTTTTTGGTGACTTTATAGTGAAAAATAACAACGTTATTGTGGTGGTTGCATATTGATTTTTGCGTTCCTAGGTTGCATTATCCGCCCGTCAAAAAATACGCTGGTACGTAAAATGGATGCATGAAGCGACGTTTACGATTCTAGATTGCGCATAAACATTATTCAAAAAGCTAAGCACACTTTGACACTTAGCAGGCAATCTGGTGGATGGCTCGGACGCACAGACTGGCGCAACTCACTTTGAGGTACACATGACAGACTTAATCAATTTGATGAACGACCTCCTTTGGGGTTCGATTCTGGTTTATCTTCTTGTAGGTGTAGGAATCTACTTCACCGTTCGATTGGGATTCATCCAATTCCGCCACTTCGGCCACATGTTCTCTGTTCTTAAGAACAGCCGTAAAGCAGACAAAGCTGGTATTTCTTCTTTCCAAGCGCTTTGTACTAGTCTTGCTGCACGTGTAGGTACTGGTAACATGGCGGGTGTTGCAGTTGCATTGACTGCGGGTGGCCCTGGCGCGATCTTCTGGATGTGGCTGATCGCAATGCTTGGTATGGCAACGTCGTTTGCAGAGAGTACTCTGGCGCAGCTATACAAAACCAAAGATGATGATGGCAACTACCGTGGTGGTCCTGCTTACTACATGGAAAAAGGCTTGGGCATGCGTTGGATGGGCGTGTTGTTCTCTGTTTTCCTAATCATCGCTTTTGGTTTGGTATTCAACGCCGTACAAGCGAACTCAATTGCAAACGCAATGAGCAACGCATTTGGTTGGAATGACCTATACGTTGGTATTGCTGTTGTTGCACTTTCAGCTGTAGTTATCTTCGGTGGTATCAAGCGTATCGCGAAAGTAGCTGAGCTGATCGTTCCTATCATGGCACTGCTATACCTAGTACTTGCATTGTTCGTTGTATTCTCAAACCTAGAGAAACTACCAGATGTATTGATGCTGATCTTCAAGAGCGCATTCGGTCTGCAAGAAGCAGCAGCGGGTGGTCTTGGTTATGCGATTGCACAAGCAATGATCAACGGTATCAAACGTGGTCTATTCTCGAACGAAGCGGGTATGGGTTCTGCGCCTAACGCGGCAGCGTCGGCAACGCCTTACCCACCGCATCCAGCATCTCAAGGTTACGTTCAGATGCTAGGCGTGTTCATGGATACGATTGTTATCTGTTCTGCAACAGTAGCGATTATCCTGATGTCGGGCGAGTATGTAGGTCAAGCAACGGAAGTTACTGGTATTGAGCTAACTCAACGTGCATTGAGCTCGCAAGTTGGTGATTGGGGCGGCATCTTTGTTGCAGTTGCAATCTTCTTCTTCGCGTTTACTTCAATCATCGCGAACTACTCTTACGCAGAAACGAACCTGATCTTCTTGGAACACAACCATAAAGCTGGTCTAAGCATCTTCCGCGTTGTAGTTCTGGGCATGGTAATGTTTGGTGCGCTAGCGTCTCTTCCTGTGGTTTGGTCGTTGGCTGACGTTTCGATGGGTCTGATGGCGATTGTTAACTTGGTAGCGATTCTGTTGCTATCGGGCATCGTGATCAAACTGGCGAAAGACTACAACCGCCAGCTAGGCGAAGGTAAAGTACCAACGTTCGATGCGAACGATTTCCCTGAGCTTAAGTCTCAGCTAGAAGACGGTATTTGGGACAACACTAAGAAAGACTAAGTGTTCTCCTATCGTTAAAAGCTATTAAGACGATTCGTAAAGCCATGCAGACAATGCATGGCTTTTTTTGTACCCTAATAAAAAACAAAATTAGGGAAGTGAAAGTCATGCTTATCGTAGTTTCTCCAGCGAAGACCCTCGATTACGAGTCTCCGTTAGCGACAGAAAAATTTACTCAACCAGAGTTAATTGAATATTCAAAAGAATTGATCGACGTTTGCCGCAAACTGACGCCTGCTGATGTTGCCTCTTTAATGAAAGTGAGTGACAAAATAGCCGATCTGAACGTCGGGCGATTCCAAGAGTGGAGCGAAACGTTCACAACGGAAAATTCGCGTCAGGCCATTTTGGCGTTTAAAGGTGATGTGTACACGGGCTTGGAAGCTGAAACACTATCAGATGCGGACTTCGAATACGCGCAAAAGCACTTACGCATGCTATCTGGTCTGTACGGTCTGCTCAAACCGCTCGACTTAATGCAACCATACCGTCTGGAGATGGGGACAAAACTGGCGAACGATAAAGGTAGCAACCTGTACCAGTTCTGGGGCAATGTGATTACCGACAAGCTCAATGAAGCGATTGCTGAGCAAGGCGACAATGTTTTGATCAATCTTGCGTCGAATGAGTATTTTAAAGCGGTGAAGCCAAAGAACTTGGATGCACAAGTGATTACGCCAATTTTCAAAGACTGTAAGAATGGTCAATACAAGGTGATCAGTTTTTATGCGAAGAAAGCACGTGGCATGATGGCGCGTTACATCATCGAAAATCGCATTGAGAGCGTGGCGGACTTAACGAAGTTTGATACCGCTGGCTACTACTTCGTTGAGGAAGAGTCGACACCAACAGACTTGGTATTTAAACGTGAAGAGCAAAACTGATTGAAGCGCAATACGCGTTATTAATTGAAAGGTACACAAACGAAAAAGGGTTGGCACTGCCAACCCTTTGTTATTTCTATTTGGGCTTTTTAAGCCTCAACAAGATTACTTCTTCTTAGCGGTTTTCTTTTTCGCTGTTTTCTTCTTGTCTTCTTTTTTCTTTTTCTTCTTAAACACAGGTTTCTTGTGCTTAGGGCGCATCTCTTTAATGAAACGCTCTTTGATGTCTTCTTTCACGTAACGTGCTACGCGATCCATCATTGGCTGGTCGTGCGCTTCTACGATTGAGATTGCGTTACCTTTCTTACCTGCACGAGCTGTACGGCCGATACGGTGAAGGTATACGTCAGCCGTGCGCGGCATGTCGTAGTTGATAACGTGAGAAACATCAGGAAGGTCGATACCACGCGCCGCAACGTCTGTTGCTAGTAGCACGTTCACAGTACCGTCACGGAAACGTGCAATGGCATTATTACGACGATCTTGAGGCATTTCACCTTGAATCCACGAACACGGGATTTGTGCGCTCTCAAGTTGTGCACGCAGCTCTGCCAAGCGTTCACGAGTTTTTAAGAACACGATAGTGCGCTCAGCTTGCTCTGTGATGATATGTTTCAGCAGAGCCAGTTTGTGTTCTGCGCTATCAGCACGGTGATACCATTGAGCAATCTTCTTACGCTCACGCAGTGGCGATTTTGCGTCGATCTCTGCTGGCTCGTTCAGTAGGTCAGCTGTGAAGCCTTCTACGCCTTTTCCTTCTAATGTTGCTGAAAACAGAAGGGTTTGCTTACGCCAGCGACATTCATTCGACAGACGGTCAACTGTTGGAGCAAAGCCCATGTCCAGCATGCGGTCTGCTTCATCGAGAACCAGCCATTCGATAGCACGACAATCAAAACGTTCTGCATCAATGTACTCACGTAGACGGCCTGGTGTTGCAACTACAATGTCTTGCGTAGTTGCTAGGATGTCTGCGTGTTCTTGGTATTGAACGCCGCCTGTGATCGTGAAGATGTTCAGCTTAGTGTTCTTTGCCAAAGCACGAGCTTGGTCGGCAACCTGCATAGCTAGTTCGCGAGTTGGCGTAAGGATCAAAATACGCGCAGGCCCAGGTTTACGACGAGGGAAATCTTGCAAGTATTGCAATGCTGGCAGAACGAAGGCTGCCGTTTTACCAGTACCCGTTGGCGCTGACGCTAGAATGTCACGACCATCCAACGCTTGTGGAATCGCTTCTGCCTGAATTTTAGTTGGGCGTTCGTAGCCCATCTCTTCAATGGCTTCAAGTAGGTTTTGGTCTAGATCAAGTTCAGCAAAGGTTCTGATCACAATGAGTTCTCCACAAGCAAAGCTTGGTTAATGGTTCGCCAAAGCAGCATAGAATATAAAAAGGTCGCACATTATAAAGTGATTGGTGATAAGGATCACATGTTATTTCACATCTTAAGATAAAACTCGTGGGTTAAGCGGACAAAATCATCGCTGTAACCGTCTGATGAGTGAATGATCAAATGTGACTCTTGAGTATCGCAAGGTTGCTTTGCCAGTTCAAACAGCAAACGGTGCACGGGTTTCTTTTCCGATGGTTGCACGCGGCACAGTCGAGATAGAGCCCAACCCTGGGTTAATGCTAGTTCAATAAATAGCTCCCCTTCGGTGATTGGCAGCACAAAGCTGGCTTTTCCTTCTGTATCTAGCAACTGATAACAACACTTAAGCAACGCATCATGGCGTAGGGAGTCGGTATGCCTAGCGGTTGCTCGCTGGCTTTGTTTAGCTTGCTCACCAGTGTTGAAATAGGGTGGGTTGCAAACAATGCGTTGAAAGCGTTGCGGCGGCGAAAAAATCAAAACATCGGTATGCTGAACTGAGAGTCGGTCGTGCCACGGCGAGTGCGAAAAATTGTGGCTTGCGGCTTCAACCGCTGTGGTTTCGATGTCAACGGCGGTAATTTTTGCGTCAGGAAAGCGTTGAGCACACATCAAAGCGAGTAACCCTGTTCCTGTCCCGATATCCAAGATATGGGCAGGGCTCGGACTTTCCATCCACGCGCCTAGCATCACGCCGTCGGTACTCACCGGCATGCCACTTTCGCCTCCTTCGATACAAAACTGCTTAAACTTGAAGCCTTTAGTTTGAAATTTTCCGCTCTTCATGATTGTTTTTTATCTGCTCAATATTTAAGTGAAATTCTCTATTGTTTCTTATTTGTATAGATTGTTGTTTTGTTGGTTATTAAATTGTATGGTTAATTGATCGAGATAAAGAACTGTACGGTTCTTTTGATCTAGTTAGATACACTGCTTTTAAGTTTAAAAACTAAATTAATATGGTGTTTTTTTCTTAAAGGTTGCCAAATGATGAGTCTTTCGTCATTATGCGGCGAAAATTTTATAGATTGAACCACAGATACTCATTAACTTTTGGGTATACAAAAAAGTGGTCGATGCATACACAACATTCATTAAATAAAGAAAAGGGTTATCTGTGAAGCAGACGTTAAAACTAACAGATATTGTCGCAGTAGGCTTTATGCTATTTGCGTTCTTTTTAGGTGCAGGCAACATCATCTTTCCACCTCTAGCGGGTCAGCTCGCGGGTGAAAACCTATTGCCAGCGATGTTCGGTTTCTTGCTAACAGCGGTAGGTCTACCTCTTATTACTATCGTTGCTATTGCTGTAGCAGGTGGATCATGGGATCACTTGACTCAAGATCTTCCGAAAAAAGCAGCAGTATTGATGGCAGCACTTATCTTCATCATTATTGGTCCTGCGTTTGCAGCGCCTCGTACAGGTCTAGTAGCTTACGAGATGGCCGTGAAGCCATTCTTTGTTGAAGCTTCTCAAGCGCACCTTACAGCGTTCTCTGTGATCTTTTTTGCGGTTGCAATGCTGTTCTCTTGGTTCCAAGGCCGTCTTATCGACTTGATCGGTAAAGTGCTGACTCCAGCGCTGTTTGTCGGTTTGATCATTCTTGCTGTTGCAGTATTCCTAGATCCTCAAGGCGATATGATCGGTGCACGCGGTGAGTACCTAACTCAGCCACTAACCAAAGGCTTCCTTGAAGGCTACAACACCATGGATACTTTCGCATCGCTGATGTTTGGTATGTTGATGGTCGATGCACTGCGCGGCAAAGGTATTACGGAGCGTTCTGCGACGACTAAGTACCTGATTTTTGCAGGTTGTATCGCGGCGGCTGGTCTAGCATTTGTTTACATTTCGCTATTCTACCTAGGCGCTACCAGCGCAACAGTTGCTGCGGGCGCAGACAACGGTGGTCTGATTTTAAGCCAGTACGTTCAAGCGTTGTTTGGCCCTTACGGTCAAATCGTTCTTTCTGTGATTGTATTGCTAGCGTGTCTGACAACGGCTATCGGTCTGATTTCAGCATGTTCTGATTTCTTCAGCTCGAAGACATCACTGTCATACAAGCAGTGGGTTCTAATCAACGGTGCAGTATGTGCGCTAGTTGCTAACGTTGGTCTAGCGCAATTGATTTCGCTCTCTGTACCTGTACTGTTTGCCCTTTACCCAGTGGCGATTGCTTTGGTTGCTCTTACCTTTGTTCGTAGCAAGCTGCCAAATCCTCGCTTTGCATACCGTGCGGTACTGCTAGTATCACTATTATTCGCACTTGTTGATGCAGCGAAAGTTGCTGGTTTGGATGTATCTGCGTTCAACGTACTACCGCTGTTTGAAGTGGGCATGGGTTGGGTTCTTCCTACTCTGGCAGCTATCATCTGCATGTTCTTCATCTCTAAATCTGTTCAACCAGAACTACGAGAAGAAGCGGCGTAAAGACGCTAGAAATTGAATAATGAAAAAGCCCGATGAAGTGATTCATCGGGCTTTTTTGTATCTGGTTCGCATCAACGTAAGCGTCGGTGCTTAAAGCGTATCGTGGAACTCCACAAGTACTTGTTCACACCACTTTTCGATTCGCTCGTCACTCAAGTCGTATTGAGAGTCTTCATCTAGTGCTAGGCCAACAAATTGACTGCCATCTTCCGTTAGCGCTTTCGAGGCTTCAAACTCATAGCCTTCGTTTGGCCAATAACCGATAAACTGGGCGCCGGTTGCTTTTAACTCGTCGTGCAGTAGGCCCATGGCATCAAGGTACCATTCACCGTAGCCTTCTTGGTCGCCAAGACCAAATAGCGCCACAACTTTGCCTTTCAAGGGCGTAGACGCGATGTCTTGCCAAATGGCGCTCCAATCTTCTTGGATCTCACCAAAGTCCCAAGTCGAGATGCCTAGAAGCAATAAATCATACTCAGCCATCAGCGATAGCGGCGTCTCTTTCACATTGTGAATATCGACAAGGTCTGCACCAATAATGTTGCGAATTTTCTCTGCTGCCATCTCGGTGTAGCAGGTTGTTGAGCCGTAAAAGAGTCCGATTTTCATTATATTCGTCGTTTTTTGTGTTGCTGTTGCAGAGGATTTTAACCTTAAACTGCCTAGGAATGCAGCGAATATCGTGAGATTCCCCACCTGAGCCAATTTTTTATAGCATTCACACTGGTGCTGTCTTACTCTCACTGGGTATAGATGAACAATAAAAGGAAGCGTGAATGACGGCACAACAGCCTGTCAATCAACAAGATTTTGCGCTTGTTGAGCAATTCTTAGATGCAATGTGGATGGAGCGAGGTCTGTCAGAGAATACGCTGGCTTCGTACCGAAATGACTTAATGAAGCTTCTCACTTGGATGGAGCATCATCGTTACCGCCTCGATTTCATCAGTTTGTCTGGACTTCAAGAATACCAAACGTATCTGGTGGATTTGGATTACAAGCAGACGTCACGTGCTCGTATGCTATCAGCCATTCGCCGTTTGTTTCAGTATCTTCACCGCGAAAAAGTGCGTGCCGATGACCCAAGTGCCTTGTTGGTCAGCCCGAAATTGCCACAACGCTTACCGAAAGACATCAGCGAAGAGCAAGTGGACGCACTTTTGGACGCGCCAGATCCGAATGATCCGGTAGAACTGCGCGATAAAGCCATGCTTGAGTTGTTGTACGCGACTGGGTTGCGTGTGACAGAACTCGTCAGCCTGACGATGGAAAACATCAGTTTACGTCAAGGCGTCGTGCGTGTGACGGGTAAAGGTGGCAAGGAGCGTTTGGTGCCGATGGGGGAAAATGCGATCGATTGGATTGAAACATTCATCCAGCAAGGTCGCCCTGCATTATTGGGAGAAACGTCTTCCGATGTGGTATTCCCAAGTAAACGAGCACGCCAAATGACTCGTCAGACGTTTTGGCATCGTATCAAATACTATGCTGTCATTGCTGGCATCGATACCGACCAGCTGTCGCCGCACGTTTTACGCCACGCGTTTGCAACGCATTTATTGAACTATGGCGCAGATCTCAGGGTCGTACAGATGCTGCTAGGGCATAGTGACTTATCGACCACGCAAATTTATACTCACGTGGCGACTGAACGATTGAAGCAGATCCACAGTCAACACCACCCAAGAGCATAATGATGGCTTGCTTCATCCTTCTTGATTGGATGAAAAGAATTTATTTAAAGGTGACTTTAATGAGCGTATTACGCCGACTAACTCTGCTGACTTTACCATTCTTTATTACCGCGTGTGGTGCGGAAGAAAGTCAGGCAAAAACCGAAACTCCTGCACAACAGGCTGCGCCAACGGCGCAACAACACTTTGATGAAGCGGCGCTAAAAGCGAAGTTCTCGAAACTAGGTTTGTCTATTATTGATATTCAACCTTCAGACGTGGCGGGCCTGCTAGAAATTCAAACTAACGGCGGCATATTGTTTGCGTCAAACAATGGCGATCACTTTATTGCAGGTACACTATACGCGATTGATGACAACGGCGGTTACAAAGACGTACTCGCAGAACGCCAAGCGCCTTTGAATGCTGAGAAAATTGCTAAGTTTGCAGACAGCATGATCGAATACAAAGCGGACAACGAAAAGTACGTGGTGACTGTGTTTACTGACATCACTTGTGGCTACTGTGTTCGTCTGCATAACCAAATGCAGGGCTACAATGATCTAGGTATTACTGTGCGTTACATGGCATACCCTCGCCAAGGTGCGACAGGGCCTGTTGCTGAGCAAATGGCAACGATTTGGTGTGCAGAAGATCCAAAAGCGGCGATGCATAACGCGAAAGTGAGCCGCACTTTCGATAATCCAGCAAAAGATCTTGAACAATGTAAAGAGACCATCCAAGCGCACTACAACGTTGGTCGTCAGTTAGGTATTTCAGGTACACCTGCAATCTTCCTTCCAAACGGTGAGATGGTTGGTGGTTACTTACCGCCAGCTGAACTACTGAAACGTTTAGAGCAACTGTAATCCTTTAAGGAGCAGAGCCGACGCAATAGTCGGCTCTTTTCAAGCATGATAGAAATTCAACGACGTCCCGAACCGGATCTTTCCCTTCTCCCAGATTCCATTCCTCCGATCTTAAAACGCATTTACATCAATCGCGGTATTACTGACATCGCGCAGTTAGAAACCTCTGCTCGTGGATTGCATTCGTACCAAAAGCTTGGCGGCATTGAGCAGGCGGTTGAGTTATTGTTCCAAGCGATTCAAGAGCAAAAACGCATCATCGTGGTGGGTGACTTTGACGCAGATGGCGCAACGAGTTCTGCTCTTTCTGTATTGGCATTGCGTATGCTTGGCAGCAATAACGTCGATTACTTGGTGCCGAACCGCTTTGAAGATGGCTACGGTTTGAGCCCAGAGGTGGTCGATCAAGCATTGGAACTTGGCGCAGAAATGATCATGACGGTCGACAATGGCGTATCGTCGATTGAAGGTGTGCGCTACGCCAAAGAAAATGGCATTACCGTATTGGTGACAGACCACCATTTGCCAGGACAAGTTCTGCCAGAAGTGGATGCGATGGTGAACCCAAACCTCGACAGTTGTGCGTTTCCTTCTAAAGCGCTGGCTGGCGTTGGTGTGGCGTTCTATCTGATGATGGCGTTGTGTGTCCACATGCGCAAACACAACTGGTTTGCTCAACAAGGCATGCAAGAGCCGAAACTGATGGAGCTGATCGACCTTGTCGCACTGGGCACTGTTGCTGATGTTGTGCCGCTTGATGAGAACAACCGAATTCTGGTGCATCAAGGTTTGCAACGCATTCGAGCGGGGAAAGCGCGCCCAGGTATTCAGGCACTGATTGAAGTGGCGAAACGCGATGCGCGACGTTTGGTGGCATCGGATTTCGGCTTTGCATTGGGGCCGCGCATTAATGCCGCTGGCCGTTTAGACGACATGTCTTTTGGTGTTGAGCTACTGATGTGTAACAACATCCACGCCGCACGTCGCATGGCCAGTGAGCTTGATGGGCTCAATCAGACTCGTAAAGAGATTGAAGAAGGCATGAAGCAAGAAGCGATGGCGTTTTGTGAACGTTTGCAGTTTGGCGAAAACAGCGAGCTGCCATACGGCTTATCGCTGTTCCAGCGCGATTGGCACCAAGGTGTGATTGGTATTCTCGCTTCGCGTATCAAAGAGAAATTCCATCGTCCAGTCATTGCCTTTGCTGACGGTGGTGAAGGGACGATCAAGGGTTCTTGTCGTTCGATTCCTGGATTACACATGCGTGATGCGTTGGACTTCATCGATACGCAAAATCCAGGTTTGATCATCAAGTTTGGCGGTCACGCGATGGCGGCAGGCTTAACCATCAAAGAGCAAGATTTTGAGCGTTTCAGTCGTTTATTCGATGAAGTGGTGAAAAAAGAGCTCGACGAAGCGGCTCTAAAAGGCGTGATTCTTACTGATGGCGAGTTAAAACCGGAAGAGTTTTCTATGCACATTGCGGAGCAGTTGCGCGCTGGTGGGCCATTCGGACAAGCTTTTCCTGAGCCAATCTTTGATGGTGAGTTTAAGGTGTTGCACCAAAAATTGGTGGGAGAAAAACATCTTAAACTGATGTTGGAGCCTTTATACAAAGGGCATCCGACCAATGTGATGATTGATGGAATTGCATTTAACGTCGATTTACGCCGTTGGCCTGACGCATCGGTCAAAACTGTACGTTTGGCTTACAAGCTGGATGTGAATGAATTTCGTGGCAACCAATCATTGCAACTGATGATTGATCACATCGAAGCCAAGTAATACCTAAGCTTTTCTTAAATATAGAGTACGGTTGCCCTTAAGCGGGTGTGAAATTTTATGACCGTGCTCTCTCTAATCGTAATCTGATTTCTCAGCCGAAATTTTCCTGTATCTCCGTCACATTTTTCAGTAGAATTTCTCGGTTAAATTCTATTCTAAAATGTTGAGCAAACATGTTTGAAATCAATCCCATTAAAAACCGTCTTCAGGACGTGTCTGAGCGCACGAATGTCCTGAGGGGGTATCTTTGACTATGACGCGAAGAAAGAGCGTCTAGAAGAAGTCAACGCAGAACTTGAACAGCCAGATGTATGGAACGAGCCTGAACGTGCACAAGCACTAGGTAAAGAACGTGCATCACTTGAAGCCGTAGTTGAAACTATTGATCAACTAGAGCAAGGTGTAGAAGATGTTGATGGTCTTCTTGAACTGGCTGTTGAAGAACAAGACCAAGAAACGTTTGATGAAATCGAACCAGAACTTGCAGAGTTGGAAGAGAAGCTTGCGCAGCTAGAATTCCGCCGCATGTTCTCTGGTGACCACGATAGCTCTGATTGCTACATTGACTTGCAAGCAGGTTCAGGTGGTACTGAGGCGCAAGACTGGACCAACATGATGTTACGCATGTACTTACGCTGGGCAGAAGCGAAAGGCTTCAAGGCGGAAGTAATCGAAGTATCTGAAGGTGAGGTTGCGGGTCTTAAATCTGCAACGGTTCGTATCTCTGGTGATTACGCTTACGGTTGGCTACGTACAGAAACTGGTGTTCACCGTTTAGTACGTAAATCGCCATTCGATTCAGGCGGCCGTCGTCATACGTCTTTTGCGTCTGCGTTCATTTACCCAGAGATTGATGAAAACATTGCTATCGACTTTAACCCTGCTGATCTGCGTATCGACGTTTACCGTGCGTCAGGTGCGGGTGGTCAGCACGTCAACACCACTGAATCTGCGGTACGTATTACGCACGTACCAACGAATACTGTGGTGCAGTGTCAAAACGACCGTTCTCAACATAAGAACAAAGATCAGGCAATGAAACAGCTTCGAGCGAAGCTATTTGAGCTTGAATTGCAAAAGCAAAACGCGGAAAAACAAGCTAATGAAGACGCTAAGTCTGACATTGGCTGGGGTAGCCAGATCCGTTCTTACGTATTGGATGATTCACGCATTAAAGACCTCCGTACGGGCGTTGAAAACCGTAATACTCAAGCGGTTCTTGATGGCGATCTGGACAAATTTATTGAAGCTAGCCTGAAATCAGGCCTATAAAGCTTTTCACCGACAAAAACAGGATACATCGAAAATGACTGATGCTGTTCAAAACGAAACTGTACAAGAAGAAAACAAGCTGATTGCTGAGCGCCGCGCTAAACTGGACGAAATCCGAAAGAGCTGCAAAGCAAACGGCCACCCAAACGACTTCCGTCGTGACGCACTAGCGGGCGACCTTCAAAAAGAGTTCGGTGAAAAGACTAAGGAAGAGCTAGAAGAGCTTAACCACGTAGTAGCGATCGCTGGTCGTATTATGGCAAAACGTGGTCCATTCCTAGTAATTCAAGAAACATCTGGCCGTATCCAAGCTTACGCAGACAAAGAAGTTCAAAAAGAACTGAAAGAGAAATACCAAGGTCTTGATATCGGCGACATCATCGGTGTTAAAGGTGCGCTACACAAATCTGGTAAAGGCGACCTATACGTGAATATGGAAGAGTACGAGTTGCTAACAAAAGCACTTCGTCCACTTCCTGAGAAGTTCCACGGTCTGACTGACCAAGAAATGCGTTACCGTCAGCGTTACGTAGACCTAATCGTTAACGAAGATTCTCGTAATGCATTCGTTGTACGTTCTAAAGTTATGTCTGCAATTCGTAACTTCATGATCTCTAAACAGTTCATGGAAGTTGAAACGCCAATGATGCACGTGATCCCTGGTGGTGCAAGTGCTCGCCCATTCATTACGCATCACAACGCGCTAGACATGCCAATGTACCTGCGTATTGCGCCTGAGCTATACCTGAAGCGTCTAGTTGTTGGTGGCTTTGATCGCGTATTCGAAATCAACCGTAACTTCCGTAACGAAGGTCTTTCTCCACGTCACAACCCAGAATTCACAATGATGGAATTCTACATGGCGTACGCGGATTACAAAGATCTAATGGACTTCACTGAGGAACTACTAAGCTCTGTAGCACTAGAAGTTCTAGGTTCAACATCAATGCCTTACGGTGAAGATACTGTTGAGTTTGGCGGTAAGTACGCTCGCATGAGCATGTTTGAAGCAATCAAACACTACAACCCAGACCACGCTCAAATCCAAGCGCTAACGGAAGAAGATCTACAAAACCGCGAACTAATGGTTTCTATCGCGAAATCTGTTCACGTTGAAGTAGAACCTTTCTGGACTTGTGGTCAGCTTCTTGAAGAGATCTTCGGTGAAACTGCAGAACCTAAACTAATGCAGCCTACGTTCATCACTGGCTACCCAGCGGATATTTCTCCACTGGCACGTCGTAGCGATGACAACCCATTCTTCACAGACCGCTTTGAGTTCTTCATCGGTGGCCGTGAAGTAGCAAACGGCTTCTCAGAGCTTAACGATGCAGAAGACCAAGACGCGCGCTTTAAAGCACAGGTTGAAGCAAAAGAATCTGGTGATGACGAAGCGATGTTCTACGATGCAGACTACATCACTGCACTAGAGCACGGTCTACCACCAACAGCAGGTCAAGGTATCGGTATCGACCGCCTAGTTATGCTGCTAACTAACACGCACACTATCCGTGACGTGATCTTGTTCCCTGCAATGCGCCCACAAGCGTAATTCTTTGCTGAACAATGACAAAAAAACCACCTTCGGGTGGTTTTTTTGTATCTTTAATTTCCTAAAATTCAATAGGTTGCATTTTGATTTTGATGGCATATGCAAATAAGTATTCGCCAAATCTCAATCTATTGCATAGTCTTAATATTGAGACAGACTTCGAGCGTCGTAGTCTCGATAATGTTACCCGTTCGCAAAGATGGGTTTGTGGCGCGAAATTTCTATCAACAAAAGAATAAGGGTTAGAGAATGGCTGGGCAGTTTAAGATGGATTCCATCCCGGGATCGCTTGTGGTAGTTGGCGGTACTTATGAGCCTTGGTTATCAGTACTGGAACAAGTTGGCTGGAAGTGTCACCAAGTAGGCGACTTACGCAAAGCTAACACGTTATTGGAAGATATTGGGCCTTGTATCGGTATCGTTGACCTGAGCCATGACGAGTTTAGCTTGAATGGTCTGGCAAACTTAGTGAGTTCTCATAAGCACGTGCGTTGGCTGGCGTTTATTCGTGAGTCTCAGCTCGGCACAGACACCATCTGCCAGTTCATCGTTAACTTCTGTATCGACTTTTTTACTGCCCCAATCCCAGATGCCCAACTGTTGAGTACCATCGGCCACCAACTTGGTATGCTCAAGCTAGAGAAAAAAGTTTGGCCAAGCTTTGGCAATAGCCTCGATATGGGGCTGATTGGCGAATCTATCCCGATGAAGCGCTTACGCGATCAAGTTAAGCGAATTGGTCCTACGGACGTGAGTATTCTGATCTCTGGCGAGAGCGGTACTGGTAAAGAAGCGGTTGCTCGTGCAATTCACAAAGTATCTTCCCGTTCTCATAAGCCCTTTATGTCGATTAACTGCCGCGCTTTGAATGAGCAACGTTTCCAAGCGGAAGTCTTTGGTATTGCTGCGGATGCTGAGATGGGCCCAAGTCTGTTGGAACAAGCAGATGGCGGTACTGTGTTGTTTAATGACATTCTGACCATTTCGAAGGACCAGCAAATGAACCTGTTAAGGTTTTTGCAAGAGGGCACGATTGAAACGCGCGAAGGTGTGAAGAATGTGAATGTGCGTATTCTTGCTGCTAACTCGTCAGACGTAGAAAAAGCCTTGATTGATGGCGACTTCAACGAAGAGTTGTACCATTACATCAATGTACTTCGTATCAACGTACCAAGCTTGAAAGAGCGTGCGAGCGACATTGCACTATTAGCTCGCTTCTATCTGCAAGAGTTCTCTAAAGAGTACAACTCTCAAGCAAAAAGTTTCTCAGAGGACGCTTTGAAAGCTCTGACTCGTTACTTCTGGCCTGGTAATGTTCGCGAGTTGATGAACCAAGTTAAGCGTGCGGTGTTGATGTCTGACAGCGTGATGATTGAAGAGCATCATCTCGATTTGCCGCAACGTAATGATTCAAAACGCAGTTTGAAATCAATTCGTGAAAAGAGTGAGCGTGATGCGTTATTGGTTGTGTTGGAGTCGCACTCAGGTCAAGTTTCCAATGCGGCGAAAGAACTTGGTGTGTCGCGTGCAACCATGTATCGACTACTTAACAAGCACAACTTGATTTCCGATCAAGCGATGTAATTCAATGAGTGAATCGAATTGAAAGAGCGACCTTGCTGGTCGCTCTTTTTCGTTGTATACGTTCTGATTTATAAAACTCGAAGTTTTATATATTCCCTAGATGAATATGTTATATGAAAAAACATATGCAACTTATCTTCAGGGTATTGATTTGTTTTTTATCGAAAGCATAGAAATTGTTTGATATATATTCATCAACGCTTACAATTTGGCCATAACTCGTTGAGTTATATCACTTCACACACGGATTATTTTTTTAGCTAGGAGGCGCAAGATGAAACATTACGTTGTTAACACCACTGCTTGCGCTGATCGTATGTCTAAATCTCCGATAGCTTTTAAATCGGATATTAACGATACCACTGGCTCACAAGATAAAAATTAATCCGTAACCTAATTTATGTTTACTAGGCTGCGGAAAAGTAGCGGCTTAGTCTCAACAGATCTCTCTGTGTCTCTGCGTACTATTTTTCCCAGTCGATCATTTATCGTTTAATTGGAGAAAAATTATGCGTCACTCAATTTACTTAACATTGGCGACTTTGCTTATTAAAGCGGATTTAAAACGTGAAGAGAGAGAATGGCAACGTACCGTGCGCCGCAGTTCTCATGATGTTCCATGGACCAATGTTCATTTATTAAGGGATATTGGTTTAGATCGTGAAGGGCGAGTTACTCAAACCAGCGTGCCTGAAGCGGTTAAAGTTGAACGTCGAGTTCGTCATCTTCGTCGAGTGCTAACTGCGCGAATACCGACGTAATCTATAGCGTGTTGAGCTTCCAACATTACGCTTTAGTTAACCCTAAAAGCTCAACACGCTGTAAACGCATATCGAAATAGATTTGTTCTAAGTGCTATTAACAGGCTGACCTATGTGGTCAGCCTGTTTGCTTTTATGGACATGGGTTAGAGTAGGTAGTACCGATCGCTTGAATGTCTGTTAACAGCTCATCACTAAGCTTGATATCGATGCTGTCAATGTTGGCTTTAAGTTGATCAAGGTTGGTCGCGCCGATGATGTTGGAAGCGACAAATGGACGTTGATTGACGAACGCCAATGCCATTTGCGCAGGATCTAGGCCATGCTCACGCGCCAAGTTCACGTATGCTTCTGTCGCTTTGACGCCTTGAGGCGTGAAGTAACGAGCGAAACGCTCCCACTTAGTACAGCGTGCACCTTCTGGTTTTGCGCCATGTAAGTATTTACCACTCAAACAACCAAACGCCAGAGGTGAATACGCTAACAGTTGGACACCTTCATAATGGCTGATTTCAGACAAACCCACTTCGAAGCTGCGGTTGAGTAGATTGTATGGATTTTGAATTGAAACGATACGCGGTAAATCATGCTTCTCCGCTAAACGAAGCAAAGACATCACCCCCCAAGGTGTTTCGTTAGATACGCCGATGTAACGCACTTTACCCATCTTAACCAGTTCAGTTAATGCTTCTAGGGTTTCAATTAACGTCACTTCTTCTTGCTTGTCTGGGTAAGGGTAGTTGAGTTGGCCAAAGCAGTTAGTTTGACGCTGTGGCCAGTGAAGTTGGTACAAATCTACGTAATCGGTTTGGAGTCGTTGAAGGCTAGAGTCGATGGCATCATGGATATTGCGACGATTTAAACTCATGTTTTCACGGATGTGAGGCACATTGCGCGGCCCTGCCACTTTTGTCGCTAGAACGACTTTTTCTCGCTTGCCGGATTTTGTCAGCCAGTTGCCGATGTATTGTTCCGTTAGGCCTTGTGTTTCTGCTTTTGGCGGAACAGGGTACATCTCTGCGGTATCAATGAAGTTCACCCCATGATCGACAGCAAAGTCGAGCTGCTCAAAAGCTTCCTGTTCGGTATTTTGCTCACCAAAAGTCATAGTGCCGAGGCAGATTTTACTGATCTCGAGTGATGAGTGCGGTAGTTTGGTGTATTGCATTTCACTTCCTTGAAAAATAGCCAACTGAATAGGTTATCCATCAATATATGGGATTTTTGGTCGCTATCGCAAATCATTTACGTATAAGCGCAAGTGTGGCTCGAAAGGTATTCATCCCCCAACTACACTAAAAAGATCTTGTGAAGGAGGTGCACTATGCAGAAGCATCAACTGGACATGTGGCTACATGGTCAACATAAAGACACCTATACGTTACCCAAAGTATTTGTCATTGGGTGTTCCGATGTCTCTGACTATTTGCTAGCTGTGGAATACAAGCACCAGCTAGAGCCGATTAAAGATGGAGAGGAACCGCTTCATTTTGGTTCTTTAGATTTGGTGAAAGAAGAGCTGCTCAGGTTAGGTATCGACAAAGCTTATTTGCGGTTACACAACGCTTACGATGAGTGCGGTAGTGAGGGTACTGCCTCTTACTGCGATATCGAATTATCGTTGGTTACCCATTAGAGTGAACAGATGAGTTACTCAGATTGCACATTGATATAGTGCTTCAGTAAGATCTGTTCGGTGAATTGTGTTCGCAGGTAAAAGCCTCGTGGTAGCGTCTTCATTGGTTTCCCGTTGGAGCTATAGGCTTCAGTTAGTGCTTTGGCATTAGCGGCCTTTGGGCGTAAGTGAAGCGCTTCGCCATGTCTGGCTGAAATTTGATCAAATTTGCCAAAGACGATCATTTCCATCAGTTCTTCCCAGTCATTTCGTAAGATCTGCTCTTCTTCTTTATCTGGCGACCAAATAAGAGGTGTCCCTACACGACGCTCGGCAAGGGGGATTTCTCGTTCACCTTCCACAGGTACCCACAATACGCGCGAGAGCTTATTGCGCACATGGCTGGTTTCCCATGTCAGTCCTTGAACACCAGTTAAGGGTGCAACGCATACAAATGTAGTTTCTAACGGTCGTCCGTTGTAGCCAATTGGAATGCTCTTTAACTCGATACCAAGTTTGGAAAAGTCTTGTTGAGGTTTGCTACCCGCAGGAGCGCCCAAATGCCATTCCAGCAATTGTCCCACCCAGCCTTTATCGCGTTTGAGGTTTTCTGGAACGATCATCTCTGCTTCGTCCGCTAATTCCGCAAAACTGAGTCCGGCAATATCGTGAGCGCGTTCCATTAACTCCGCTTCTGATTGTGGTTCTGGTTTCATAATAACTGCATGACAATGGAAAAATCCTAGTCTAACAAATTTCAACAAAATCTACTGTCCAAGATTTCATCGAGATGGATTAAGAATGATCAATTCATAACTTATCCACAGATATAGGTGCATATAAGTGGATCTACTGATGGGCTGGATGAATAAACAGGGGTTTTGAAACGTTTTTAGGCTTGATTTTATGTAGATGTCATGAAGTTAGAGAATGAATGTGTGGATAAATAACCGATCGGTTGATCTTTGACCGATCTGAGTTTGGTGAAAAGAACATCAGAATTGACAAGATCGTTTTATCACCAGGTTTGTTTTTAAGTTTATATTTATCATTGAGTTATGATTGGTCGTTATTTTTATTGATGAGTAAGAGAATAATGCTTTTGATTGAAAATCGGAGTTGATATGGAATTCTTCACAAAGTTATTCACAGAAAAGGTGAATAAATGTGGGCAATGTCTCACTCTTGTGTTGATAAACTTTAATTTGATTAAAAGATATCCAATAACGGTGAAAAGGTAATAAATCTTGCTCATATCACATCAGTAAGTTTGCTAGTAATGGGGATATGTGGAAAAATCACGGTAATAAAAAATTATTCATAGAGGTTAGCCAGTGATAGATGGCGATGGTTACCGACTGAATGTTGGTATTGTGATATGTAATAACCATGGTCAGGTCTTCTGGGCTAAACGATACGGGCAACACTCATGGCAATTTCCACAAGGTGGGATTGACGAAGGTGAAACACCTGAACAGGCGATGTTCAGGGAGTTGTATGAAGAAGTCGGATTAACGAAAAAAGACGTTAAGATCATTGCAACAAGTCGTCATTGGTTAAGATATAAACTACCAAAGCGATTGGTGCGTTGGGACTCCAAGCCTGTTTGTATCGGCCAAAAACAGAAATGGTTTCTGCTGCGATTGGAATGCGATGAATCGCGCATCAATATGCAGCGCGGGAAATCCCCTGAATTTGATGGTTGGCGCTGGGTGAGCTATTGGTATCCAGTTAGGCAAGTTGTTTCTTTCAAGCGTGATGTTTATCGTCGAGCGATGAAAGAGTTTGCATCTTTAGCCATGCCTTTTCGAGAGAGAAAAGCGAAAGGGAAAAGAAAAAAGCAACAACGTAGAGGATAGTCATGCTCAGCCAGCTAAGGGAAATAGTTGAGAAAGTCTCCAGAGTCGATGATGTGCATCTGGCACTCGATATATTGGTAAAAGAGACTTGTGCCGCCCTTCGCACTGAGTGCTGTACTATCTATCTCGCCAACGAAGAAATGCAGCGCCTTGAGTTGATGGCAACTCAAGGCCTTATTTTTGAAGGCGATAGCATCCACATTAATTTCAATGAAGGTTTAGTTGGTCTCGTTAAACGCAGCGCAGAACCTCTTAACCTCGCAGAAGCCTCAAAACACCCTGAATTTAAATTCTTCCCGCAGCTTGGTGAACAGGTTTATCACTCTTTCCTCGCCACTCCAATCATCCATCGCAAACAAGTATTAGGTGTATTAGTCATTCAGCAAAAGACGCCACGATTGTTTAGTGAGATGGAAGAATCTTTCTTAGTGACCTTATCTGCACAGTTAGCCGTGATCATCGCTCACGCGCAAAGTTTAGGCCATTGGCAATTAGCCTCAAAACCGACGGTTCTTAAAGGCTTGCCTGCATCAACAGGTGTCGCCATCGGAGAGTTTTGGTTTGACAACACGCAGCCGAGTTTGTCGGACGTATTCCCGTCTTCTACGCTGGATAAAGAGCGAGAGCAAGAGCTGCTGCTGGTAGCGATTGAGCGTGCGCTGAATGATTTCCGCCGGATGCGGAAAAAGTTCGACAGCGAAATCAATAAAGATGCGTTAGCGATATTCGATTTGTTTACCCACTTGCTCAATGATCCAATGTTGCGCGGCGATCTTAAGAAACAGATTGAAAAAGGCGATCGAGCGGATTGGGCCTTGCGTCAGGTAGTCGAAACTTATTCAAACCGCTTTGCTCGTATGTCAGATGTGTATTTGCGTGAACGAGCACAAGATATCCGAGAGTTGGGGCAAAGGTTGCTGTATTTTCTGCACAACAGTGAGCAAGAGAATGCGGCCATCGATCGTCCTATCATCTTAGTGGCCAATGAGCTTACTGCGACTTTGTTAGCATCGGTGCCGAAAGAACATTTATTAGCGGTCGTTTCGCTTGAAGGGGGCGCAAACTCACACGCTGCAATTCTTTCGCGTGCATTGGGTGTGCCGGCCGTTATGGGCGCTAACATCAATACGGATGTGGTTAACGGAAAATTAGGCATCGTTGATGGCTATACGGGCGAGATTTTTCTTGAGCCCAACCGCCAGCTGTTACGTGAGTATCGCAGTTTAGTTAGTGAAGAGTCAGAGCTCTTCGCGATGGTCAATAAAGATCTCGCGTTACCTGCCGTAACGTTAGATAACCAGCACATTGAAGTGATGCTGAATGCGGGTCTCAGTGCCGATAGCAACATTGCCATTAATACAGGCGTCGATGGTGTCGGTTTATATCGAACTGAAATTGCATTTTTACTTCAACATCACTTTCCATCGGAAGATGAGCAGTATCATCAATATCGAGCAATATTAAACAGCTACTCGAGCCAACGCGTGGTGATGCGTACTCTGGACATCGGTGGTGATAAACCATTGCCATACCTGCCAATCGAAGAGGACAATCCGTTTTTAGGTTGGCGCGGGATTCGCTTTACGTTAGATCATCCTGATATCTTTTTGATTCAATTGCGTGCGATGCTAAGAGCCAGTGCTGAAAGTGGTAATTTAAGTATCTTGTTACCCATGGTATCTGGTATTAAAGAGCTGGATGATGCGATGACGCTGATCAACCAAGCCTACAGCGAAGTTGTCTTGCTTGATGAGCGTATCCAGGCTCCAAAAGTCGGGGTGATGATAGAAGTGCCATCGATGGTATATCTGCTTCCTGCCATCGCGCATCGAGTGGATTTTGTCTCTGTTGGTACTAACGACTTAACTCAGTATTTACTGGCGGTGGATCGGAACAATTCCCGCGTCGCTGATGTCTATGAATCCATGCATCCGGCAGTGCTGTTAGCACTCAAACAGATTCATGACGTGTGCGATAAATATCATGTGCCAGTGTGCATCTGCGGTGAATTAGCCGGTGATCCATTTGGTGCGCTCTTATTACTTGGGTTGGGATACACCAGCTTAAGTATGAACACATCTAACGTGGCTAAGGTGAAGTATTTGATTCGTCATAGCCAACAACAGGAACTAGAAAAACTAGCAGAACAGGCGATGACAAAATCGTACGGAGAGGAGATTCATCAAATGATGCATGATTTCTTTATCCAACAAGGTTTTGCAGGCTTCGTTCGTGCAGGGAAAAAGTAGGTAATCGTGACCGTCTCTTTATTTTTGTTATTGCTGGCGCTGGGCGCTTTTGTTGGTGTGATGGCGGGGCTACTCGGCATTGGGGGCGGATTAATCGTCGTACCTGCGTTGTTATTTTTGCTGCCTTGGGCGGGCATTTCTCCAGAAATGAGCATGCACATGGCGCTTGCGACATCTCTGGCAAGCATCATCGTCACATCAGGTTCTTCTGCTCTCAACCATCTTAAACTTGGCAACGTAGATATGTTTGTTGTGAAGTGGCTAATGCCCGGAGTGGTGATTGGCGGTTTTGTTGGTGCCAACATTGCCGAATGGATCCCAACGCATTACTTGCCGAAAGTATTTGGTGTCATTGTACTGTGTCTAGCTGTACAGATGTTCCGATCCATTAAAGTAAAAAGTGAGAAGCCAATGCCGAGTAGTCCGGTCACTATGATGTACGGAACGGGAATTGGTGTGGTTTCTAGCTTAGCTGGTATCGGTGGTGGTTCTTTATCTGTGCCTTTTCTCAACAAGCACGGCGTAGAAATGCGTAAAGCGGTCGGCTCATCGTCAGTTTGTGGCTGCATCATCGCCATCTCTGGCATGATCGGCTTTATTTTGCACGGCTATAAGGTTGAAGGTTTACCTGCGTACAGTATTGGTTATGTTTACCTTCCTGCGTTACTTGCGATTGCGATGACTTCGATGTTGACCACGAAAGTGGGGGCGAAGCTCGCGACCAATCTTCCTACTGCGGTATTAAAGAAAATATTCGCAATATTCTTGATGTTTGTTGCAGCAACAATGCTGCTGTAAGTTTATTCCCAAGTTATTCACGCTGAACCGAGCATTTGAGGTGACTTGGGTATATTGGTTTTATTTGTAAATAAGAAGAGAATGATTTATGTCTCAGGGATACCTTCAATTTCCCAATATTGATCCGGTTTTAGTCTCTATTGGTCCTGTTTCAATTCGTTGGTACGGTTTGATGTACCTCGTCGGTTTCATGTTTGCATTGTGGTTGGCGAACCGTCGTGCTGACAAACCAGGCAGCGGCTGGACTCGAGAGCAAGTCTCTGATCTACTTTTCGCGGGCTTCTTAGGGGTCGTCATCGGTGGTCGCGTCGGTTACGTTATCTTCTATAACTTTGAACTGTTTTTAGATGATCCTTTGTATCTCTTCAAAGTTTGGACTGGCGGTATGTCGTTCCACGGTGGTTTGTTGGGTGTGATTACGGCAATGTTCTGGTATGCACACAAGAACGGTCGTACCTTCTTTGGTGTAGCGGACTTTGTCGCGCCGTTAGTGCCATTTGGCTTGGGTATGGGCCGTATGGGTAACTTCATGAACAGCGAGCTTTGGGGGCGTGTAACAGACGTTCCTTGGGCTATCGTTTTCCCAAATGGCGGGCCTTTACCACGTCACCCATCGCAACTGTATGAAATGCTGTTAGAAGGCGTAGTGCTGTTTTTCATCTTGAACTGGTTCATCAAAAAGCCTCGCCCATTGGGTTCGGTGTCAGGGCTATTTTTAGCTGGATATGGTACATTCCGCTTCTTAGTCGAGTTCGTTCGCGAACCGGATGCTCAGCTTGGTCTATTTGGTGGTTATATTTCGATGGGACAAATTCTATCAACGCCAATGATCGTGTTGGGTATTCTGATGATGGTTTGGGCTTACAAACGTGGTCTTTACCAAGACAAAGCTCAAGTTAAAACGAAGTAAGGTATTGGTGTGAAACAGTATTTAGATTTGTGTCAACGCATCGTTGATCAAGGTGTTTGGGTTGAAAATGAACGTACAGGTAAGCGTTGCCTGACGGTAATCAACGCGGATTTAACCTACGATGTTGCGAACAATCAATTCCCATTGGTAACGACGCGTAAAAGTTTTTGGAAAGCAGCAGTGGCTGAGCTACTTGGCTACATTCGTGGTTATGATAATGCTGAAGATTTCCGTAAATTAGGCACCAAAACGTGGGATGCGAACGCCAACCTAAACGACGCTTGGTTGAATAACCCATACCGTAAGGGTGAAGACGACATGGGCCGTGTGTACGGCGTTCAAGGTCGTGCATGGGCAAAGCCTGATGGTGGTCATATCGACCAGCTACGCAAGATTGTGGATGATTTGACTCGCGGTGTTGATGACCGTGGTGAAATCTTGAACTTCTACAACCCTGGTGAGTTCCATATGGGGTGCTTGCGACCTTGTATGTACAGTCATCATTTCTCGCTACTGGATGACACTTTGTATCTCAACAGTACACAGCGTTCGTGCGATGTGCCGCTTGGATTGAACTTCAACATGGTTCAAGTTTATGTGTTCTTAGCGATCATGGCGCAAATTACGGGTAAGAAGCCAGGTCAGGCCTTCCATAAAATCGTTAACGCGCACATTTATGAAGATCAGCTTGAGTTGATGCGCGATGTTCAGTTGAAGCGTGAACCGTTGCAAGCACCAACATTCCATATCAATCCGGAGATTAAATCTCTAGAAGATTTGGAAACTTGGGTGACACTGGATGACTTTTGGGTAGAAGGGTACGAACACCACGATCCAATTCGTTATCCATTCTCAGTGTAATCACGCTGGTTCTTGATACTACAAAAAGCTCCGAATGGAGCTTTTTTGCTTTTGCGATGCGTTTGAGTTTCGTTACTTCAATGCGCTAACGATATAGCGATGAATCGGGTTAGTTTGCTTCGGAGTCGATAACGCAGGGCTAATGAACTTCGGTTGTGTGAAAATCCCTTTATTAACGAGAGAACGGATCAGATCGAAATACTTCAATTCCGTTTTACCACATAGCAGCAGTGAAAAATCATCCCCTAGCTTATCGTACGCGTTGAGCACTTCTCTAAATCCTCTCAGGTACAAATAATCTTTAGTTAAGCCACCTCCGCGGTATACGCGCGAAGTAATAGTAAAGGCTTGAACGTCAGACGCTTTGTACTGCTCCTTCAGCAACATAAAGGTATGGCGGAAATCGCGCTCTTTAATCATAGATTCTACAGCTAGCACGCGAAGAGCTAAGGTTCTTAAACGTTTGATACTGAAGTGTCCAGAGAGGTACTCACACAAAATGGCCAACCCTTCCTGCGTATTGGTATTGGCAGGGCAACCTAAACTAAGCACTTTAAGTGGCTGTTGACGGCCATTAAGCGTAGTTAGCAAATGCACGCCCATCTCGTGGTGTGCGAGTGCTTCAAGCTCGTCAGTTGTGATGTGCGCAGCGCTGTTAATCTTCACTCGAGAGCCTGACACCAAAGCGTTTGCTAGCATACCATCTAAGATTTGAATTTCACATTCGTACCCATTTTTATCGGCGAAGCTTTGCATGAAATGAGCAATGGAGCGGCTATCATGCTCTGGTTTGCTTTCTTCTTCTGTCGGCAGATGCAAAATGAAATGTGCGTTAGCAATGTCTTTCGCACTTGGTTCACCGTAATAGAGCAGAGAGTTGTATAGGAACTCTTGCGTACCTATGGTGTTGACTTGATCAAGTTTGTCGGCGTAAGACTGAATGACATCCTCATAAAGCTTTTGTAACTGAGCATCTTCGATGTGTTCCAAAGGCAATTCGTACAAACGGCGTTTTGACTGATGAGTGTCAAGAGGCGCTTTCTGGTACTGAAAGTTAGGTTCTTGCGAGTACTTATTACTGATGAACCTTTCTCGCTCTTGGGCGTAATTAAGCGGGTTTACGCTGCTAAGAATATCAATATCAGTGACTAATTGAGTGAGGTTTTCATCTATTGCTAATAGCTGGCTAGAAATTGGTTCATTAAACTGAGCCATGTCGTTCAACTCCATGTGAAGGTAAGACCTTTTCAACTAAGCGCAGAGTACCTGTCAGTCATCGAAGACAACTATGGGAGGCAAGAGCCGTTATCCACTGTGTATATGACCGTCTCTGTACTTTTGGCTAACGGTGATTGTATTGAAAGAGGTGGAGCCAAATTATCATTGAGTGTTTGGTTTGAACAACAAATATTTCTCAGTCTCAATCGGAGTTACATCAGCTCTCATTTTTGCATCATGATTACAGATACAAAAAAGGCCCCACAGCGTGGAGCCTTAAACAATAAGCGATGGTTGGTATTATCAGGTTGTCAGAGCAAGGATTGCGCCTGGCAGAATGATGAATACAGACATCAGGTAGCCACCCACAACGGCTTTGTTTTTGATAGCAAGCTCTGAAATCATTTCAGCGCCTTTTACTGGGATTTCACGTAAGAACGGAATACCAAAGATAAACAGTGTCGCCAAAATATTAAAGGTTAAGTGTACTAGCGCAATCTGAAGAGCAAACACAGCAAACTCACCAGATACGGCGGTAGCTGCAAGTAGCGCAGTGATACATGTACCGATGTTCGCACCTAGAGTGAATGGGTAAATGTCACGAACTTTAAGAACACCAGTACCTACAAGTGGAACCATCAAGCTTGTTGTTGTTGATGAAGATTGTACCAACACCGTCACGATCGAGCCTGATACGATACCGTGGATAGGACCACGACCAATTGCATTCTTCAGAATATCGCGAGCACGGCCAACCATTAGGCTCTTCATTAGCTTACCCATTACTGTGATAGCAACGAAGATTGTAGCGATGCCTAAAGCAATTAGAGCCACGCCACCCATGGTGTCACCAAATGTTGATAGCGGTTCTTTGATAGCAGAAACAACAGGCTTAGTGATTGGCTTGATGAAGTCAAAACCCTTCATGCTCATGTCGCCAGTGTTCAATAGTGGCGAAACCAACCAGTGAGAAATTTTCTCTAGAATGCCGAACATCATTTCCAAAGGAAGGAAGATCAGAACAGCAAGAAGGTTAAAGAAGTCGTGGATCGTCGCACTAGCAAATGCGCGCTTGAATTCTTCCTTACAACGTACGTGACCTAGTGAAACCAAAGTATTGGTCACTGTGGTACCAATATTGGCACCCATTACCATTGGAATCGCTGTCTCTACAGGTAGACCACCTGCAACTAAGCCCACAATAATAGAAGTTACAGTACTTGAGGATTGGATTAGGGCTGTTGCTACTAGGCCGATCATAAGACCAGCGATAGGGTGAGATGCAAACTCAAACAATACTTTTGCTTGGTCGCCAGTTGCCCATTTGAAACCGCTACCAACCATAGATACTGCTAGAAGAAGCAGATACAGCATGAATGCCAAGTTAGCCCAGCGTAACCAACGAGTCGTGCTCGAGATAGGCGCTGCTGTTGAAGTAGCTTGGTTCATCATAATTTTCTCCGTTGACCTTTAAGTTCGTTTTTCGGTCTTAAGTTGAAACTTCGGGCGATGTTAGAGAACAAATATTTCAGTAATATTACAGATTGATTTCTGTGGGCACTTTTTATTGTGCTTTTTAATAGTTCCAAAAAGATAGCGGATTATCCTGTTTTAATTTATTGAAAAATATAGGTTTTATTGGTTTTATAAACTGAGGTTTTTTTGATGAAAATTCGATAAAAAGTGCGTTTTACTTCAAGTTTTATGACAATACTGAGATTGTATTTTCGGTAAAACTTAATTTTAGTTGGTTAAAGTGATGGTTTTGCCGAGTATCTTGTCTGTCTCTGTCACATTTGGTATAAAAAGCATCACCTTCTTTTCTGGAATTGGCCGATGTCACATCTAAATTACAACCATCTTTATTACTTCTGGATGGTGTGCAAGCAAGGCTCTGTTACCAAGGCCGCGGATGCGCTTTTTCTCACTCCTCAAACGGTGACCGGGCAAATCAAAGCGCTTGAAGAGCGGATGAAAGGCAAGCTAACCAAGCGAAACGGCCGTACTGTAGAACCAACAGAACTCGGACAATTGGTCTTCAAATATGCGGATCGTATGTTTGGTTTAAGCTATGAGATGCTTGATATTGTGAACTACAGTCAGCACTCCAACATTTTGTTTGAAGTTGGTGTAGCCGATGCGCTGTCAAAACGGCTAGTTAGTAAAGTACTGATGACAACCGTGCCTGAAGACAACAGTATCCACTTACGTTGTTACGAGTCGACGCACGAACTGTTATTAGAACGGCTATCGCAGCACAAGTTGGATATGATTCTTTCTGATTGCCCGGTGGACTCGACGCAAAGCCCAGGCCTTTATAGTAAGAAGCTTGGCGAGAGTAGCATGAGTTTCTTTGCATCTTCTGACATTCCAGACGTGAAGTTCCCTGAAATTTTGGAAAAGAAAAAGCTGTTGATCCCAGCAAGTCGAACGGCAATGGGGCGAAAAGTCATTCAATGGTTTGATCGCCAAGGATTACAACCTGATGTCTTGGGAGAGTTTGATGACGTCGCGTTGATGAAAGCCTTTGCGAGATACCGTGATGATGTGATCTTTTTGGCGCCGACGGTTTACATGTCAGAAATCGAAGATGACCGCAGCCTACAGTTGATCGGTCATGTTGAGGATTTGAAAGAAGAGTATTACGTTATTTTCGCCGAGCGAATGATTCAGCATCCTGCGGTAAAAAACGTATGTGATGCTGATTTCAGTCAAATGTTTGAGTAAACCCGTATCGTTGCTCAAATAAATAGATTACTATCGATAAAAATATAAATCTAAATGATACCTAAGTAATTCAAGATACTTGGTTTAGTGAGCAAAATTATTTCTCGTCGATAAAGCCCCAGTGAACACTGCTGGTGGGTAAAATTGATGTATCGCTTTAAAGCTAAATTTAGAGGTTCTAATAAAGAAGACTCTGGAGAAGAATCTTGATGTTCTTAGAGATATTAAATCAGTGCAACACAACAAGCTGGCCAGGGTTGGAATAAGTAAGTTGTAGCTAGAGGTCCAACACATGAATCTACAAGAAATGGAGAAAAACTCCGCAAAAGCCGTCGTGTTGCTCAACGCCTACAAATTCTTTGTATGCTGCATAACCAAGAGTTGTCCGTTGGGGAGCTGTGTACCAAACTGGAATTAAGCCAGTCGGCGTTATCGCAACATTTAGCTTGGCTTCGTCGTGACGAATTGGTCGCGACGAGAAAAGAAGCGCAAACGGTGTATTACACGTTAAAAAGTGATGAGGTGAAGACATTGATTCAAACCCTTCACGGTCTTTATTGCGCAAACTGATCGCACAGACTGAAATGCGTAAGGGTTATCTGTGTTGTTTAGGCAACGGTAGGTAACTGGCAGATTTGAGTCGTTCTAAATAACAAAAGCTGGCAGTGCCAGCTTTTTTCTTATCTTGGATTCGTGATTTGACGAATTTTAGCTATAAAAAAACCGACATAAAGCCGGTTTTTTCTTCACTGTAAAATCAAGTGTCTATTAAAGAGCTTTGATTTGTGCAGCGAAACGAGACTTATGGCGAGCTGCTTTATTCTTGTGAATAAGGCCTTTAGTTGCCATGCGGTCTAGGATAGGTGTAACTACAGCGAATGCAGCAGTTGCAGCTTCTTTGTCGCCTGCTTCGATAGCAGCAACAGTTTTCTTCATGTAAGTACGCATCATTGAGCGACGGCTAGCATTGTGCTGACGACGTTTCTCAGCTTGGATAGCGCGCTTCTTAGCAGATTTACTATTTGCCAAGGGTCTAACTCCCAAAAACTTAGTTCTGTGACAATTTAAGGGCGAGGAATATCCCTCATTTGCGCCTAAATGTCAAATGATTTGTGCAAAAACCCATCTAAACCAAAACAAATTTTGGTATGAAAGGTTATCGCGGTTAAGATGGCGGGGATTCTAACAGCATTTTTATACCAATGCTAATAATTATCCGCTTAGAACTAACAATAAACGGATATATTTTTGACGTCTATTTAGAGCCTCCACGAGCTTAACAGTATAGGGTTGGCTGTCTTATAGTGATATTCCGAGGTTACAGTGAGTAAACGACTACTCAAGTCAGGCATGATCGTCAGTGCTATGACATTAATTTCCCGCGTTCTGGGTTTAGTTCGCGATGTTGTAGTGGCAAATTTAATGGGGGCAGGAGCAAGCGC